>CAZABT010000094.1:0-10894 GCA_964483395.1 uncultured Lachnospiraceae bacterium
TTACTGAGATGATTACCACCCAGCGTGGTTTCCAGGCCAACAGCCGAATCATCACCGTTTCCGACACCATGATCGAGGAACTGGTAAATCTCAAGCGATAAAACTGTGAGGTAGCAAGCACCACAGCCCAATCAACAATTTTTTATCAAACAATTACACGTATAGGGGAACTAGATTTAGTTCCCCTATATTTCTATGGGCGGCAGTCAGCATAGACACTGTCCATGGAATAAAAGGGGTGAGCGCATGATAGAACTAACCAAAATAAACGGTGTCAAAATATTAATCAACCCGGATTTGATGGAAACTGTCGAAGAAACACCGGATACTGTCATTTCTTTTACAAACGGGAAAAAAATAATTGTAAAAGAACGTAGACAAGAAGTGAAAAATTTAGTAAAATCGTATAAAAGGGATATTTATGCGAATTAGGTAGGTGGGAGTATTGGATATTGCAACAATAGTGGGCATCGTCGTATGCTTTCTGCTGATTATATATGGTATTGTCGGCAATGAACTGGACTTTAGTACAGCCAGTACATTTATTGACCCTCAGTCAATCGCCATTACAATCGGTGGTGCATTCTGTTCCGTATTAACCGGGTGCTCTTTGAAAAGCTTTGTTTCAGGTCTGAAGAGCATTACCCTGATCTTTAAGAATCCGACAATCAATACAACACAAATCATTCAGAAAATCATTGATTTGTCTAATGTTGCGCGTAAAGAAGGTCTTCTTTCTTTGGAAGAAGCAGCAGGAGAACTGGAGGATGCTTTTTTGCAAAAAGGCATCATGCTGATTGTAGATGGTACAGACCCGGATCTTGTCCGTGCTATTTTGGAAACGGAATTGATCAGCATAGAGGGCAGACACAAAGCAAACATTGGCTTTTGGGATACAGTTGGAGCCATGGGGCCTGCGTGGGGTATGATTGGAACCTTGGTAGGTCTTATTAACATGCTGCAAAATATGGATGATGCGTCTACCATCGGTCCCGCTATGGCAGTTGCCTTGATCACGACACTGTACGGCTCTATGATGGCAAACTGGATTGCAGGCCCTGCTGTAGCAAAATTGAAAGCAAATAATGACGATGAGATGATGGTCAAGGAGATTATCATTGAAGGTCTTCTTTCCATACAGGCGGGAGAAAATCCCCGTGTAATCGAAGAAAAACTTAAATCTTTCCTGTCACCTGCTGACAGAGGAAGCGTTGGTAAGGATATTGGCGGAGGTGAAGAGTAAGTGGCTGTCAAGCGAAAGCCGGATGAAGTAAAGCCGGGCGCAGCGTGGATGAATACATTCGCGGATTTGATGAACCTGCTGCTTTGCTTCTTCGTATTGTTATTTTCAATGTCTACCGTGGATGCGCAAAAGTTTGAACTTGTTGCGGCTTCTTTCGCGCAGACATTTAGTATTTTTTCGGCAGGTGGCGCGGCAATCGGAGACGGCATCATGATTTCTAATGGCGTTAGTCAGTTAAATGAGCTGGATGAGTATATCAGTTCTATGGGTTATGCAGCAGAAGATTCAAAGACAAAGAATGAATTCGACAAGGTTGCGGATGAGCAGCTCAAGGAAGCGGAACAGCTTTCTGAGAAGGTTGATGAAACACTCAAGGAAGAAAAACTGGATAAGGAAGTAGACATTGATTTTACAACGCAGTATGTGTCGCTAACATTAAATGGAGCATTGCTGTTTGATTCGGGAAGTGCTACAATTAAAGAGGCTGCATATCCGATTTTGGATAAAATTGGAGTGATTCTTCAGAGGTATGGAGAGAATCTGATTGAGATAGAAGGGCATACGGATAATGTCCCAATACATAATGCTGAATTTGCCAATAACAACGAATTGTCAAGTGCGCGGGCACTGGCCGTTTTTGATTATTTAACAGAGACAACAAATCTGAACCCTGCCAATATCAAGCATACGGGCAGGGGCGAATATGTTCCTATTGATGATAACGGTACTCCGGAGGGACGTTCCAAAAACAGACGCGTTGAAATAAAGATCTATCATACACTCAGCACTTACTAGCAGTTTAAACAGAAAATTCGACTTGGGAGGAATTGACATGAAGAAGAATCTGCTGACAATATTGATTTTAGCACTGTTAATCGTAAATCTGGTGCTGACGGGTATCATCATGTTCAGTACGGTATCTGCAAATAAGAAAACGGTTGCACTTGTCAACAGCATTGCTACGGTATTAAATCTGGAAGTTGGTCCGACGGAAGCAGGCACAGAAGAAGCTGAAGCAGAAGCAGTGTCTATGGCTGATACAGAAATGTATAATATCGCTGATTCCATGACGATCGGACTGAAAAAAGGTGCTGACGGAATGGATCACTATGCAATGGTAGAGGTTTCTCTTTCAATGAATACAAAGGATAAGGGCTATAAGGATTTCGGCGCGACAATGGATACCAAGGAAAGTCTGATCAAGAGCGAAATCATTGATGTCATTGGTTCTTATACGAAGGAAGAAGCAGAGACCAATAAAAATGAAATGGCAGATGAAATTTTGCAGCGCATTCAGAAAATGTTCGATTCTCAGTTTGTGTATGATGTAGTATTCAGAAACATCAATTTCCAGTAAGCTTGGGAAAATCAATCAGCATCGGAGGTGAATCGGCATGGGTGAGGTACTCTCCCAAAATGAAATAGACAGTTTGCTGCAGGCTTTGAGCTCGGGGGAGTTAGACGCAGATGAGATCGGCGGCGGTGACGAGATTGTAGCCAAAAATTATGACTTCAGACGTCCGGCAAAGTTCTCAAAAGAGCACCTCAGAACACTGGAAATCATATTTGAACATTACGGAAGACTTGTTTCCACAAATTTGCCGGTTTATTTAAGAAAAAATATACAGGTAAGTGTAGTGAATTCTGAGGCTTGTACATTTTCAGAGTTTTCTACGGCACTTGCCAATCCCGTGCTGTTGGCCATTGTCAATTTTTCTCCGCTTGGGGGAAACATCATGCTGGAGCTTGCTGCCAATCTTGGTTTTGCAATGATAGACCGCATGCTGGGAGGGCAGGGAGACCCGCTGGAAAAAAGCAGAGATTTTTCTGAAATAGAGCTGTCCATTGTAGAAAAGGTCATATTGACTTGCGTACAGCTGCTGCGGGAGCCGTGGAAGAATGTGATTGAGATCAATCCGATTTTGGAGAGGATTGAAACCAATCCTCAATATGCACAGATCATAGCACCGAGTGAAATGATTGCCATTGTTACGATCAGTATGAAAATCGGTGATGTGGAAGGACTGATGAATGTATGTCTGCCCTATTTCACATTAGAGAGTGTCATGGATAAGCTGAATACGAAATACTGGTTTTCAACGATGAAGGATACATCCGGCGAGCAGTTTAAGGAACACATTGAAACGCTTCTGCGAAAGGTAGATATGCCGGTAAAGGCTGTGCTGGGACAGAGCACGATCACTGTAAACGATTTTGCAAATCTGCAGATCGGCGATATTATCAAATTGAATTCGAAAGTAAACAGCGACTTAAATGTCTATGTAGGAAATATCAGAAAATTTAAAGCTCTGCCGGGATCAACGAAGGATTCTTATGCGGTCAGAGTTACGTCAATACTGAGAGAGGGGGAATAAGAATATGGACGGAATGTTATCCCAGGATGAAATCAATGCCTTATTGAACGGCATGGGTTCAGATGATGCTCCGGCTGCGGATATGGGCAGCGGTTCGACACAGTCCGGTTCGGGAGATGAACTTCTGACGGATGTCGAAAAGGACGCCATTGGAGAAGTAGCCAACATCAGTATGGGAACTTCAGCCACAACACTTTATTCCTTGGTAAACAGAAAGGTCAATATTACAACACCTGTTGTAGAGTTGGCGACTTGGGACAAAGTCATAGAGGATTATGAAAGGCCTTGTGTCTTTATCAGAATTCAATATAAGGTAGGACTGGACGGAACAAACATACTGGTTCTGAAGGAATCCGATGTTAAGATCATTACGGATCTGATGATGGGAGGAGACGGAACCAATACCGACGGAGAACTCGGAGAACTGCATTTAAGTGCAATTTCCGAGGCCATGAACCAAATGATGGGATCATCGGCAACTTCTCTTTCCTCAATGCTTGGAAAGATGATAGATATCAGCCCGCCGGAGGCAAGCCTGGTTGATTTGAATGAGTTTGGTGACGGAGGTGAGTTATCGGATTTTCTTGCAGGAACCTTTGTCAAGATTTCATTCAAAATGCAGATAGAGGATTTGGTAGACAGTAAGATCATTCAGTTGTATCCGATTGATTTCGCAAAATCACTGTATGATCACTTTATCAACAATCAGGGAGCACCGCAGGCCTCCGAGCCGGAACCGGAGCCAATACCGATTCCTTCTGCGCCACAGTCTTCAAATTCAGGCATGAGCATGCCGGGTATGAATGATTCTATGGGAATAGGCAGTGGAATGGGCATGGGAATGCAGCAGCCGATGGGCATGAATTCAGGAATGGGAATGGGCATGGGGATGCAGCAGCCAATGGGCATGAGCCCCGGAATGGGAATGAACAGCGGAATGGGCATGGGAATGCAGCAGTCGATGGGCATGAACCCCGGAATGGGAATGGGCATGGGAATGCAGCAGCCAATGGGCATGCCGGGAGTGAATATACAGCCCGCTCAGTTCCAAAGCTTCAATGGTGATGTCAATGCAATGCAGAGTCAGGAAAATATCGGACTGATTCGTGATGTTCCGTTGGATGTAACGGTAGAGCTTGGAAGAACCAGTAAGTCGATTAGTGATATTTTGGATTTTGCTCCGGGCACTTTGGTGGAATTAGATAAGATTGCAGGTGAACCGGTAGATGTTCTGGTCAACGGCAAACTGGTAGCAAAAGGTGAGGTAGTGGTCATCGAAGAAAACTTTGGTGTCAGAGTAACAGAAATCATTAAATAGGTTGGACAAAACTATAAAACTATAGGAGTGTGTAGATTATGGCGAAGAATATTTTGATTTGTGATGATGCGGCTTTTATGCGAATGATGATTAAGGACATTCTCACAAAAAACGGCTACAATGTAGCAGGTGAGGCAGAGAATGGTGCAAAGGCGGTTGAAAAGTACAATGAACTGAAGCCGGATTTGGTATTGATGGATATTACCATGCCGGAAATGGATGGAATTCAGGCATTGAAGAAGATCAAGGAAGCAGATTCAGGCGCTTTGATTATTATGTGCTCAGCCATGGGCCAGCAGGCAATGGTAATTGAATCCATTCAGGCAGGCGCAAAGGATTTCATTGTAAAGCCGTTTCAGGCAGACCGTGTAATTGAGGCCGTAAAAAAAGTAGTAGGTTAGAGCCATGACGATGTTACTCGGACTTCAGACTTCCCGGCTTGAGAGCGCAGCACAGTTTGTGACTGTGATTCTAGTATTTGTTTTTGTGCTTGCATTAACTTATTTTACGACCAGATTTGTGGGCAGCTTTCAAAAGAACCGCAGCTACTGCAAAAACATTGAGGCAGTGGAAACCTACAAGATCACAACAAATAAGTATGTACAGATTATTAAAGTGGGAGAAAAATATCTGGCAGTTGCAGTATGTAAGGATACGGTTACACTTCTTGCAGAATTGTCAGAGGAAGAGCTGGACCTGTCAGCTTCCGAGACTGTGTCGGGCGAAAGTTTTCAGGAAGTCTTGGCAAAAGCGAAAAACCTGATACATAAAGGAAAGTAGCAATATGAAATATGGATTTTCTAAAGAAGGCAAAAGAGCATTTCGCGGACTTTGCTTATTGGTTTGTGCGGTCGCACTGATATTGATCAGTCCAAGGCAGGTATATGCAGGCATCCAGACAGATGTGAATGATTTGGGCATATCAGAGGATAACGAAGGGCCATCGACTGTAATCAGTGAACCCGGTTCTGCAGAGACAGGAGCGGATCTGCGGGAATTGAACGTAGGCAATAATCTTTCCGTGACCTATAGGGACGGCGAGGGAAATCTTTCCGGCACACTCAGGATATTGATTACCCTTACATTGATTGCACTGGCACCGATGCTGCTCATCATGCTGACATCATTTACGCGCATTCTGATCGTGCTTCATTTTATCAGAACTGCTCTGGGAACACAGACAGCTCCGCCCAATCAGGTTATGATTGGATTAAGCCTGTTTCTGACGTTTTTCATTATGAGTCCGGTATTAACACAAATCAATGAAACAGCCGTAAAACCTTTTGAAGCCGGTGAAATCACACAGGAGGAATTCGTTGAGACGGCTATGGAGCCGCTTCGGGAATTCATGTATGGTCAGACGCAGAAAAAGGATGTTCGTCTGTTTATGGATATTGCACAAATTGAAAATGTAGAAACCATCGATGATATTCCGAACAGGGTGCTGATACCAAGCTTTATTATCAGTGAGCTCCGGACGGCATTTATCATCGGATTTTTGTTATATATACCATTTATCGTGATTGATATGGTAGTCGCCTCGACCCTGATGTCCATGGGTATGATGATGCTGCCGCCAACAACGATTTCCATGCCGTTTAAGATATTGCTGTTTGTACTGGCGGATGGATGGAATTTGGTCATCGGTAATCTGGTTAGGACGTTTTACTAGCTGCTTTGCATAGGAGAGGAAATATGACAGTAGATGACGTGACACTCATTACGCGTGAAACCTTATATACGATTATTACAACGGCGGCTCCATTGTTGATTGTATCGCTTGTCGTGGGTTTGATCGTTTCTATCTTTCAGACGGTTACCTCCATACAGGAGCAGACACTCACCTTTGTACCGAAGATTCTGGCTATCTTTTTGGGCCTGATGCTGATGGGACATTGGATGCTAAACAACATGGTTACATTTATGACGGAGCTGTGGTCGGATTTCACAGTGTATATCAGGTAGTGATATGATTGATTATTCATTTTCGTATCAGGATTTGGAATATTTTCTTTTGCTATTTACACGAGTCAGTTGTTTTATCTTTATTGTGCCGTTTTTCAGTACAACGAATACACCGAGACAAATTCGGGTCGGACTTAGTTTTTTTATTACATTGATCCTGTATTCAACAATGACGGTTCATCCGGTATTGGAATATTCGACCGTACTCGGATATGCGATTCTCGTTTTGAAGGAAGGAATTACAGGGCTTCTGATTGGTTTTGGAGCAAGCATTTGTAATTCCATTGTTTTATTAGCAGGAAAAATAGCAGATATGGAAATTGGTCTGTCCATGGTTCAGATGTTTGATCCGCTGACCAAGGAGCAGTCCGGTTTTACAGGAACCATTTATCAATACGCAGTGCTGTTGGTGATGATGGTGACGGATTTGCATCACTATTTCCTTAGGGCTTTTGTGGACGCATACCAGTTGGTTCCTGTCGGCGGGATACACATCCAGACAGAAAAGCTGATGACTGCCATGCTGCAGTTTATGTCTGACTATATTATGATTTCCTTTAGAATTTGTATACCGGTCATTGCAGCCATGCTGATTTTGAACTGTGTATTGGGTGTGCTGGCCAAGGTTGCGCCGCAGGTGAACATGTTTTCAGTCGGTATTCAAATCAAGATCATAGTCGGTTTGACGGTATTGTTTTTGACAATCGGTATGCTGCCGAATATTACAAGCAATATTTATGAAGAAATGAAGGTCATGATGACGGCTATGGTATATAGTCTGCATTAATGACAGTACAGGAGGGCTATGATGGAGGGTGTGCAATTGCTGCTGCAATATAATCTGCAGTTCTTTGCCAAGGATGGCCCGGGTGGTGAAAAGACTGAGGATGCAACGCCCAAGAAGCTGACGGATGCAAGAAAAGACGGTCAGGTTGCAAAAAGCAGAGAACTGAATAATGCACTCAGTCTGCTGGCATTGTTCCTGACGATGAAATACTGTATCGGTAATCTGGGTATGGAATTTTTGGAAACCTTTCGGTATGTTTATAACAGAATACCGGAGATGATTACGATGGTTGACGGAAATATTTCGATTCAGTTATTTGCGGCAATGACCACTGAAATCATAAAAAAGATATTGTTGCTGCTGTTGCCGTTTTTTTTAGTAGGAGTCGTCGTGGCATTTGCTGCGGATTTGATTCAGGTCAAATGGAGACCAACCTCAAAGCCGTTACAGCCGAAGTTCAACAAGTTAGATCCAATCAAAGGCTTCAAACGATTCTTTTCCAAGGAAAAGCTGATGGAGCTGTTCAAGTCCGTGATTAAGCTTATTCTGGTCGGCTATCTCGCATATTCCACGATTAAGGATAAGTTCAATGTTTTGTTTTTACTGTATGACATGACATTGCTGGGGGCCATACAGGCCATCGGAGAAATCGTCATCGATCTGGGAGTCAGAATCAGTATCTTTTATCTGATACTTGGGTTTGCAGACTTCTTATATCAGAAGTTCAAATTCAAGGAAGATATGAAGATGACCAAGCAGGAAGTCAAGGATGAGATGAAGAACTCCGAAGGAGATCCGAAGATTAAAGGTCAGCAGAGAAGAAGAATGCAGGAGGCAAGCCGTCGGCGTATGATGTCCGCACTGCCTCAGGCTGATGTCGTTATCACGAACCCGACGCATTTTGCGGTTGCATTGAAATATGATACAGAGGTATGTCCTGCACCTTATGTCATTGCCAAGGGCGAGGATTATCTGGCACTTAAAATCAAAGAGACTGCAAAAGAATATAATATTCCGATTGAAGAAAATAAACCGCTTGCGAGAATGCTTTATCATAATGTGGATGTAGGAACAGCCATTCCGCCTGAATTGTATCAGGCAGTTGCAGAAATTTTGGCAGCCATCTATAAGTCCAAGAATAAAGCAGGCTGATATTGATATAGAGCAGTGATAGAAGGAGGAAGGCATTGTGAATTTAAAAAAGGCCGATTTAGGCGTTGCATTATATCTGCTGGCTGCCTTTGTATTCTTAATCATTCCCATTCCTTCCGTATTATTGGATATTTGTCTGGCAATTAATATAGCAGTGGCGTTGGCAATACTCTTTAATACTATGTTTGCCAAGGAAGTTCTGTCAATGTCCCTGTATCCGACGATGCTGTTGTTTACGACGATTTTTCGTATTTCCTTGAATGTATCCTCAACGAAGCTGATTTTGCAGACAGGCGATCCCGGTAATGTTGTAACAACCTTTGGTGAGTTTGTCGGCGGCGGTGACTTGATTATTGGTTCTATCGTATTTATCATCTTGATCATTGTACAGTTCATGGTTATCAACAAAGGTTCCGAGAGAGTGGCAGAGGTAACGGCAAGATTTACGCTGGATGCCATGCCCGGTAAACAGATGGCCATTGATGCAGATCTGAATACGGGAGCAATCACGGATGAGCAGGCGAAGATCGCCAGAGATAAGATACAGCAGGAAGCCAGCTTCTTTGGAAGCATGGATGGTGCCGTGAAGTATGTCAAGGGAGATGCAACTGCAGGTCTGTTGATTACGGCAATCAACATCATCGGTGGTATGGCGATGGGTATGACTCGCTTTGGTCTGCCGTTTGCCGAGGCAATACAGAAATATGCAATATTGACAATCGGTGATGGTCTGGTCAGCCAGATTCCATCCCTTTTGATCTCTTTATCAACAGGTATTCTGGTGACAAAGGCTGCTAAGGATGCAGATTTAGGAACGATGCTGATCAGTCAGCTGTTCGGTATTCCTAAGGTTTTGTACTTTGTCGGAGGGACACTGTCCTTTCTTGGTGTGCTCACCCCGCTGAATACGATTATGTTTGTCGGTCTTGGTGTCGCTTTTATCCTGACAGGCCGTATGATTGCAAACAGCATTGAGGTGGAAGCAATCGAAACAGAGGTTGATAAGGATGAAACGGCCGCAGAGGAGATCAGGCGCCCCGAAAATGTGGTGTCACTCCTACAGGTGGATCCCATCGAACTGGAATTTGGTTATGGTATCATTCCGTTAGCCGATGTTAACCAGGGCGGTGATCTGCTTGACCGAGTTGTAATGATCAGGCGGCAGGTGGCGCTGGAACTGGGAACAGTTGTGCCGATCATCCGTTTGAGAGATAATATTCAGTTGAATCCGAACCAATATATTATTAAGATCAAGGGTATTCAGGTAAGCGAGGGAGAAATCCTGTTTGATCATTATATGGCAATGAATCCCGGATTTGTGGAGGAAGAGATTACAGGTATACCGACCTTTGAGCCGTCCTTCCATCTGCCGGCGATCTGGATTACAGAGGGACAGCGTGAGCGTGCAGAAAGCATGGGGTATACAGTAGTTGATCCGCCATCCATCATTGCAACGCATCTGACAGAGGTCATCAGACAGCATATCAGTGAGCTGCTGTCGAGACAGGATGTTCAGAATCTGGTAAACAATCTGAAGGAAAGCAATCCATCTTTGGTGGACGAGCTGATACCAAAGCTGTTAGGACTTGGAGAAATACAGAAGGTATTGCAGAATCTGCTGAAGGAGGGTATTTCTATCCGCGATTTGCTGACTGTATTTGAAACACTGGCAGATCATGCAGTTGTAACAAGAGATACGGATGTTCTGACGGAGTATGTACGGCAGAGTCTGAAACGCGCCATATCTGCCAAGTATTTCCCGGCGAATGAGGCAACAAGTGTTGTGACACTGGATCCGAAGATCGAGCAGGAAATCATGGGCTCAGTAAAGCAGACGGAACAGGGAGCATATCTGACGTTAGATCCGGAGCGTACAAAGGCAATCATGAGCGCAGTGGAAACAGAGATTGCCAAGCTTGAAAATCTCGGTAAGAATCCGATCGTGATTACATCACCGATTGTCAGGATGTACTTTAAAAAGTTAACGGAAGATTATTTCAAGGATCTCATTGTAGTATCCTATAACGAGATAGACTCTAATGTAGAATTACAAT
>CAZABT010000095.1:0-2774 GCA_964483395.1 uncultured Lachnospiraceae bacterium
GTGTATAAATAGTGTAGTCTAAATATGCTGTTATAACCTCATCATATGGAAGCTCATTAAATGGAATTACTCTTTTCGTTTCTTTTTCATAAGTCATTTTTCTACCGAACATAAATACTCCTTTTCCTTCTGATACTTGGCAAATGAAGCAACGTTACTGCATATCACAACGATTTCAAGCAAACCCGCCCAATTTCTGATGCTAAGCTGATATAAGAGGGAGGATATGCTTGTTGCCATTCCCGCGATTCTCATTCTCTGCGGATTGAACCACCATATTGACAAAAGTGAAATGGTGGATGTGATAAACACCAGTATCGATGAAATGCCGGCAAATTTCCAAATCATAATTGCAATGAGCGATAACTGAAAAATAATATAGCCAGAAACCCATTTCCCATTTTGGCGCTCCTTGATATTTGCAGCGATCAAAATGATAAATGAAACAAGCATACTATATGCTCCGCTTAATGAATTCAAGAAAAACAGCGCAACAAATGTTGACAGCTTTGCAAGCAGATCCAAGGTAAGCATTTGATATTTTTTCCTGCAAAAACGACTTATGCAATAAAATACATAATTAAAGATTGTGAACGTATAACCTATTAACAAGGAATCATCTACATGAATACTCATTTTCGTCTGCCTCAATCACTGTTTGCTAATTTGCTTAGTGTATCGCCCGCAATTCTATACACCGTCCAGTCGTCCATAGGCTCTGCGCCCAGGGATAAATAAAAATCAATGCTTGGCTGGTTCCAATTCAGACACCACCACTCCAGTCGTCCGCAGTCTCTTTCCACTGCAATATGGGCAAGCTCCTTCAAGACAGCTTTTCCATATCCGTGTCCACGATGTTCTGGTTTGATATACAGATCTTCAAGATAAATACCGGAACGTCCAAGAAATGTGGAAAAATTGTGGAAGAATAAAGCAAAGCCTATTTCTTCATGCTCAGCCATTGCAAATAAAACCTCTGCCTTTTGTTTTTCAAATATCCATTCCCGCAACAGCTCTTCAGTTGCCACCACATCCTCCGACATTTTCTCATATGCCGCAAGTTCTTTAATAAAATACAGGATTTTCGGCACATCCTCCTTCGTCGCATATCTAAAAGTCAATTCACTCATCGTTTACTCTCCTATAGAATACTGCATCATTTCATATGCCAGCTTTGTACCCTCTCCTATTGAATCCGGAAGAAGCGCTCTGGCAACACATTTTAACTCTGTCTCCGGCTGGTCGAGGCGCATCAAAAAGGCATAATCACCATCAATTCTCTTGACTTCGTAGTCGATTCGTTCAAACATTCTAAAGCTCCTATCTTATTTTTTCTTTGCCAATGCATGCAGTTCCCTCATGGTTTCGCGGAAAAACTGCATATCCGGTGCTTTTCCATCGATTCTGATTCCATGAAAGGTGATGTGCATAGCCTCTGCATCCGTCACAATACCGATGACCCTCTTGCTGTAAGTGACGGCAGGCGGAATGAAAATACAGCTTTTGATACCGTAAGTCCCATAGCAGTCTTTGATTGGAAGGCGGTTAATGTTGGTGATGCCAAGCGTCCGTTCTGTGTGTTCCGCGTACCCCATGACTTTGCAAAACGAGTTACAGAGTGCACTCTCGTGCAACCCAAATCTTGTAAATAAAGCAGAATCAAATAGCGTCGGACATACTGCTGGGATAAATTGATAAATAAAATAGTGATATGCCGGCAAGTTCAGACTTCGTGTCAATAACCTCTGAAATGCAGTTGCATTCTCCCAAAGTCCCTTATTTTTCCGATAAGGCATATCTACAGAAATCCCTGCCACCTGATTGGACATACTCATATCCTTCTCAGCTCTTGTATCCACTGCAAATCCGGTCTGAATGCGTCCGCCCTTTATATCGCAGTTCTTTAATAAAAGAATAGAGATCAGCGTGGACAAGGTAATCTCATGCTCATGTGTCATCGTCAAAAGTGCTGCAACCTCCTGTACAGTAAAATCCTCTATGAGAATCTCAGATTCTCTAGTTTCCCAATATGCACTGTGCAGAAGGTGATAATCCTCAAAGTCAAATAGTCGGACTTCTTTTTTCCATTTTCTATTCACATAATCACAATACCATTGTACCTGTGGCCGAAGCCTGCTCTTTGCCGGAAGCTTCGAGACATCTACTTCCACCATTTTCTGATAGGACAACTGCTGTCCTGCGAGGCTGTTCATGACATCCTGTAAGAAGAACAGAATGGACTTACCGTCTCCAATGAGATGATGCGCCAAAATCAACAATCTGCTGCTCTGCTTGCCCTTGGGAAAATAAAAGACACGCATCATTTCCCCTTCATCAATACGAAATGTCCGTCTTTCTTCCCTGCGAATGATTTCTGTCATATCTGCATCAGATTTTTCAACCTGAAATGTATTTCGACATTCCGTTATCGGCAGATAACCAGCACTGCCGTCCTCATTGATCACCACTTTAGAGTAGCAGGATTCATTTGCCTGCCATGCCTTCCTTATCGCCTCGCCAAGACCTGATTCAGTGATATCTCCTGTAAGTTCCACAATGTAACTGATCAATACATTTGGCTCAAACAATTCGCTTCGTTCTGTTTTAATGTCATGTGCTAATTTCTCCATTGTTCTCCATATCACATGCTAGAATTCGGTGTCAAACACTTTTCAAAGCTAAGAACATCCCCAGTGAAATATTCTCGTGTCCTCCATTATAATCTCTGTGCGTCTGATTATGCAAGACCAATTGTAATCCGAGGTGCAATCCAA
>CAZABT010000095.1:2874-7974 GCA_964483395.1 uncultured Lachnospiraceae bacterium
TGTTTATGTCTTTGTCTTTGTTTATGTCTTTGTCTTTGTTTATGTCTTTGTCTTTGTTTATGTCTTTGTCTTTATCTTGCTTACTGCTCATTGCATACTTGAAATATGTAGAATTTGAGATAGTAGGACTCGTCGGCGGCCCATAGGATTGGGTGGTCGGGGGCCTGGGTGCGAAATTCGACTTGGCGCAGACGCTTATGTGCCTGATCGGCCGCCTGCCTTATGGTCTTCGTGAAAAGTTCATAATCCATAAAATGTGAGCACGAACAGGTTGCCAGATACCCTCCGTCCTTGACTAGCTTTATACCGCGCAGATTGATTTCACGGTAGCCCTTGACTGCATTTTTAATCGTACTGCGGGACTTGGTAAAGGCAGGAGGATCAAGGATCACCACATCATACTGCTTCTTCTCCTGCTCTAGTCTCGGAAGCAGTTCAAATACATCCTCACATAAAAATTCCACACATTCTGACAATCCATTAAGTGCTGCATTTTCTTTGGCTCTGTCCACTGCCACCTGCGATGCATCCACACCGGTCACATGTGCTGCTCCGGCAATCCCGGCATTTAACGCGAAGGAGCCCATATGGGTAAAGCAATCCAACACTTCTGCACCCCGGCACAGTTTTTGAATCGCCAGCCGATTATACTTCTGATCTAAAAAAAATCCTGTTTTCTGTCCATCGGCAACATCGACAAGATACTTCACTCCATTTTCCACAATCTGTACAACAGGATCAAACGGACTACCGATAAATCCCTTGAATCGTTCCATGCCTTCCTGCTCTCTGACCTTGGCATCACTGCGTTCATAGACTCCGCGAATCATCACCCCGTCCTGTGCAAGCAGCTCTTTCAAAATCTCAAGCAGTTCCGGTTTCAAACGGTCTATTCCAAGCGCCAGAGATTCCACCACCAGCACATCTTCAAACTTATCAATCACGATACCCGGCAGATAATCAGCCTCGCCAAACACCACCCTGCAGCTTGAGGTATCCACAGTCTTCTTCCGATACTCCCACGCATTCCTCAGTCGCATCGTCAAAAATTCCCGATTGATTTCCTGTTCCGGGTTTCTTGTCAGCATACGCACTGTAATCTTGGATTTGCGGTTCATGAAGCCCCGACCCATCGGGTAACCGTCAAAGTCGTGTACCATAACGATTTCTCCATCCGCTACGGCTCCCACGATACTCTCAATCTCATTATCATAGATCCAAAGGCCGCCCTTCTTAATCGTTCGTCCTTCACCCTTTTTCAAGATTACGATTGCTTCGCTCATATTTGCAAACCCATCCCTTGCGCTTTTATTTCATTTCATTTTTTCATTTCATTCTACTACAATGTATTTATGGTTAATATCCCTTACAGCCAGTAAGGAATTATCCATCTTGTTGCTTAAACTGTTAGAATGATGGTAGCAATGGTATATCGCTCTTATTCTATTTTACTATACATACCCCCAAAAAGACAGCAGGAAAATCATTTATATGAGATTGTATTGTATCTGTCGGCCACCATTTTTAATCTGCACACGAATCGTATGTTCTTTTCCGCGCCGTAAAAAAACAGTCCCGTTATCCTCAGCCTCTTCCGTTACCCAATCTGCATCCCACTCCACATATTGCTTCCTAAACTGAATGGTATCACGTACGAAATCCAGTAAATCCGATTTTTGTTCTATGGTTGCCCACGGCATCGCCGCTCGATATTCGCTTTCTGTGATTCCGCTAATTCCCAGTTCGTCTCCATAAAAAACACTTGGGACTCCGGGGGACATCATAAGAAATACAAAGGCTGCCTTCCATTTGTCCATATTATTTTCACATATGGACAAAAAGCGCGGAACATCATGGCTGTCGAGCAGATTCAATTGTCCGCGCATAATATTTGTCGGATATCTGAGCTGCATCTGCATGATCCTGCCTGTGAACTCCTCTGCAGTGATCCGCTCCAAAGCAAAGAATTCTCTGCAGTGCTTCCGAAAATCGTAGTTCATTGTAGAATCAAACGCATCTCCCCGCAGCCATGTTTCGGAATTTTCCCATACCTCTCCGATCAGAACCGTCTGAGGATTGGCTTCCTTAGCCGCCTGCCTGAATTTTCTCCAAAAATTACGATCGATTTCATTTGCAACATCCAAGCGCCATCCGTCTACGCCAAAGGCTTCAATCCAATATCTGCATACATCTGCAAAATACTCCTGTACCGCGGGATTTGCCGTATTCAATTTAGGCATTCTACGCTCATAGGCAAAGCATGCATAGTCCGGTGTCTCCCCCTGCTGCGGTCTTTTGACCGGAAAGGTCAATTCGTAAAACCAATCCTTATATTCCGATGCTTCTCCATATCTGACAACGTCATCAAATGCCTTAAAATACCAACTACAGTGGTTAAACACTCCGTCAATCACAATATGCATATTTCTTTTATGCACTTCCTCTACCAGCCTCCGAAAATCCTCATCGCTTCCGAGGCATGGATCGATGTGATAATAATCTAATGTATCATATTTATGATATTCTCCAGCCACAAAGATCGGATTCAAATACAGACAATTAAACCCCAGACCCTCTATATAGTCCAGATTATCTGTGATTCCCTGTATTGACCCACCAAGTCGATTCTTGCTCGATACCGTCTCCTGTCCTTCGGAATGTCTGCCCATAGCTTTTATAGCCCCCGCAGAATCATCACAGAGATTCCTTGTCATTTCCCCGTGCCCCGCTAATTTCCGCTTTCCGGTTGCAAAGCTGTCCGGAAAAATATTGTAAACGACTGCCTGTTTGAACCAGTCCGGTATATCGCATATTTCCGATCGCAGAATGAACGGATATTGATAATACTCACTCCTGCCCTCTATCAGCTTTCCGTCAAGCCTGAGATCCGGAAGCATATCCATGAATTGGTCTGCATAGTAATAGCTCCACTCCTCTCCGCTCTCCAATCGAAAATAGTAACATACTCTTGTGAAGGGACTTTCAAACGTAATCTCATAATAATCGTAAATCGTATCCCGTGCCATCACTTCCATCGGCAGTGCGCAAAACTGCACTGGTGTGGTATTACATGCCCTGTCTCCATAATACAGCGTACATGCTGATAAATTATCCTTTGCAGCACGAAGTCGTATGGTCAGACACCTCTCACTGCTCGCAAACGCATATTGCGAAAGCGGTATATGTAAAACAGCACTTCTGTTTATCATCTCTGTTCTCCCGTTCTATAATGATTCGTAAATCATCTACT
This sequence comes from uncultured Lachnospiraceae bacterium, assembly GCA_964483395.1. Lineage (GTDB taxonomy): Bacteria > Bacillota > Clostridia > Lachnospirales > Lachnospiraceae > JAAYYM01. The sequence goes on from CAZABT010000095.1 coordinate 6,125, forward strand.
TCCCTATGCTGTCATCAACCCTTCACTCCACCTGCCGTCAATCCCGATACCATATATTTCTGAATACAGAAGAACACGATTACAATCGGAAGCGAGACCAATATGGAGGCTGCTGAAAACAGCGGCCAGCTTCTCGTATAATCACTTGCCTGCAGCTGATACAGCCCGCCTGCAAGCGTATAGCTGTTTTCGTTCAGCATAAAGGTCGTCGCGAATAAATACTCGTTCCATACAAAAATCAGAACCATGACGGAGGTCACGATAATTGCCGGTCTTGCCAGCGGCAGCACGATTTTCGTCAATACGGAAAATGGCCCTGCCCCGTCTATCTTTCCTGCTTCCTCTATTTCCACCGGAATGGTATCAAAATAACCTTTCATATTCCAAATGCTAAAGATACACATGGAGCCTGCATAAATCAGCACCAGACCAAGCTTGTGATCCAGCAGATTTGCGGTCTTAAACAGCCTGAACAGTGCAAACATGGACAATATCTGCGGAAATGCATTTAACAGCAGAAGCATCTGCAGCATTGCATTCCGCCCTTTGAAGTGAAATCTTGAAAATGAATAGGCTGCCACCACCGCACTTCCCATTGCCACAACCATCGTTGCCACACTCAAAATTACTGAATTTTTGAGCCATATCAGAAACGGCTCCTCTACAAGAATGGCTCTGTAATTCTCAAAGCTGATGCTTTGCGGGAGGATTGACATATGCGACGACAATGCCGTATTGCCTGTACTGACCGATAAAGTCAATGCGTATAGGATTGGTATCAATCCCATCAAACAGATGCCGATAAAGAATAGATTCAGCAATCCAAGACCCAGTTTTTCTTTTATCCTCTTCATCTCACTGTTCCTCCTTTACACTTCTGTTGGTCAGCATTGAAAATACAATGATGATGACAAAGATAATCATGGAAACCGCTGATGACAAACCATAATTATTAGAAACAAATGCGTTTTGATGCGCATATGTAATAATTGTCTGCAAGGTCGCTCCTGTCAGGGAACCCTTTTGCATCGTCAGCAGATATACGATATCAAACTGCTTAAAGGTCGTAAAGGTAGTCATGACTGCTGCCGGTGCTATGATCGGGCGCAGCATCGGTATTGTGATATGACAGCACTTTTGGAAAAATCCCGCCCCATCTAACTGTGCACTCTCGTAATAACTCTGATCAATGCTCTGCAATGCCCCGTCAATCATCATAATCATAAATGGCATTGCCATCCATAGATTCAAGACCAGACAAGACAGGAATGCCGGTACATTTGTAGACAGAAAGTTGACCTTTTCCAGTCCCAATGCACTCAACCACTGATTGAGCAGACCAAATTCCGTGTTATATATGCCGACTCGCCACAGCAGTATGGATACATAGGCCGGCATGGCCCACGGAAACATCAAAAGTGTTTTATACAGTCTCCGCAGCTTCAGTCCTCTGGCATTCAGTCCTAATGCAATCAAAAAGGACACAGCAAGCTGTATGACCATATTGATGGCTGTCCAGAGAACCGTTGTTGCCAAGGCTTCCATGAATCCGGCATCTACCTTCAGCAGAGCCCTGCTGTAATTCTCCAGTCCAATGATTTTAAAATCGAACCAGTGGAACAGATTCATATTGGTCAATGAAATATATCCCGTATACAGAATCGGAAATACCACAATGACTCCGATCAAGATAATTGCCGGTAAGGCATAGAGCCACGGCTTTATATGATGTTTTCCCATTGACCAATCTCCTCTGTTTGTCTATTTATTTCTGCTTGCTGTCTATTTGTTTCTACTTGCTGTCTATTTGTTTCTACTTGCTGTCTATTTGTTTCTACTTGCTGTCTATT
>CAZABT010000095.1:8074-10790 GCA_964483395.1 uncultured Lachnospiraceae bacterium
TGTTTCTGCTTGCCGTCTGTCTTTCCTTACTGCATATCAGCAATTGCTGTCAAGGCTTCCTGCTGGTAGGTTTCTGCGGCCGCTGCTGCATCCTCGCCTGATTTGTTGACTGCTGCCAGCAATGACTCTGCCGGTCCCCACATAACACTCATCTGCGGAACATTCGGCATCGGCTCTGCTGTTTCCGCAGTTGCACGGATGGCTGCTATCATCTCATTGGCAGCAACCTCTGCATCCTCATATGCTTTTGCATTTGCGGGTGCACAGTTTGAATTCTTTGCCAGTGCTACACCAACCTCTTTGCCTGCGATTACAGTCAGTGCCTTTGCAATTGCAGCCTTCTTGCTCTCCGCTGCATATTTCAACACCCCAAAGCCCTGTACTCCTGCATAGGGTGCCAGTCCGTTTCCGTTCGGCAGCTTAAAATCTGCCAGAGATTTGATTCCAAGATCGATTCCTGCATCCTTAATTCCTGAGATCAGCCACGGGCCGCCTACGATGGCTGCTGCTTTTCCCTCATTGAACAGCGTTGTAACTGTATTATAGTCACCATCTGCCTGTAATTCTGCAAACTTCTTATTATATTCAATTGCCTCTATCGTCTTTGCATCATTCAGCCCCGGCTCTGCATTTCCATTGATGATATAGCCACCAAAGCCGTTGATGAACGGAGCTACATTATAGGCTGTCGAATGCTGATTTACAACCGCGTATGTGTCACCGCTTGTATGCTCCTGCATGTATGCATACAGCTCCTCTGTCGTTTCCGGAACCTCACCCTCCCAAAGTGCCTTGTTGTACATGAACAGCAATGTTTCAAAATAAGCCGGCACAACATACTGTGTTCCCTGATAAGTACCTGCTTCTACCGTCATAGGCAATAAATCTGCCATAGCATCTGCGGACAGGACATCAGAAACCGGTGCCAAAATTCCCATTTCAGCAAACATACCAAGTGAATCATGTGCATAAAAATACATATCAGGACCATTTGCTGCATCATTTCCATATAACTTCAGTTGGTCTGTCAGACCCGCTTTTTTCTCAAAAGAAACTGTAATCTGGTCTGCTGCCAATGCCTCATTGATTGCATCTGCCATTACCTGCATAATCGCTTCATCACCATCGTGCCATACCTTCAGTTCTACAGGCTCCGCTGTCGGCGTTTCCTCTGCTGCTGGCTCTTCTGTCGCTGTTTCCGGTGCTGCTGCTTCCTCTGTCACTGCTGCTTCCTCTGCTGGTGCTGCTGAACTTCCACAGCCGGACAGCATACCGACTATCATCGCACCACATAATACTAAACTCATTACTTTTTTCATTTTGTTCTCCCTTCCATTCCATTAATCTAATTTTACTTTTTCATTTGTTTAGGAAACTTTCCTTACTTTTCGAGAAAATATTTCTTTGCCGTGTTACAATTCAATTCTTTTGGCACTCTCGCGAAAAGTGCCTTTAAATCTTAATATATCTGTGTTTCTCATAATTTATTTTTATCATTTACTGTTTCTGTGGTCAATTCATTTTGTCAAAAAGGAATTGACTTTGTTAGGAAACCGCTATACTATAATCATATATTTGGTCATTATTCTAAATATCGAACTGTGGCCGATTTAAATTTCTGACCGGGGAGGGAGCTATCATGGCAGTTACCATCAGTGATGTTGCAAGAGAGGCAGGGGTTTCGACCTCAACCGTGTCCAAGGTGTTAAATCATTGGACTACCATTTCGCCTGCAACCATAAACAAAGTAAATGAAACCATTGCACGGCTTCATTATACACCAAATTCACGCGCTGTCAGTTTTGCCAGCCAGAAATCCAAGAATATCATTTTTCTGACCTCATTAGGTAAAGAGGAAGCTTATCACAATCCGCAGATGTTCGATATCATGTGCGGTGTTCACAGTGAACTGAATCAGGCAGGCTACTCCGTCACCTTAGTCGATACCTCTACCGAATCAAAGCCCGGAGAAACCGTTGCACGTACGATGGCGCAAAAATACGCCGACGGCATCGTGGTACACGGTTCTGCCATTACGGAGGAGGTCGGTGCTCTCATTCTCAGTCAGAACTTTCCGCACATCATCATCGGACACCCCGGCTTTGAAAGTCAGCTCTGTTGGGTCGATACCAATCATGCTCTGGCAGGACAATTTGCAGGAGATCACATGGCGGCCTGCGGTTACAAGTCGGTTGCATTCATCGGCGGAAGAAAAACAGACTATATCTCCATGCAGCGCCAAAAGGGATTTCTGGCTGCCATGTCCAACCACGGCTCGCGGATTCCCCACACGCTGATCAAAAATACGGATTCCGGCAAAACGGCGGGCTATCGGTCTGCGCTTGAACTGCTGCAGTCCGACACCCCGCCGCGTGCCTTTGTATGTGAAAACAATACTGTTGCCATCGGTGTACTGAATGCCATTGAATCTATGCATCTGTCTATCCCTGATGAAGTTGCCCTCCTGACCTTCAATGCCTATCCTTACACAGAAATCATGGAACCTGCTCCTACCTATGTAGATATCAACGTTTATGATATGGGTGTTCACGCCGGGAATATGATGATTCGAAAGCTGGAAGAACCCTCGCTGCAAATACAGACCTATACGACCCTTCCCGTCGTTCACCTCGGTGAAACCACAAGACTTCTGCCATCACGCTAGTATGCCGTCCAGGTAAATACAGCGCTTATTCCTCGTCATTTGCCCACACAA
>CAZABT010000096.1:0-10542 GCA_964483395.1 uncultured Lachnospiraceae bacterium
ACCACCAATATGTTTGACAGAATTGTTTTGTTTATGATACAAAATAAATAAGTGTAGGAACGATCATCGCCAGCACCAAAATGATTATGATAATACTGGAAATGATTTTTTTGGACTTTCTGTCATTGAAGTTCATTTCGTTTTCACCTCTTTTCGGAAAGGATTTATTATGGGTTTAGGATATAGTCTGGTTCTCTGCTTTGCCGTATTTGGATTCATCGTGTATCTGAAAGGCAAGAAAAAGAATACCTCTGTTCAGGACAGCTTCTGGGAACGGGAGGCCATGGCCAACAGCGTCCGCAAAAAGCCGCTTACGGATCTTGACTATATCACGATTCCTATGGAGTCTCTTCCTATTCAGAAGAATACCACAGATGAACAGCTATTGGAATACCAAGATACAATATCTGCTCTCTCAGACAGAACCATCGTCAATCTGACAGGTATCTCCAATACGGATCTGAAGCTTCAATATGGTGCACCCAATATTACAGTTCTGACCGAATATGATCAGAATTTCATTGTATTGGCACGAACACTCAATGCCTGGGGGCATCGTCTCTACGAGCTTGGCATGACGGAAGATGCCAAAATAGTCCTTGAATTCGGTGTAAAATATAAAACAGATATCAAAGCACATTATATCCTGCTTGCAACCATCTATAAAGAGCAGTTTCATTCCGAGAGGATTGATACCTTGATCGACACTGCCGGTTCCCTGAACTCTCTGATGAAAACGCCTATTATAACCGCATTGACTCAAATACGTGATGACCTTTGATCAATCTCTATTCCGTTTCTGCATCTCCGGTATTCTTCCATATTGTAAAATAATCTGATCCATATAACGGGATGCTTCATTTCTGGTCAGCTTCTCAAGCTCATAGTCCGCCGTGAGTCCATGATGGCAGAGAATTCTCGCAAGATTCTCTCTTTGCCGCTTTGTTGCCGGATGTTCTTTCTTAACCTGATAGACCAGTTTCTGCGGAACAAAAACTTCTGATCCGTCATAATATCTGTCACACAGCCTGTCATATAATTCCACAGAAGCAAGTGCATCCTCTAAAGCACGATGAGACTGTCTCCTAATACCATAATGCTCACAAAGTGCAGGTAAACCGCGGCTTGGCAGCTCTGACAGATATCTTCTTGCAATTCGCAGCGTATCAATCGCACTGGCTTCATAGGATAGACCATGATTGACTGCACACCTTTTCACAAAAGAGAAGTCAAACAATACACCATGTCCTAATATAATATCATTTCCGAGAAAATCCAGAATTTCCTTAATTGCCTGTTCAGTCTCCATGGCTCCCGCCAGCATATCGTCTGTAATGCCCGTCAGCCCTGACACTGTCTCTGACAGCCTTCTGCCCGGTCTGACCAAGGTACTGTAGGTATCGGTTATTTGTCCGTCTATGATTTTGGCTGCACCAATTTCAATGATCTTATCCATTTTAGGATCAAGTCCTGTTGTTTCCAAGTCAATTGCCGTATAGGATCTTACAGCTTTATTTTCCATGTTTGAAATCCCCACAATACTTCTGCAGCCTGCATAAACTGCATTTTGGATTTCTAGCCTCACACAGTTCTCTGCCAAACGCTATAATCTGCAAATTATATAATATCCAGTGATCCTTTGGCAGCACCTTCATCAATTCGTATTCTATCTTCTCCGGATCTTCCTCCGTTGTCAGCCCCAATCGTCTGGATATCCTCTTCACATGAGTGTCGACTACAATACTTGGTTCATGAAATATATTGCCACGAATTACGTTTGCCGTCTTTCTGCCTACTCCCGGAAGCCCTGTCAGTTCCTCTATTGTACGCGGCACCTCTCCCTGATATTCCAACAGCAGCTTGCGGCAACAGCCTATGATATTTTTTGCTTTATTATGATAGAAGCCAGTTGAATGAATGTCCTGCTCTAGCTCCTTCAAATCTGCCTCAGCAAATGCCTGCACGCTCTGGTATTTTTGAAACAAATCCTTCGTCACAATATTGACACGTGCGTCAGTACATTGTGCGCTCAATATTGTTGCAATCAAAAGCTGCCATGGTGTCTCATGATCCAGATAACACACATATTCCATTGAATACTGCTCGTCCAGTATTTCTAAAATTTCTTTTGTACGCTTAGTTGCCAACTGTTCTGCTCCTTTTCTTCATCCCTTTTCAGTTCGATATAGCATACCGGTTATACCATACTGTACTACATTTATATTATAGGATTTATATTATAGGTGTAATAATCGAATCGTATGTGCATTCTGTGTCAACGGATCTCTCCTGCTGTAATCAAAAAGCATATAGCATGTACCATCCTCACCTTCTGCTTCCTCTATATACCGAAATACCTCCATATGCGTCATTTTGCTGATCTGTCTGCTGTCACAGCCCTGATACTCCGGCAGATATCGCTCCGCAATATCCTCCTGTCGATAAAAAGCCTGTATCTGCTCTTTATATGGTTTCTGATCCATAGCAAAATCCGGTCTGTTTTTCAGATTCTCCCGCAGATATAAGTCCAATATAAGACTTTCATAATAAAAATTCAATCGTTCCTTGTCATATCTTTCTGCGAATTCCAAAAGAATTTCATACTTTTTGATTCTCGAAGGCTGCAGCAGATCATATCCTGCTTCCGCATAATACTCTGCCAAACATCGATATAATGAGAATCCATCCGCAAATGCATTCTCTAACAGGGCTAAGGTATTCTCAAACTGACTGCTGTTATAGTACATTTCCAATACCTGTTCTACCGCCTTGAGACGCAAAATTTCTTCATAAGAAATCCATTTGGTAGAAAGCACCTCATAAGGCGCATAGGATAAGGCCTGAATGCCATAAAGTTCTGTGCGTTCAGCCATCGGCGAACCCTTTAGCACCTTCAGAAAGCCAAGCTGCAGCTGTTCCGGTTTGAGTGCATACACCTGATTGAACGATGTGACAAACGTGTCATAATTTTCCTTTGGCAAGCCTGCAATCAAATCCAGATGCAAATGTATATTCCGGCCGGCTTTCAGTCTCTCCACAACCCTCGTGATTTTCTCAAAATCAGCTTTGCGATTGATCTCTTCTATTGTTGCTTTATGTACAGACTGCACTCCGATTTCCAGTTGTACCAGTCCCGGACGCATGGAAGCCAACAATTCCAGCTCCTCCTCTGTCAGCAGGTCAGCAGATATTTCAAAATGAAAGTTAGTGACACCATTGTCATTTTCCAAAATATATTTCCATAGCTCTACTGCATGTCTATGATTACAGTTAAATGTCCTGTCCACAAACTTAACCTGCCGCACCCGCTGCTGCAAAAAGAAACCCAGCTCCCGTTTCACCGTTTCTGTATCCCGCAGTCTGACCGTAAGGTCAATGGAGGACAAACAATAGGCGCATGAAAACGGACATCCTCTGGAGGATTCATAATATATGATACGATTTTGAAACTCTGTCGCATCCACATATTCCGGCCCATATGGAAATTCCAGTTCATTCATATCAATATATTGTGATGCCTGTGTCATAAATGTTTCACATGCAATTCCCGGTATTTCTCTCAGATACGACTCCAGTAATTCTGCCTGTTTCTCAACAGGGAGCTTCTCCTTGTGGGTCTGTATATAGCTGTGCAGCAGCCACCGAAAGGTTCTTTCACCTTCCCCGATCATAATCCCCTTGATTGGCAGACGCCGTATTGTCTCTGCCGTATCATAGGACACCTCCGGCCCGCCCAGCCACAGATCTGCCTCCGGTAAGACCTTTCTCAGTTCCGGTACGAGCTGTTCTACCATACGGATATTCCATATATAGCAGGATATCGCGATTACTTCCGGATGACGGCAGTATAGATCGGCAAGTATCTGCTCTGTATATTGATTGATCGTATATTCTGCAATTTCTATCTCGATCTCATCGGCAGACATCTCATCCCGCAGATGTTTCAGGGCATATGCCCGCAGACTATATGCTGCCAGATTGGAATGTATATACTTTGCATTGATTGCCACGATCAGTGTCTTCATTTTCCTTCTGTTCCCTTCTCAAGCTTCTGTCTGAGCCTGATTCTCCATATTTATAAAGAATAGCATAATTTCAAATAAATTGGTACTGTTAGCAATATGACAAATGTCACTTTTTCTTTTTTTGACCATTTTTTTCTAAAATGGGATTGACAGAATATTTTTCGAGATGTATTCTAAAATGCGTAGCATTTAACAGTCATAACCTTTGACATTCACAGATTCACTCAGGAAAGGAGGTTTTAACATGTATAACAGATTACTTACTATATCGCATACAGCCGCGAAACAATCAACAATTATATACAACAAGAATACCTCCGCAATCACGAGTTGACATTTTCAGATACAGGAAACGAGTATTACAATTAAATACCGTCTGTATGGAATGACGGTCATAATAGTTTACATGGCGTGGTATCTCTTGGTATCACGCTTTTTATTGTTATTACACAGATCTGAACACACTTAAATTATAAGGTTTACTATACCTGGGGGAGATTATTATGAACAAAATATCAGGCTACATATGGAAACACAAATGGGCATACATAGGCGCAATCATCTCCATGATCATCGCCGTATCACTCGACATGCTGGCACCGCAGCTAACACGTTTGATCATTGATCGCGTTGTTCTCGGAGGTGAAACCGGTCTGCTGCCGATACTGTTGGGCGGAATCCTGACTGTCGGTGTCGGACGATGTATCTTTCAATACATTAAGGAATATACCTTTGATACTACCGCAGCTAAAATTGCTACGGAAATCAGGAGAAATCTGTTCCATCATATACAGAGTCTTTCCATGGATTTCTTTGACCGCAACAATACCGGTGAGCTGATGGCACGCATCAAGGATGATGTTGATAAGATTTGGAATGCGCTGGGATTTATCGGAATGCTGATCATCGAGGTCTTTATCCATACCTCCATCGTACTCTTCTGCATGTACCGTACAAATGCCAAGCTTGCTATTATTCCCACGATCGCCATGCCAATCGTAGGTGTATTTGCCATTATTATGGAGCGGAAGCTGGGAGCCATCTATGGTGATATCAGTGAAGAAAATGCTGTCCTCAACACAGTTGCAGAAGAAAATCTTGCCGGCGTGAGAACTGTAAAAGCATTTGCCAGAGAGAAGCATGAAATTTCCAAGTTTCTTTCCCACAATACTCGCTATTATGAACTTAATATGAAGCAGTCCAAGGTTTTCGTCAAATACTTTCCTCTGTTTCAATTCATTACGAAGCTGCTGCCAATCAGCGTCATTATTTTCGGAGGATATCTTGTCATTCAAAATGAAATGACACTTGGTGAACTTGGTGCTTTTGCAGAATATTCAAATAATATCATCTGGCCTATGGAAATGCTGGGATGGCTGACCAATGAATTTTCAGCCGCACGGGCATCTAACCGTAAGTTTAAGAAGATCTATGCTGAAACACCGTCTATCACAGAAAATGAAAATCCGGTCATATTGAACCATGTCCGTGGAGAGATTCAATTTGAGAATGTCTCCTTCCATAAGGAGGATCAGCATGAAATCCTGCAGGATATCTCCTTCCATATAGAGCCTGGAAAAACCATCGGTATCATGGGCGCAACCGGAGCCGGCAAATCCTCTATTGTCAGTCTGCTTCAGCGGCTTTATGATGCCACCGGCGGCAATATCTATCTGGATGGTGTCAACATCAAGGATCTGTCACTGCATGAGCTGCGGCGTAATATTGTGATTGTCATGCAGGATGTATTTCTGTTTTCAGACACGATTGGCGATAATATTAAATTCGGTAAACGTGATCTGACTGACTTCAAGACCATCCGCAGTGCTGCAATGGATGCACAGGCGGTAGACTTCATTGAACAGATGGACAAGCAGTACGATACCATCATCGGTGAGCGCGGCGTCGGATTATCCGGCGGGCAGAAGCAACGTATCAGTATTGCACGTGCCATTGCCAAAAAGTCACCCATTTTGGTATTAGATGACTCTACCTCTGCTCTTGATATGGAGACAGAGCATGCTATACAAACGGCTTTGACCGAACTGACCGATACAACAAAAATTATCATTGCACACCGTATCTCTGCCGTAAAGAATGCTGATGAGATCATCATTTTGAAGGACGGAAAAATCGCAGAACGCGGGACGCATGAAACCCTGCTGGCCAAAGAAGGCTTGTACCACTTGACCTACATGGCACAGTACGGAGACTATCTGAACACAATTACTGCATAAAGAAAGAGGGAGCGATATTATGCCCATAAATTCATTTAAAAATGACGAAACAACTACAGAAGTATCTAAAATGGCGACTTTGCTTCGCCTGTTCCGTTATCTGTTGGCCTATCGGAAGGAAATTCTTTTTGTCCTCCTCATTATGGGGTTGTGCGTCACTGTAACGCTCATCAATCCCCTTCTGATGGAAGAGGCCATTGATCATTATATTACAAATAAGGACATCTCCGGACTGCTGAAGCTGGGTGCTTTTGCGGCCGCCATCAATATCACTATGGTATTGCTGATCAAGCTTCGTATGTACATCATGGCGAAGGTCACAAATCAAATTTTGCTGACGGTCAGACAAGAGTTGTATACTCATATTCAAAAACTGGGCTTTCAGTTTTTTGACAGCAGGCCGACCGGCAAGGTACTTGCCCGTATCATCGGCGATGTCAATGCTCTAAAGGATGTCCTCGGCAACAGTGTGACGACCTTGATTCCTGACTTCCTGACGGTCTGTTCCGTTATGGCGATCATGCTGATCAAGAACTGGAAGCTGGCACTTGCCGCTATGATCAGCCTGCCGCTCATGATGACCGGCATGTGGCTGATACAGGTCTATTCGCATAAGCGTTGGCAGATTCATAAGAAGAAAGCTTCAAACCTGAATGCATTTCTTCACGAAGATCTTGCCGGGATGCGCATTATTCAGAGTTTTTCCGCTGAGGAGGAAGCCAATGAGACCTTTGACCAGCTGCTTCATGAACATCGAGGCTCCTTTAATAATGCAGTCAGGCTCAACGATGCCTTTGGCCTTGTCATAGACTTTTGCTGGGGACTCGGAACAGCTGCCATGTATTTTGCCGCAATTCGCATCATTGGCATCAAGGAGGTGTCCATCGGCACTCTGATTGCCTTCGGCAGTTATATTACTATGTTTTGGAGTCCGATCATGAATCTTTCCAATTTCTATAACCAGCTGATTACCAACATTTCCGGAGCTGAACGTATCTTTGAAATCATGGATACCCCGCCGGAAATCGAGGATGAAGCAGACGTTCGTGAATTGCCGGAAATTCAAGGAGATGTCCGGTTTGAACATGTCTCTTTTGCATATGATGCGGCAACAAAGGTCTTAAACGATGTAAGCTTTCATATCAAGCCCGGGGAAACCATTGCGCTGATCGGCCCGACTGGTGCCGGAAAAACGACCATTGTAAACCTGATCAGCCGATTTTATGATGTACAAGAGGGCATTGTTTATGTCGATGGCCATAACATCAAGGAGGTTACCATTGAGAGCCTTCGCCAGCAAATGGGCATCATGACACAGGACAATTTTCTCTTCTCCGGAACCATCAAGGATAATATCCGCTATGGTAAGCTGGATGCAACAGATGAAGAGGTCATTGCTGCAGCAAAAGCAGTCAATGCCCATGGCTTTATTATGAAGCTTGAAAAAGGATATGACACAGAGCTTGAAGAACGTGGGGGAGGACTGTCCATCGGACAGCGTCAGCTGCTTGCATTTGCAAGGACAATGATTTCTATGCCTAAAATCCTGATTCTGGATGAGGCAACCTCAAGCATTGATACACATACAGAACTGCTTGTACAGGATGGTATCAAAACACTGCTGAAAGGACGAACCTCCTTTGTCATTGCACACCGTCTTTCAACCATTCAGAATGCCGACCGTATCTTTGTCATTGATCACGGTGGAATCATGGAGCAGGGAAGTTCTGAAGAATTATTGGAAAAGAAGGGCTTATACTATGAGCTCTATATGGCACAATTTAAAACAGCATAAAATTGCAAAAAATAAAAGAGTACAGGCGTCCGCTGATTACCAGCTTCATAAAGACTGCCTGTACTCTTGATATCGCCTGTACTCTTGATATCGTTTGCTTAGATTGAAATTACTTTACTGCACTGAATCCGTTCTTTTCAAAGATTGCAATGGCTTCCGGTGTCTGCAGAAATTCGACAAATGCTTTTGCCTGCTCCTGATTAACCGCTGCTGATGTGATTCCCACAGGATAAATTGCCTGTTTTACACTATCTGCGGGAGCCGTATCAATCACTACTACCTTGTCAGGCATCTGAGCTGCATCTGTTGCGTATACAATGCCTGCATTAGCACTTCCCTCTGCTACCCAATTCAATACCTCTGTTACATTGGTTCCGAGAGATGCTTTTGCAAGTACCGCATCCCAAAGTCCGAGATTCTCTAAAGATTCCTGTGCGTACTGTCCTGCCGGAACACTCTCCGGATCACCGATTGCTACAGTTTCTGCATTTGCAATATCTTCGAACTTGCTATAGTCTCCTTCACTTCCTGCCGGTACAATCAGAACAATCTTGTTTTCCAGCAGATTGACTACAGATGCAGTATCTATCATCTGCTCCTCTGACAATGCATCCATTTGCTTTGTTGCTGCTGAGAAGAATACATCTACCTCCGCACCTTCTTCAATCTGTGTCTGAAGCTTTCCTGAACTGTCATAGGTACCTGTCACGGTAATGCCCGGATATGTCTCATTAAACAAAGGGATGATTTCACCTGTCAGACAGTTTTCCAAGCTTGCGGCTGCTGCTATCATCAAATTTCCTTCTACTGCCACTTCTGTCTCAGCTACAGGAGCCTCCGTTGCTTCTGGAGTCGGCTCTGCCGTTGCTGTTTCCTCAACCACTGCCTCTGTTGTGGCTGCTTCCGTGGATACATTCTCCGTCTTTGCTCCGCAGCCCACTACACCTGCCAGCATACCTGCTGCACATAGTGCTGCTAATAACCTTTTTTTCATAAATATAGTTCCTCCTCTCGTTATTCTCTATCAAGAATAACGTTCATATTTTTTATGTGGTGTCAGAATTAACACCACATAAATTGTATTATAATTTATTTTTCTGTATTTTTCAAGTAAAGTATTTATCAAATATTTTCTGTACCTCTGTCTGAGACTCCTTTACAAACTGCTGGTATTTTTCCAACAGCTCCTCGCCCTCCTTGGTCAAAACCGTACCGCCACCACTGCTGCCGCCACTGCGCCCTTCCATCAAAGTGACTCCTAAATCCTCCTCTGCATGCTTAATAATCTTCCAGGCCTTAGAATAAGCCATCCCCATTTCCTTGGTTGCTGCCGACAGAGAACCCTTCTCCTTTACAAGCTGCATAAGGTTCGTCACTCCCGGCCCAAAATCTCTGGCCGTACGATACAGACGTAATTTCATATGAAATTTCAGCCTTTCATCATCACTCATGAATCTTCCTCTTATTCCAAAGCGTCTATATTACATATAAAAGCTAAAATACCGCAATGTCCGTAGCATTTACAAAACCTGCAGCATATCGCTTGACAGCAGAAGCAGAATTCCGTAAATAATCGGTTGATGGAGCAGATAAATCACAAAAGTATGCTGCCCTATAAAACTAAGACCCGGAATCCGTATATACAGTTCCTTCGTATCCTTCCGATTCTTCAATACTCCAAAAGCAAAATAACCTGTCAAAAATAGAAACAGCCACGGTAGAATCGGAAAATAATCTGCCGAAAAAAAGCTCTTATTCGGAAATCCAAAAAAGAATAATCTGCCTGATTCATACCAGATCTCCGGTAGCTTCAAATACCTGTACCCAAAGAAATTCAAAGTTCCCGCATCAATATACCGCGTTGTTACAAACAGTAAAAATACCACAATCATGCCCGGTATCTTCGGAATCCTGTTCAGAAACGCCTGCAGAAAATATGTAACTATCATGGAAATACCCAGCAGATGCAGCACTCCAAACCATATCACCTGACTCGGCATCACAAAATATGTCACGAGCGTCATCAGCATCGCTGCACCAAACACAATCAATCCCCGTTTCAGCAAATGTTTGCTAAAGCTGGCCACACACCCTGCTATAAAAATAAAAAGAATACAAATCATCTGCTGCCAGTAAAATGCCCCCTCTGTATAAAAGAACGGCCATTTCATGCCAAATATCATCACCAGATCGTAACTCGTATGATATGCAAGCATATTGATCAGAGCAAATCCCCGCAAAGTATCTAACGTATCAAAACGCCTCACATCTGTATTCATAGCCTCTCTCCACATCACTTTTCATAATCAGTTCACCAAATTTCATGATACCAAAAAAGCGGGTGATGAGAATCGAACTCACGTGTCCAGCTTGGAAGGCTGGCGTTCTACCATTGAACTACACCCGCATAATAAGTACCTATTTAATTACAAGTGCCCAGAACCGGAATCGAACCAGTGACACGAGGATTTTCAGTCCTCTGCTC
>CAZABT010000097.1:0-10334 GCA_964483395.1 uncultured Lachnospiraceae bacterium
CGCTATATGGTGGAACAACAGCAGGATTTGATTGAGAAGCAGAAGGCTGAACTGGCTGAACTGGCTGAAAAAGAAGCTGAAAAGGAAGCTGCTCTTGCTGCTAAGGATGCAGAGAAAGAAGCTGTTTTGGCTGCCAAGAATATGGAAATCACGGCGAAAGATGCTGAAATTGAGCAGCTTCGCAAACAATTGGATTCACTTAAAAAATAAGATTTGCATGATCGGATGGCATAATCGGACTGTAAATTATGCGTGATTAGGAGAATGCTATGTCGGACAAGATTGTAATCAACTTTGTCCGGCATTTTTTATGACCGCTCATACAGCATAGGATGGAGCAGATTTGATAAGGCAAATGTCAAAAAAATGTATTGACAAATAAATGTTATATGTTATAGTGATAGTAGAACAAATAAAACAAGCACGACAAACGGACAATTAAACAACCAACAATACAACCAAACAACCAAAACAAACAACAAATACATAAATATATTTGATGCTCCATAGGAGTAAAGGAAATAATAAGATATATTTATGATGAGAAGCAGGAGGGTATCGCTATGAACATACAAAAATTTACGCAAAAATCAATTGAAGCAGTGAATGACTGTGAAAAGCTTGCATATGAATTTGGAAATCAGGAGATCGAGCAGGAACATTTGCTGTATGCGCTGCTGCGTCAGGAGGACAGCCTGATTTTGAAGCTGATTGAAAAGATGGAAATCAATAAGGAACATTTCATGGATAAGGCTGAGGAATATCTGAACCAACGTGTAAAGGTACAGGGTGGACAGGTGTATATTGGTCAGCAGCTGAATAAGGTACTGATCCATGCCGAGGACGAAGCAAAGCAGATGGGCGACGAATATGTATCTGTAGAGCATCTGTTTCTATCCTTGCTGAAATATCCGAATGATGCCATGAAAAAGATTTGGAAGGAGTACGGCATTACCCGCGATCGCTTTTTACAGGCCTTGTCAACAGTCCGGGGAAATCAGAGAGTGACAACGGATAATCCGGAAGCAACCTATGACACGCTTGAAAAATATGGTCAGGATTTGGTAGAGAAGGCAAGAAGCCAGAAATTAGATCCGGTCATCGGACGTGATAATGAGATTCGAAACATTATTCGGATTCTGTCCAGAAAGACAAAGAACAATCCGGTGCTCATTGGTGAGCCGGGTGTCGGTAAGACGGCGGTTGTAGAAGGTTTGGCACAGCGTATCGTACGTGGAGATGTACCGGAGGGTCTGAAGGATAAGAAAATCTTTTCGCTGGATATGGGTGCGTTGGTAGCCGGTGCGAAATATCGTGGTGAATTTGAGGAGCGATTGAAAGCGGTACTGGAGGATGTGAAGAACAGTGACGGACAGATCATTCTGTTTATTGATGAACTGCACTTGATTGTAGGAGCAGGCAAGACAGACGGAGCCATGGATGCAGGAAATATGCTGAAGCCGATGTTGGCTCGTGGTGAGCTGCATTGTATCGGTGCGACGACATTGGACGAGTACAGGCAGTATATTGAGAAGGATGCGGCCTTGGAAAGACGTTTTCAGCCTGTTATGGTGGATGAACCAACTGTGGAGGATACAATCTCCATCCTGCGAGGACTGAAAGAGCGCTACGAGGTATTCCATGGAGTTAAAATCATGGATACAGCACTGGTGTCAGCGGCAGTATTATCACATAGATACATCTCTGACAGATTCCTGCCGGATAAGGCAATTGATTTGGTAGATGAGGCATGTGCGCTCATTAAGACGGAGCAGGATTCCATGCCGACGGAGCTGGATGAACTGAATCGTAAGGCAACGCAGATGACGATTGAAGCAGAGGCGTTAAAAAAGGAAACTGACCACCTGAGTCAAGAACGTCTGGCAACACTGCAGAAGGAACTTGCAGAGCTCAACGAACAATTGACAGCCGGAAAAGCACAATGGGAGAATGAAAAGGCTTCCCTTACGAAACTGCATAAGCTGCGTGAAGATATAGAAGGTTTGAACAATCAGATTGAGGTGGCAACGCGCAACGGGGAATATGAAAAGGTCAGCGAACTACAATATGGGCAGCTGCCAAAGCTGAAAGAACAGCTTGAGATCGAAGAGAGAAGAATCAAAGAAGAAGGCTTGACGCTGGTGCATGAAAGTGTATCTGATGAAGAAATTGCCCGCATCATTTCTCGTTGGACCGGAATCCCAATTACAAAGCTGACCGAAAGTGAGCGTTCTAAGACCTTACATCTGGATGATGAACTGCATAGGAGGGTCATCGGACAGGATGAGGCAGTGACCAAGGTAACAGAGGCCATCATCCGTTCCAAGGCAGGTATCAAAGACCCAACTAAGCCAATTGGTTCCTTCCTGTTCCTTGGGCCTACCGGCGTCGGTAAGACAGAGCTTGCCAAGGCACTGGCAGCAAGTCTGTTTGATGATGAATCCAATATGGTGCGAATTGATATGAGCGAGTATATGGAGAAATTCTCTGTATCCCGTTTGATTGGAGCACCTCCCGGATATGTAGGGTATGAAGAAGGTGGACAGTTAACCGAAGCAGTCAGAAGAAAACCATACTCTGTTGTACTGTTTGATGAGATTGAAAAGGCACACCCTGACGTATTTAATGTATTGCTGCAGGTATTGGATGACGGACGGGTGACCGATTCTCAGGGACGTACAGTTGATTTCAAAAATACGATCTTGATCATGACCTCTAATATTGGCTCCGAATATTTGTTAGAGGGAATTGCAGCAGACGGGACGATCAAGGCGGAGGCAGAGGAGATGGTTATGAATGATCTTCGGACACATTTCAGACCGGAATTCCTGAATCGACTGGATGAGTCAATCCTGTTTAAGCCTCTGACCAAGAACAATATCAGCGGTATTATCAAACTTTTGATTGCAGATCTGAACAGGAGATTGGAGGACAAGAATCTGATCATTGCCCTGACACCGGAAGCAGAGGACTACATCGTGGAAGCCGGCTATGATCCAAGCTATGGTGCCCGCCCGCTGAAGCGTTACCTGCAGAAAAATGTAGAGACACTTGTTGCAAAGAAAATTCTTGCAGATGACGTAAAGGAAGGACAGACGATTACCATTGATGTAATAGATCAGAAGCTGATCGCAAAATAACAAATTGATATTGAAGACAGCCCAAAACCATGGGCTGTCTTTTGCTTGCAAAAACACTTACAGTGGCAAAAAAGTAACTTAACTGTATCTTTTTGCATCTTACAGGAGAAAGCATTGAACAAATAGGGCAAAGAAAATATACTGGGTTCATATTGATGATGGCATAACAAAATGTTGAGGTAGAGAAAATGAGCAAAAAGTTGAATTCTAATCATTTAAAAATGATTGCAATCGCAGCAATGACAATTGATCATGTAACTGACTTGATTTATCCCGGGTTTCCGCCAAGTCCGATTCCAATGCTGCTGCATCTGATTGGAAGACTGACGGCGCCGATTATGTGGTTCTTTATTTGTGAAGGCTTTTACTATACGAAGAATATCAAAAAGTATATTATCAGAATGCTGTTCCTGGCAGTGATTTCACATTTTGCCTATTGTTTTGCATTTCATATTAACTATATTCCGTTTAGCAACGGAAGCATTTTCAATCAAACAAGTGTGATACTGCCACTTGCGATTGCACTGATCGTATTATATTTGAGATACAAATCAACTCTTAAAAGGTGGCAGGAGAGAATTCTTTCTACGATACTGATTTTGACGGCATTTCCGGCAGACTGGTCCTGTATTGCAAGCCTCTCCATTCTTTCGATGTATGAAAACAGAAAGAATCTGAAAAAGCAGATGAAGGAGATGATGATTTATGTGTTTTTCTATGCGCTGGTATCCTATCTGTTTGTGAACAAGGTTTATGCAGTTGTGCAAATCGGAGTCATTCTGGTGTATCCGCTGCTGAAGCGGTACAACGGGGAAAAAGGGAAAGCTGATTGGATGAAATGGCTGTTCTACATTTACTATCCGGCACATCTTGTGATCATCGGAATGATCAGAATGCTGGTTTATGGAAATAAGCCCTTGATTTTTTAGCAAATGCTTTTATCAATGTTATCACTATTCGTTCATAGGTTCTTTTTTTGGTTGTTTGTGGTATAGTAGCATTAGCAGACAATGCATGTCTTGTACATAAGAAGATGATACAGGACAGATGAAAAAGGAAAATGTGAGTATGAAAATCACTATATTAGACAAAAAACCGGATGAAGAAGATGAAATTATTGTAAAGTGCAGTACAATGGACGAACAGCTGATAAAACTTCTAAACAGTTTTAAACAGGGAAGCGTAAAGCTGAACGGATATGCTGATGGGAAAATTCACTTGATTGAAGCAAAGAATGTTTTCTATTTTGAATCCGTAGATCAGAAAGTTTTTGCGTACTGTAAAACAGAAGTATATGAGATCAAAAGTAAGCTTTATGAGCTGGAGGATGAATTGCCGGCACAGGACTTTTTACGTTCCTCCAAGTCAACCATTCTGAATCTGAACCAGATTCAGAATTTGACACCGGCTTTCAATGGTCGATTTGAGGCTTTGCTTAAAAATGGAGAGAAAGCAATCATATCCAGACAGTATGTTGCAACGTTAAAAGAAAAACTTGGATTATAATTCAAATTGGATGAGGACATGGCATGAAATATGAAACGATGAAAAGAAAAATTGGAACAGTGCTGGAATTATTTGCGAGAATAACCACCTGCATTATGATTGTGGCTGCAATCTATATTACGATATTCTGGGGCTTAAATAATATGTTGAATGTAGGGACGCTATGGCAGATTATCATAGTAGGGGCGATTTGTTCATTGGGAACACTTTTTTTCTCATGTGACGACAGCAGAATTTCGAAGAGAAGCATGCTGCTGAGATTAAGTATTAAATTCCTTTATGTGAATGGCATTGTACTGGCGGCAGGAGTGCTCTTTCATTGGGTTGACCCGTCCAACTGGCGAATGATAGTGGTCATGGAACTTTGTATTATCGGCGCGTATTGTTTAGTGACTGCTGCCGGTTATCTGACGGGCTATAAAACAGCAGAAAGAATGAATCAGAAGCTGCAAGAACGAAACAGAGACGAATCAGAATAAATATCAGAATAAAAATTTATCATAACCTCTTATGGATTAGAGCAATCTGTCCGATAAAACTATTGGAGGATTTTCATTATGTACATTTCGGGTTATGGATTGAATGCTTCCTATTACAGCTATATCTATAACAGCTCGGCAAATAAAGCCGGGCTTACAAGTGATTCTATGAACCCTGTTGGTAATCTGCTGTCACAGAAGACTCAGGGCACCTTCGGCACGGGAGAGGTTTACACGCCGACTGTGACAGGAAATGAATCCAGTCAGTTTCAGGACATCATGACTGTGCAGTACAAGCTGCTCAAGGAGCAGGAATATGATGAGGAACTGGAGGATGCGCGTGTCAATGATTCTGCAAAGTATGAAAAGATGCAGACTGAACGCAAGCAGGATATTGCGAAGTCATTCCGCCAGATAGAGGAGATTGCCCGGGAAAGCGGAGACGGAAAGACCGGAATGGCAACTTATAAGGGTGTTCCGATCGCATTTGATTTTCAAAATGGCATTATGACAGTCGGTGATATGTCGGCTGGCAATGATATCATCAATGTCGGTAAACTTTCAAACGGTTATGCATTCAGTTTCAATCGTGATAACATTGATGACATTTCCAAAATATTGGATTTGTTCTCACCAGAAGATATTAATAAAATTATGGCGGCCATTACAACAGACAACATCGCGAAGTCCATGGAGCAGGAAATCGAGGATGAAAAGTCGAAGGTGGGCAGGACGGCTCAGACGGATACAGATCATGCGTCTTCTGATTCGGCACAGGAACAGTTTTTTGCAGATGCCCAATCAAATAGTGGGCTGGATATGCTTTCACCGGTGATTGGAGATTTGGATCAGTCGGCGGCGGTTGGCGGCAAAAATGGGATCGGATTCAGTGTATATTATTTGAATCGTGCCAATGATGCTTATGAAGACAGTTTTGTCTATGCAAGATAACAATGATCAGAGCAGGTATATAGAGCAGAAGAACATCAGATTGAACATTCCGGTGTTTTTCTTTTTTTTATGCAGTGCATCCGGAAAAACTGGATCATGTGGACGACAAAACCAGTCAAATATTCGCATGACAGACAATACCTTTCTTTTATGAAACACGTTAATATGAAGCTATCAGGGGACAGATTTTGCAGATGAAGTGTTCCTGCAGGTCAGGAAATTCATGGATGGAAGGAAGGTATTTTATGCAGTACGGACATTTTGACAATGAAGAAAGAGAGTATGTAATCGACAGAGTAGATCTGCCAACTTCGTGGACGAATTATTTGGGAGTGGAGGATATGTGCGCAGTCGTAAATCACACGGCGGGCGGTTACATGTTCTATAAGAGCCCGGAATATCACAGGGTGACCCGCTTTCGCGCAAATGCAGTGCCGATGGACAGACCCGGACACTATATCTATCTTAAAGATGCAGAGAATCAGGACTTTTGGAGCATTTCCTGGCAGCCGGTCGGCAAGCCGTTAGACCAGGCAGCTTACAGATGTCGTCACGGACTTTCCTATACGACCTACGAATGCAGATACGATCATATCAAGGCGAGTCAGACACTGTCAATTCCGATTGGGGACGCAGTGGAGCTGTGGGACGTTGTGATACAAAATGAAGACGTCAGACCGAGAAAGTTACAGGTCTTTTCCTATCTGGAGTTTTCGTTCCATCATATTTTGATGGACAATCAGAACTTCCAAATGAGCATGTATGCAGCAGGCTCCTCCTATGAGGACGGTATCATAGAGCATGATTTGTTTTATGAGGAGTTTGGATGGCAGTATTTCACATCAAATTTTACACCGGACGGATATGATTGTCTGCGGGACAAATTTATCGGTCTATATCATACAGAGGATAATCCGGTTGCTGTAGAGAAGGGTAAATGCAGCGGCAGCTATGAGAAGGGCAACAATCATTGCGGAGCACTGCAGAAGAATATTACACTGCAGCCGGGCGAGAGCATCAGACTCATCTATATGCTGGGTGAAGGGAATCGTGAAGCCGGCAGGAAGATGCGCGAGAAATACAGCGCCCCAGAACAGGTTGACCGGTCCTATGATGTGCTGAGAAATTACTGGAATCAAAAGTTATGTAAACTTCAAATTCAGACACCCAACAAGGGAATGAATACACTAATCAATACTTGGACCTTGTATCAGGCAGAGATCAATGTCATGTTCTCCAGATTTGCTTCCTTCATTGAAGTGGGCGGAAGAACAGGACTTGGCTACAGAGATACATCTCAGGATGCGATGGCTGTACCACATTCCAATCCTGCAAAATGTCGTCAGCGTATCATCGAATTGCTGCGGGCACTTGTAAAAGAGGGCTATGGACTGCATCTGTTCCAGCCGGAATGGTTTGATCCCCAGCATGAGGCGAAGCCCTTTAAATCCCCTACGGTTGTACCGACTCCGAATCGTGAGGATGTTATCCACGGGATTCAGGATGCCTGTTCCGATGACGCCTTGTGGCTGGTGAGCGCCATTGTGGAATATATTAAGGAGACCGGAGAAACAGGTCTGCTCGATGAAGTTGTAGGATATGCAGATGGCGGAGAAGGAACTGTATATGAGCATATGACACGCATTTTGGATTTCTCAGCCAGAGAAGTTGGCAGTACAGGTATTTGTAAGGGACTGAGAGCCGACTGGAATGATTGTCTGAATCTGGGCGGCGGAGAGAGTGCCATGGTATCCTTCCTGCATTACTGGGCAATTGAGAACTTCTTAGAATGCGCACATTTTAAGGGGAATCATGAGGACATTGAAAAATATATGGCTATGTCAGAGCAGGTAAAACGTGTCTGCGACCGTGAACTATGGGATGGCGAATGGTTTATCCGCGGCATTACCGGAAGCGGAAGAAAGATCGGCACTGCTGAAGACGAAGAGGGTAAGGTACATTTGGAGTCCAATACATGGGCGGTTCTCTCGGGAGCAGTTTCCGAAGAGAAGGGCAAGCAGGCAATGGACAGCGTATACAGATACCTCTTTACCCCGTACGGATTGATGCTGAACGCGCCCTCCTATACTAAGTGTGATGATGAAATCGGGTTTGTAACACGTGTATATCCGGGAGTCAAGGAAAATGGAGCTATTTTCTCTCATCCGAATCCATGGGCCTGGGCAGCAGAGTGCGTACTTGGCAGAGGTGACAGGGCAATGGAAATGTACAATGCTTTATGCCCTTATTATCAGAATGATAAGATAGAAATCAGAGAAGCAGAGCCTTATTCTTACTGCCAGTTTGTCATGGGGAAGGATCATACGGCATTTGGCAGAGCAAGACATCCGTTTATGACAGGTACCGGCGGCTGGGCATATTTTTCGGCAACACGTTATATTTTGGGCATCAGGCCACAGCTGCAGCACCTTGAGGTAGATCCGTGTATACCGGCTGATTGGAACGGATTTGACGTAACACGTGAATGGCGTGGTGCAATTTACGAGATTCATGTCAGCAATCCGAAACATGTTATGAAGGGTGTTCATATCATTCGGCTCGACGGAGATGAGGTAGAGGCCATACCGGTACAGACACGCGGAACAAGACATACGGTAGAAATTATCATGGGCTGAGGTCAGACAGCAGCAGAGTGAGCATAAAGGATACGATAGTTGGGCGCAAGCAGCAATACATCAGGAAAAGAGGTTAAGCATATGATCAAGTTTGGAACAGGCGGCTGGAGAGCCGTAATCGGAGAGGAATTCACCAAATCAAATATACAGCTGCTGGCACAGGCACTTGCCGAGAAGATGCGTGCAGAGGGCGTGGCAGACAAAGGAATCGTGATCGGATATGACAGACGATTTCTTTCCAAGGAAGCCATGCAGTGGGCAGGTGTTGTATTTGCCTCCGAAGGGATTAAGGCATATCTGATCAATAAATCAGGTCCGACACCACTGATTATGTATTATGTGATGAAGCATGAGTTCTCCTACGGAATGATGATCACGGCAAGCCATAATCCCGCGGTCTATAATGGGATCAAGGTATTTACATACGGGGGAAGAGATGCAGAAGAGGCACAGACACAGGATATAGAGCGTTATATAGAGCATATCATGAAGAAGCGCGCGGCAGATTGCCGGGAGCAGCAGGAAGCAATATGCGTTGACTATGACAGTCAGTATACACAGTATATGGAGTATGATACAGCAAAAGAACAGGGATTGATTGAAGAAATATATCCTCTGAATGAATATCTCGATAATATTTTAGAAGCAATCGACGTCAATGCAATCCGCAGAGCGGGCTTCCGCATTGCCATTGATCCGATGTACGGTGTGAGTGAGACATCTCTGACAACAATTTTCCATACGGCGCGTTGTGAGGTGGAGACGATCAATGAACGTCATGATACGCTGTTTGGAGGAAAACTGCCTTCACCCTCAGCAGCAACTCTGCATGCATTGCAGAATCGTGTCATTGACAAGCAGTGTGACATCGGTATTGCAACGGACGGGGATGCAGACCGTATCGGTATCATAGACGATACAGGACGTTTCCTGCATCCAAATGACATACTGGTTCTTCTCTATTACTATCTGGTCAAGTATAAAGGATGGGCGGGCCCGGTAGTACGCAACATTGCAACAACACATATGCTGGATCGAGTGGCAGAAAAATTCGGACAGAAATGCTATGAGGTGCCGGTAGGCTTTAAACACATATCCGCTAAAATGAATGAGGTGGATGCGGTCATTGGTGGAGAATCCTCAGGTGGTCTGACAGTGCGTGGGCACATTAAGGGCAAGGATGGCATTTATGCAGCAGCCCTACTGGTTGAAATGCTGGCGACAGTCGGAAAGAAGCTGTCAGAAATCTATCAGGATATTGAAGCGGAGTGCGGAAGTATTTATATGGAGGAGCGTGATTACAAATTCAGTCAGGCGAAAAAAGAATCCATTTCGCAAATTGTTCTGACAGATCGAAAGCTGCCGGAGCTTCCCTTTGAAATCGAGAAAATATCTTATCTGGATGGCTGCAAGGTATATTTCAGGAACAGTGGCTGGGTTGTATGCCGGTTCTCAGGAACAGAACCACTGCTGCGTATCTTCTGTGAAATGCCGGAGGCCAAGGATGCCATAGAGGTATGTAAAATATTTGAGGCTTTTTTGAACCTATAAAACGTAAAATCAGATTGGTTGTACTCTGCAAATATGATATAATGTCGATAGACATTATATCAGCGCATGTC
>CAZABT010000098.1:0-10331 GCA_964483395.1 uncultured Lachnospiraceae bacterium
TGTTGATGATACCAACCTTGATCATTGCGCCTGCATCTGCTGCGGGTGCTGCTTCCTCTGCTGCAGGTGCTTCTGCCTCTGCTTCTGCTGCGGGTGCTGCTTCCTCTGTTGCTGCCGGCTCTGCTGCTGCGGGTGCTGCTTCTTTAGCACCACAAGCTGTCAGACCGAGTACCATTGTTGCTGCCATAACGACTGCCAATAATTTCTTTTTCATAACTCTGATTCCCTCCTAGATATGTTGTCTTTCAAAGGACTATTCCTTTGATGGTCTTATCTTACATCCCGATTGACAACAAATCCATTCAGATAAATCATCTATTTGTTCATTTTTTTATTCCAAATGAAAAAGAGTTTGTTTTTATATGATTACAGTTTGTTTTCTTATTTTCCATCACGATATTGTGTCGGTGTCATACCCTGTGTCTTTTTGAACAGATAAGAAAAATAATGCGGATCCTTGTAGCCCACCTCCATACAGATAACACTGCTTCTCTTTCCTGTGCACCGGAGCAGCTCCTTAGCCTTGTTCATGCGAAAATCGGTTAGATACTTGATAAAGGTCTGTCCGGTCTGCTGGCTGAAAATCATACTCAAATGATTGGGGGAAAAATTCACATGTGACGCAAGCAGATTTAAAGACAACTCCTCGTCTGCATAATTGTCTTCAATATACTGCATGACCTCATCCACAATATCCCCATATCGGTTGCTCGCCGCTCTCTCCCGCAAATCAAGTGCCTGCTCAATGATCCCGGAAATATATTTCATTGTTCCCGCAGCGCTTTGCAATGCTCCAGATGCCATATCAAGCGGTTCAATTTCATCTTTCGCAAACGACAGTCCCTCTACAAACTCGGCAACACAAAAATAGGCATCCATTGCAATATACTGCCTAAACATATTGGATTCTATTGCATTCGTTCCGAGGCCTTTAAAAAATTCCTCCGTGAAATAAATGGTTTCTTCTTTTTCACCCATTTTCAAGAATTCCAAAATTTTGCGTCTGTCCATCTGTTTCGGGTCTACGCTGCTGATATCAAAATCTTTGTCCTCGGTAACACTTCCCTGCTCCAGTTCCGCACCATTTAATATAAGACTTTCCCTGACCAGATAGCGATGGGCAAATGCATGACTTGCTTTTTCAAAGGAAAGCGGCAGCTCCTTTAATCGATTCACCGGCACTCCAATGCCGCCGAAATAGCGAACATGATCATAGGGAACCAACAGTTCCTTCATCCTAATCAAATATGCAGCCTGTATCTGCTCCAATTCCTCTACCGAATCTGCCTTGAACAGCAATGCCTTTCCCTCAAGATTTCTGTCGAAGATCAACATATGTGTCTCATCATTGATTTCACTCAGCCTCTGCTCTATTTCGATCAGGCTGTCAGAATACTCTGCCTGCGCGTGATGCAGCGACTGTGTCATGATCAGCACAATGCTATACCACATGGAAGACAAATCAATGCCAAGTCTGTCTGCCATATCCAACAACTCCGGCACAGACTTAGAGCCTGTCACAAGATACTGGAACAGATTCTTTCTTTCCTGTAAGAAGTTCTCTTCCATTTCCTTACGGTACTTCTCACTGATTTCTCTTTCTCGTCGTTTTTCCTCAATTTTGTCCGCAAGAACATCTACCTCATCTAAAAGCTCCGTTCCGCTGATCGGCTTTGTAAGATATTCTGCCACCCCGATCTTAATTCCCTCGCGTGCATACTTAAAGTCCTCATAGCCCGACAAAATGATAATTTCCATCCACGGAAATTCCTTCTTGATCAGCCTGCTCAATTCCAATCCATCCATAAACGGCATTTTAATATCCGTGATTACAATATCAGGCTGTAATTTTTGAATCATCGGCAGCGCCAGTTCTCCATCACTTGCCTCTCCACAAAATTCATAGCCGTGTGCATTCCAGTCAATATTTTTTTTAATGCCTTCCCGCACTACAAATTCATCTTCTACCAAAAATACCTTTAACATGCTGACTGCCTCCACATCCTGTCTGCTTTCCACAGGGCAAGTTCTTATTTAATGCAGTGAATCAAATGAACTGCCGTATCCAGTCCATGCTCCTCTTCCATTTTCTCGGAAAGTGTTTTCACCTTTTGCAAAATTGTATCATAATTGTCCGACAGCGTATTGATTCTGTCAATCAAATTTATTTCCGTCAATTCATTTGCCTTGAGAGGCGGTGCCGCAACCCCAAGCCGGTACAGACGGTCTGCAACCCCAAATTGATCCAATGCATGTGGTATGATAATAGACGGTACTCCATATAGCATAGCCGAAGCCGAAGTTCCAAAGCCTCCATGATGGATCACGCCCCAGCCCTGTCCAAACAGCCAGCAATGCGGAATTGAACCAACTGCAAGCATCGTATCCGGTAGCGTATAGTGTTGCAGCGTCTTATGAAATCCCTGAATGATTGCTCTCTTTCCCGTCTTTTCAAACGCATGCAGAAAAATTTTAAATTTATCCCGTTCCTCTCCCGCTTCAAAGGACATTGCTCCAAGTGCCAATATAAGCGGCGGTTCTCCTGCTCTGAGAAACTCTGTCAATGCCTCCGGCGGCTGATAATCAGACGAAGGCTTCTCATACCAGTAGCCGACCATTTGATTTTGGGGTTCCCAGTACAGACTTGGTTCTATCACATATCTGCTGATTGGAATCAGATTGAGCTGCTTTGACAACATCTGATCCATAGATTTGATCTTTGGAAGGCCATATGCCCTTCGCAGCTTATTATAAGGCTTTACAAGCATCGGATTCACAACGGTATTGAACAGCTTTCCAAACACCTTCTGTCCGAATGACTGCGGCTTTCCTGGTTCCGCAATCATCTCCGTCTGCAGGGTCACGTCCACCGTCGGGATCTGTAGAGCCTCTGCTTCAGCGGCCCCTATATGGCTGTGCGACACAACAATCAAATCCTGACCCTCACAACACCGATAGACCTCTGATGCCGACCGTTCCACAATCTTAAATACAAACTGCATTGTCTTAATCATTGCCTGCATGGCATTTTTTTCCCTACCGCGTATAATAGCTGCTTCCAGTTCAATATCAATATCCGGTCCAATCGGTGCAAAGGTCACGCCCGCTTCCGTCACAAGTTTTCTCCAGCATGGATGCGTTCCGAGCGTCACTTCACAATCCGCCTTCTGCAATGCCTGTGCAAGGAAGATATAGGGCTGCACATCTCCGCGCGTTCCCATTGTAAACATGACTATTTTCTTTGCCATATCTGATTCCTTTCTCCTTACAATCCTCTTTTTTCAGATCTGCTGCCAAGCCTATGCTCTGACAGAAAATTCCTCTAAAGCAATCGCTGTAATGCACTGGTAACACAGAATATTTTCAAACAGGAAATACCAACGCGGCATATTTTGATTCTCATTTGAACAAGACTCTTGTCTTCTGCATTTTTTCAACCACCTTCACACCAAAGGGACATCTTGTCTCACAGCCGCCGCATTCGATACAGTCATCCGCATTGGCAGACAGTTCCTGATAGTGTGCTCTCAAGGAAGCCGGCACCTCCGTCTGCATGGCCGCTAAGTCACATAGTTTATTGACCATTGCAATGTCAATCTTATTCGGGCATGGTGCACAGTGCCCGCAATAGGTACACTGACCTGAATATGCATGCTTCGGAGCCGCAGCCAAAACACTTGCATAATCTTTTTCTTCCTCCGTAGCCGTCTCGTAGGCAACTGCTGCATCTACATGTGCACACGTATCATAACCGACCATCACACTTGCTACCGCCGGTCGTGTCAGGCAATAGTGCAGACACTGTACCGGGGTCAATGCAACTCCGAACGGTGATGCTGCTGCATCAAACAGTCTGCCGCCTGCATAACCCTTCATCACTGTAATTCCGACATTTTCTCTCTCACAGATCTGATATAATTCAATACGTTCCTTTGCAATCCCACCAAGAGATGCGTCATAATCCTCCGCAAAATATGTATTCAGATCCTCTGTTGCCGGCAGCATGTCAAAAGCAGGATTTATGCTGAACAGAATCATCTCTACAATACCGCTCTCCGCTGCCAGTTTTGCAACCGCAGGGTTGTGCGTGCTGAGTCCGATATGACGGATCGTTCCGCTCTGCTTCAGTTCCTTCATATACACAATGAACTCACCATTCATGATGGTGTGGAATTCTGCTTCCTCATCCACAAAGTGAATCATACCCAAATCAATATAGTCGGTACGCAGACGCGTCAGCAAGTCCTGAAATGCAGTCTTGACTTCCGGCAGCCTTCTGGTCTTTACATACTGTCCGTTTTGCCACGTTGAACCAATATGCCCTTCAATGATCCAATGATCCCGATGTTCTTCAATGGCCAAACCGATATTGGAGCGTACATTCGGTTCAGACATCCAGCAGTCCAAAATATTAATTCCCTGTTTTTCACAATAGGCAATCACTTCCCTGACCTCTTCCGTATTATGGCGCTCCAGCCATTCACCGCCAAGCCCGATCTCACTGACCTGTAATCCCGTTTTTCCTAATTCACGATATCTCATTGTGCTCCTCCTTTCAGTTATGTAAACCGACAATTATAAAAATATTCTTCTCTACTGTTCACTTACGATATACTTTCATAGCCTCGAACGCAGGATACCAATGCTTCAATATTCTTCACATCAGTGAAATCGCTGGGCTCTCCAAAAACTCTTGCAAGCTCCGCCTCTTCCTCTGTCTTATCCTCTTTTTTGGCAAGCATGCTGCCAACCATACCGAGCATTTTCTTTGAAATGAACCCCATCTTCTCATAGTTCAATCCACCCTGCAGGTAGAAAAAAGGAACCTGCTCCAGACCATCACTCATATTTGTTTTTTTCAGATTTTCGTAATTTCCCTGATCACTACCCGGAGTCACACCCGTTGCATAGATGACCCACTTCTTGGATGCAAGCTGCTGATACAAAGACTTAACCTTTTTCATATCATAAATCATACTGGCCTGCACTCCGGCACCATATATAATGATATCATATTCCTGCAGTTTCTTTGCTGAAACATTCTGTAATTCCTCTGCATCACACTCCAGTGCTTCTGCAATCCACCCCGCATACTTCTGTGCAAATCCCGTCTTGCTCTTATAAATCACAATCTTCTTCATTCTAGCTTCCTCCATATCATAAATTATTTTCATGACCGCATTGCAGCAAACCACAATCGCTTTGATGCAAAAACGTAACACATTACCTAATAGCAATATATTACGTTTTCAAACAAAAAACAATTTACATTTGTCATATATTCAGCTTTGTCAGCAAATAGTTCCCTCTGCTCTGACTGCCCAGCGCAGCTTGGCTACCCGTGCTCTTGGATTCCTGTTGCATTCCTCCGCTGATGGCCGAATCACATCCTTTGCCACTTCACAATAAATTCCTTCTTTATAATAAGTCTGAAATGACTTCTTGACCAGCCTGTCCTCTCCTGAGTGAAATGTCAGTATTGCCACACGACCGCCCGGAGCCAGCACCATCGGCAGCTTCTCCAGCAAAGCTTCCAGTACCTCAAACTCACTGTTCACATCAATGCGAAGTGCCTGAAATGTCCGCTGACAGGACTTTTTCACTGCCTCCTGTCCTTCATTCCCTTTCAAAAAGGAAAGTGTTTTCTCAATGATGTCACGCAGATCTGTTGTCGTTGCAATTCTCTTTCCTCTCCGCTGTGCCTCTGTCACCGCTTTTGCAATCTCCTCCGCGTAAGGCTCATCCGCATTCTCGGCAAGCATTCCTGCCAGCTCAGCGCGTGTCATATTTTCCAACCGTTTCGCCGCTGAAATTCCCTTCTCCGGATTCAGACGCAAATCTAAAGGACCCTCATGCTTATAGGAAAATCCCCTGTCTGGATTGTCAATCTGCATCGAAGACACTCCCAAATCTGCAAGGATAAAATCAAAGCTTCCAGTCTCCTCAGCTACCGTGTCGATCTCAGCAAAATTTTTGTGCCATATGGTCAGACATTCTTCACCGTAGCCCAAATTCTCCAGACGTTCCTTTGTTTTCACCGATTCGATCGGATCTACATCCATTGCATGCAGATGACCGCTGCCATTCAGACATTTCAACATCTCCAGCGTATGACCGCCATACCCCAGAGTACAATCCATTCCCCGTTGTCCCGGTTCAATCTGCAAAAGTTCCAATATCTCCCGCACACAAATAGAAATATGCAGTCCTGCAGGCGTACTGCCTTTCTGAATGACCTTGTCGATCGTATCAGCATATTTCTCCGGCTGCAGTTCCTTATACTTTTCCTGAAATGTACGCGGATGTGTTCCCTTGTAGCGTTGGCGGCGTTTATGACCCTGTTCCTGCATCTCTTGTTCTGGCTTCTGTTGTTCTGGCATGCTCTTTTCCTCTATGTCCATTCTGTTTTTCTTACACCTATCATAGCATCATCTGACCTGAATTGACAAGCCGTCAGTCAACGCCATTTTATATACAAAAACATCTCTCCAAAACAGGGGGAATACAATTCCTTCTATTTTGGAGAGATGTTTTCTATAATATGTTTTAACGTTAAAGCCTTCTAAACTGTTCCGTCATATATCTTTCCGACACTAGCCGAATAAGAATAAGCGCCTGTCGATGTATATGTATTCATCTTCTGTATCTCATTGGTGGCTGCACTGTTGATCATGGAAGCGGTTGAGGAAACGCTGTAAGCATAAGAGCCGACTCCACTGAACAGTGACTTCAAATCATTGATATTTGCTGCCTTCAAGGTTTTCTCATCTACGGTCAGCTTGTTATTCTCACCGATTGTCACCCCGACCTGACTCAGAAGATTGGCATTTTTCTTTGTTCCGTTCGTGATGGATAAGGTTCTACGCAAAATCGAATTGGAATCCGACTCGCCAGCAGAATCAATCAGGCTGTTATAATCGTCTGCAAAGCTCTTGACCGCCTTATAAATCGCATCATAATCATAGTCGGTAGTTGTATTGCCGTTTGCATCCGTGATTTCCTTCTTATTAAATACGGACTTGGAACCGGTTGCGACCAATGCATCTGCTGACGACTTCAGTGCTTTTGCATCTGTGCTGATTGCTGAATTGGTCTTTGTACTTTTTTCCAGTTCATCCGACGTCTTTGCTGTGCCTGATGTATCATTTTTAGCATAATAAGCCTTGAGCAGTTTGGAATAACTGCCATTTTTAAGACTCGCATAATCACTTAAATATGATGCTGAACTCGTCGATGATGTATGATTGCTGCTTGACGTAGATAAATTAGAAAATAACGAACTATAATCCCACGTTGAAGTTAATCCCGATATTCCTGCCATTTTTATCACTCCTTTGAATCACTGGCGGCATCCTTGCCTGTCAATCAAACATTTCCTGTTCTTATATTTTAGCATATCGGCGGTTCGTTTGCAACACAGCCGCACTGCTCTACAGGTTGATTGTTATTATATATATCGGCTCATCTCTCTAATACTTTAGTCCTTCCGTAAAGATTCCCCCAAATAAACATTTGCATTTTATAATAAAATTGTAATAAAATGTTTTTTAATTACTTCTTTGATAATTCTGTAATATATTTTTGCCTTCTATCATTTGGATTTTCAGGAATAGTCATTGTAAGCATATTATCATCAATTAAAGGTTGCATAAGAGGTTTTAATGATTTAACTGTTTTATATCCAAGATAGTCTGCTATTTGTTTCTTTGATTTTGCTATTTTGCAATAATTTAATATTTTATTTTGTGCTTCAGTATATAAATCTTGGGTATTTTCTTGGGTATTTTCTTGGGTATTTTCTTGGGTATTTAATTGCTTGTCTGTGTTCCACTCATCTCTTAAATTCCGATAAAATACTACAACAAATCCATCTGCCTCTGTCTTGAATTCCACCTTACATCCTGCTTCATTACATAAATCTTTAATTCTTTTCAGGCCAGTGGCAAATGTTTCCATGTCTTTAGAGTAATATAATGTCTGCGTTATCAGTTTGTTCCTTCTTATAGCTCTCTTATCCCCATCTAAAAACTCCTCCGGAGTATGCCCCTTTGGAAAGCTGCCCGTACTATATACTTCTATTCTATTTTTATAAATGGCTATTTCATTACACTGTCCATTGTTAAACAATCTATGTCCAAACGCATTAACAATCGCTTCGCGAAGTGCTTCTACCGGCACTTCCGGAGTTTCAATACGTTCAAAGCCTACAATATCCGCTTTCCAATCCATTGCATCAATTAGATACTGCTCACATTTATCCGTCAATTCAATAATACTTCCTGTTGGATATCTTCTGATATCTGTAAATGTCACTCGCTTGTCTGTGGCAAATTTAGCCATTTGAACATCATTTATTCCAGTATCACAAAATAATGCAACACCGGCATTTAATAAGTAATCTCCGTCTATTAGTCCTAATTTATTTAAAACCACCGCAACTGTATCGTTGGAAAAATGAATTCTTCCTACTTCCTTCGCTTTCTGCAAATACTTTCCAAAAGAATCTTTGTTGATATCCTTAACCGTGTAATTTGACACCTGCATTTCCCAACTATACTTTTCTCCACCACGTTTCAATAACATCTCTGCATACAAATCCTGATCCATAATAATATCTTCATCAGATTGTCGAATTCTTGGCACATTATATGCTAAATATGGCTGTCTATCACCGGAGAATTTTACATGAGCCACCTTTTTACCATTTTCATATTCTTTACATGTTATCTCCGGATATATTTTCGGGATAATATGATTTCCGATTCCCTGACTAATTGTACGGAGCGTGTCGTCATTCACTTCTTGTCCAATCACATCGCCATTATTTCGGACACCAAAATACAGTTCTCCCAAACCATGTTTATTTAAAATAGAAACTATTGATATAATTCCTTCCTTAAGCTCTCCTGTACTTTTCTTAAATTCAATTTGTTCGGTTTCGGTTCCAATGTTTAATAAATCCATTAGCAAATTCCTCTCCCAAAAAACTCTTTATCAATATTATAGCCAATTAATCATTTATGTCCAATACTATCTTTCCTGTATGCTAAAAAGTGACTTATCAAAATGTAATTGCAGCCATACAGGCATCATAAAAGTGTAATCAAAAATAAAAGAGAAATGGCAGCTTTCAGCCATTTCTCTTTTATTTTCAGAGTGCAGGAAAAGGGACTTGAACCCTCACAGTATTGCTACCACAGGCACCTGAAGCCTGCGCGTCTGCCAATTCCGCCATTCCTGCATTGCGTTTTAAATCACGCAAAAATTATTGTATATGTTTTTAAGATAATTGTCAAGGTCAGTTTTGCATATTTTTTTGTTTCGCATTTTTTGTTTTTTGTGTTCCGCAAAGAAAGTACATATGACACATGACAAACGAAATCTATACTGTTATAATAAAACAGATATAATAGTATCAAATCATACATAGAAATGAGAGGGAAATATTATGTGGACAAGAACAGATCTTAAAGATAATGCAAAGAAAGCATTGGCAAGGTGTTACTGGCCGGCCGTATTAGTCAGCTTGATTTTTACAATCTTAGGAGGCAGCGGCAGCATCGGTTACCGATTCTCCTCTTCTTCCAGCTCTGCTGACCTGACGGAGGGTATTCGGTCATTTCAGACAAATGATCTGTCTTTCATCATTCCGCTTCTGGTCACGATCATTGCCGCAAGCATCGTATTTTTAATCATCGGATTTGCACTGGCGATATTTATCATCAATCCGCTCTATATTGGAGAACACAGATTTTTCATCATGAACGGCTTAGAAAATCACAAGGCTCCTATCAGTGTACTGAGCTTCGGATTTAAAGACGGGCGCTATATGAATGCAGTTAAGACCATCTTTCTCAAGGATCTATTTCAATGGCTGTGGTCACTGCTGCTGATCATTCCCGGAATCATCAAAGGCTACGAATACAGAATGATTCCTTCACTGTTGGCAGAAAATCCGGAAATGGATTACCAGACTGCCTTTGCTCTCAGCAAGAAAATGATGACCGGTGAAAAAATGAACGCCTTCATACTGGACTTATCCTTCCTCGGATGGCTGCTTCTGAGCTTAGTTACATGCGGTCTTCTGAGTATACTCTATGTGGCACCCTATATTAATTTTACAAATGCACAGCTTTACCTGACCCTGCGCGGCAAGCTGGAGAAAGAAGGTCTGCTGACGCAGTATGGATTAACGGGCTTTGATGCAGTATAAATGCTGCTTTTACAAAATATCAGAAAAAAAACAGAAAAATTTAATTTAGTGTTGATTTTTATAACGTAAAATGTTATTATACTCTAGTCGCTGATGTTGCGCCCTTTGGCGTAATGTC
>CAZABT010000099.1:0-10287 GCA_964483395.1 uncultured Lachnospiraceae bacterium
TAATAGTATTAATCAAATGGTAATCGGCAGGCTTACTCTGAACTTTGGGAGCAAGCCTTTTTTGTTCTTCTCGGCCTTGTCTCAGTATCATTTTTCAATCCATCTCTAGCGTTCAAGGACTTCACATTGTAGCCGGATTTGTTTATCAGCGGTTAGCTCGTGCAGGGTAGTGGCTGCTTCACGTACAATAACATTTTGCGTTGATTGAGGGCTCGTCACATTTTGAGTAGTAAAAGTTTTGAAAGTTAAAAAAACAAAAAAATGGAAAGGGTAAAGGATTTTTATGATGAAATCATTGGTTTTATGCGAACCTTTTTCTCTGGTGCTTTTAAGGATAACAAGAATATTTCTTATGGTTTTCTTACGGGTATTTTGCGTATTGCACAGGAAAGTATTTTTAGTGGATTGAACAATCTGACAGTGTACGCTATATGCTGGACGATAGCATTAAACTGGGGTGTAAACTTCAGGATTTAGAACTGCCAGTTAGAAAACGGGTATCCAAGTGAGGATAAGCATATCTGTAAATCGGATGTTGAGAGTTTACACAGTCGATAAGATCAATATAAAAAAGCTTCATAGCAATAGATAGCAATAGATTGTTCCGGCGGTTGTTGACAATCCTCCATATTTATAGTACGCTAACAACTAGATAGTTTAGTGACTAAACTAAACAAATTGAAAAGCAGATATTTTAAGGAGGAAGCAATATGCTGTATATAGGTGTGGATTTGGGAACATCAGCGGTGAAGCTGTTGTTGATGGACAAATGTGGTGGTATTCATAAGATTGTATCTAAGGAGTATCCCTTGGAGTTTCCACAGCCGGGCTGGTCTCAGCAGAAGCCGGAGGACTGGTGGACACAGACGGTGGAGGGTCTGAAGGAGCTGACGGCAGAGTGCGATAAGTCTCAGATTGCAGGCATTAGTTTTGGCGGGCAGATGCATGGGCTGGTAGTGCTGGATCAGGATGACAATGTCATCAGACCGGCGATTCTGTGGAATGATGGAAGAACCGGAAAAGAGACAGAATACTTAAACAATGTGATTGGTAAGAAGAAGCTTTCGGAATATACCGCGAATATTGCATTTGCGGGCTTTACGGCACCGAAGCTCCTGTGGATGAAGGAGAATGAGCCGGAGAACTTTGCAAAGATTGCAAAGATCATGCTGCCGAAGGATTACATTGCGTACAAATTATCAGGTGTACACTGTACAGATGTGTCGGATGCATCGGGTATGCTGCTCCTTGATGTGAAGCATAAATGCTGGTCAAAGGAAATGATGGAAATCTGTGATGTGAAGGAAGAGCAGTTGGCTAAGATATTTGAAAGCTATGAGGTAGTTGGCAACATTCTTCCTGAGGTTGCATCGGAGCTTGGATTTAGTACAGATGTGAAGATTGTTGCAGGTGCAGGCGATAATGCAGCGGCGGCAGTCGGAACCGGAACGGTTGGGGATGGAATGTGCAATATTTCGCTTGGAACAAGTGGAACCATCTTTATTTCCAGCAAGAATTTCTGTGTGGATGAAAATAATGCGCTGCATGCATTTGCACATGCAGACGGAAGCTATCATCTGATGGGATGTATGCTGAGTGCGGCTTCCTGCAATAAGTGGTGGATGGAAGATATTATCGGAACGAAAGAGTATGGCAAGGAGCAGGAGGGCATCAAGAAGCTGGGCGAGAATCATGTGTTCTTCCTTCCTTATTTGATGGGTGAGCGTTCTCCTCACAATAATCCGGACGCAAGAGCAATGTTCATCGGAATGTCCATGGATACGACCAGAGAAGATATGACACAGGCTGTTTTGGAGGGCGTGGCATTTGGTATTCGTGATTCCTTTGAGGTCGCAAAATCTCTTGGCATTAAGATTGAAAAGACCAAGATCTGTGGTGGCGGCGCTAAGAGCCTGCTGTGGAAGAAGATTATGGCAAATGTACTTGGTATCAGAGTTGAGGTGATCGAATCTGAGGAGGGCCCCGGATATGGCGGAGCAATGCTGGCAGCAGTTGCATGTGGCGAATATGCAAGTGTTGAAGAAGCAGCAGAGAAGCTGGTCAAGGTAGTGGGTGCAGTGGAGCCGGAACCTGAACTGGTTGCAAAGTACGAAGAGAAGTATCAGAAGTTCAAGAAGATTTACCCAACGGTAAAGTGTTTATACTAAAATGAATGATCAAAGAAGTATTACGGCTGAAGCTATATAGCATGAAAGACAGGCAATTGCGCTTGTCTTTCGTTATGTGGTGCCATCTATGAAAAGCCTCAATGCGGGCTCAGATCCAGATAATTGATTCCAAAGAAATGTTTGATGCAGATGCAGACGCCTCCCATTAGGATAGAAGAATCCTGCATGCCGGAAGAGACAAGGGTACAGTGCTTGTTCATACGGTTTTTAAGGGAGGCAGTGATTCCGGGGATGATGTATGGCAGGTTCATGGTAAAGGAGCTGTTGATGACAATCATCTCCGGATTAAATACGTTTAGCAGGTTATTGATTCCGACAGACATGTATTTAATAAACTGATCCAGCATTTCAACCGCATCCGGATCTTTGTCAAGGCAGTAGGCGATAAAGGTATCAATATCAACATGGGAAAGTCCTTTTGTGGCTGCAAAATCGCGCAGTATTGCCCGCTCTGAAGCATATTGCTCCAGACAGCCTTCATTGCCGCACGGACAGGGACGCCCATTCACAACGACAATAGAGTGACCAAACTCGCCGGCATTTCCATCGAAACCGGTATACAGCTTGTCGTTTATAATGATGCCGATGCCGATACCGGAGTGTACACTGATACCAATCATGTTTGCAAGATTATGACAAAAGGTTTTTTCACTGATGATTGAGAGGTTGGCTTCATTTTCCAAAAGGACAGGTACATGAAACTCAGCCGACAGCTCCGATGCAAACGGAATTCCCTCGTATGCATAGTAAGGTGTAAAGGTTGCTTCATTTTTATCTACGACACCATGGATCGCGATGCTGATTCCGACAACACCGAAGGGGGACTTGGGGAGTTCCTCCATGGATTCTTTGATAATCGTCTTTAATCCGGCGATGATATCCCTGTGTGAATAATGATTTGGATGCTGTTTCAGACTGCAGTGATTGGCCTTCAGATCAGAACACAGGATATATATGGTATCAACGCCCAGATCAATGGATATGATATGGCCGCTTTCCTCACACAGACTGATTAAAATGGGCTTACGTCCCAAAGAGGTATCATCACTGCCAATTTCCCGTACCAGCTGCTGTTCGATCAAGCTGCTGACAATGGCGGATATGGTAGCCTTGGTGAGTCCAAGTGTGGTTGCGATAGAGGCACGTGATATGGGTCCATGATTGATAATTGTTTCCAAAACGAGATGAATGTTGATATCCCGTATCAATTCTTTACTTCCTGTGATCATATAGCATTCTCCTGTTTTCATGCGATTCCGCAGGGAAAATTTCATAGCGGATATGAATTGTTATTATTATAGTACAATTAGTTTAATAAGTAAACTAATTGTGTGTTTTTTGTGAAAACAACTTGACCAATGTGCGTACAAGTGGTATCTTATACTTACATTAGTTTAATGAATAAACAAATTGCTGAAATGCAAGTAATGAAAGGAGTTGTAGCAAATGCAGATTCAGAAAGTAACAGACCCTTCTTTCCGAAAATATGGAAAAGTTATCAAGGGAATCGATTTCAGCAATATCATTCAGAAAATGGCTGATACACCATTGCCGGATGATGTTGTATATGTAGCAAGTGTTGCCGAGCTGGAGGCTTGTCCGGAGGCAGCAGCGATTGCAGAAAGTCTGTATGGAGGCATGCCTATTCAGATCGGATATTGCAATGGCAGTAACCATCTGTTGAACGCGGTGGAGTATCACAGGGATTCGGAAATCAATGTGGCAGTTACGGATGCAGTTATGCTTTGGGGCTCCGAGCAGGATGTAACGGAGGACGGAACATACGATACTTCAAAGATGGAGGCATTTTTGATTCCGGCAGGAATGGCTGTTGAATGTTATGCAACGACGCTGCACTATGCACCATGTAACAATGGTGACAGCAAGTTCAAGGTGGTTGTGGTGCTTCCGAAGGGAACGAATACGGATATTGAGAAGACGGGAGACAGGACACCGGAGGATAAGCTGCTCTTTGCAAGAAATAAATGGCTCATTGCACATCCGGAAGCACAGATAGAGGGAGCTTTCAACGGACTGACAGGAAAAAATCTGAGCGTATAAGATGCGGGTTTTCCGCAGACAGAACCATTTAAGCCCTTCGATGATTCGATGTGCTTGAAAAATAGAAAACAAAATGTACAACACCAAAAAATAGGAGGATCACAAAATGACAAATTTACCAAAAGCAAAAATAGGCATTGTAGCAGTCAGCAGAGACTGTTTCCCGGAGGAACTGTCTGTAAACAGAAGAAAGGCTTTGATCGCTGCATACAAGGCAAAATATGATGAGACAGACATTTATGAGTGCCCGATCTGTATCGTAGAGAGTGAAATCCATATGGTTCAGGCTCTTGAGGATGTTAAGAAAGCAGGCTGTAATGCCATCTGCGTATACCTTGGAAACTTCGGACCGGAGATTTCTGAAACCTTGCTTGCAAAGCACTTTGACGGACCGTCTATGTTTATTGCAGCAGCCGAGGAGTCACAGAACAGTCTGATGGACGGACGTGGAGATGCTTACTGTGGTATGCTGAATGCAAGCTACAACCTGAAGCTTCGTAATATCAAGGCTTACATTCCTGAGTATCCTGTGGGAACGGCGGAGGAATGTGCTGACATGATCAATGAATTTGCACCGATTGTGCGAGCAATCGTTGGCCTGAAGGATCTGAAGATCATCAGCTTTGGCCCCAGACCGCTTAACTTCCTTGCATGTAATGCACCGATCAAGCAGCTGTACAATCTGGGCGTAGAGATTGAAGAAAATTCTGAACTGGATTTATTTGAATCCTTTAACAAGCATGCAGGAGACAGCAGAATTGCTGCTAAGGTAAAAGAGATGGAGGAAGAGCTTGGTGCAGGCAATATGAAGCCGGAAGTGCTTCCGAAATTAGCACAGTATGAACTGACTCTTCTTGATTGGGTAGAGGCTCATAAGGGCTATAGAAAATATGTTGCAATCGCAGGAAAATGCTGGCCGGCATTCCAGACACAGTTTGGCTTTGTTCCCTGCTATGTAAACAGTCGACTGACAGGTATGGGTATTCCGGTATCCTGTGAGGTTGACATCTACGGATGTCTTTCAGAATTTATCGGCGCTGCTGTCAGCAATGATGTTGTTACATTGCTCGATATCAATAATTCAGTGCCGGCTGATATGTACAAGGAATCAATCGAAGGTAAGTTCAACTATACACACAAGGATACATTCATGGGCTTCCACTGCGGCAACACCTGCTCTAAGAAGCTTGCAGCATGCAGTATGAAATATCAGAAGATCATGGCAAGAAGTCTTCCGATTGAGGTAACGAACGGAACTCTTGAAGGCGACATCGCACCGGGAAATATCACATTCTTCAGATTACAGAGTACAGCAGATACAAAGCTTCGCGGCTATATCGCACAGGGCGAGGTGCTTCCGGTAGCAACAAGATCCTTTGGCGGTATCGGCGTATTTGCAATTCCTGAAATGGGACGTTTCTACCGTCATGTGCTGATTGAGGGCAATTATCCTCATCATGGTGCTGTGGCATTTGGTCATTTTGGAAAGGCTCTCTATGAAGTATATAAATATATCGGTGTAGAGCTTGACGAGATCGGCTTCAATCAGCCAAAGGATATGAAATATAAGTCAGAGAATCCTTTCTGCTAATTTCAGTTTCAGATAATGATAGATTGCTAATATCATTTTCTCATAATGTGCCTGCATTCTCGGTTCCAACCGGAACTCTGAATGCAGGCACTTCCTCTGTATATAATGACTGTAACATAATTACCGCAAACATAATGACTGCGCTGATTCCCACTTGAAGGAAACCATAAAACATAATATAATAAAACTGTGCGCAGGAGTTTAGGATTGATGCAGTTAAGGAGCAGAAGATATACAACAGTGCAGAGATGTAACAATACAGCAGTATGGAGGTATCTATGTCGGAATATATTCCGTTAAAAAATATTATTGGACAGTTTCCAATTGCAGCAGGGGACAATTTGTTTATTACATCGGATGTGAAACAGTTGCTATATAGTTGTATTGAGCATCAGGATGACACAGATTTGAATGTCCTGCTGGACAGCA
Organism: uncultured Lachnospiraceae bacterium; assembly: GCA_964483395.1. Lineage (GTDB taxonomy): Bacteria > Bacillota > Clostridia > Lachnospirales > Lachnospiraceae > JAAYYM01. The sequence goes on from CAZABT010000099.1 coordinate 6,271, forward strand.
TGATCGAAGCTGTCGGAACGGAAGGAACCATTGTGATTCCGACGTTTAACTGGGATTTTTGCAAAGGAAAGGCATTTGATTATTATAAGACGCCGTGTAAGACAGGTTCTCTTGGGAAAACCGCCTTAAAGCGTGATGATTTCAAACGCACGAAGCATCCGATTTATTCTTTCGCAGTATGGGGTAAGGGCAAAGAAGAATTGTGCGCTATGGACAACAAAAGCTCTTTTGGACATGATTCACCGTTTACCTATGTAACAGAGCATCACTTTAAGAATCTTTTGATTGACAAGGATTGTCAGCATTCTTTTGTATATGTGCATTATGTTGAGGAACAGGTGGGGATTTCCTATCGTTACCTGAAGGATTTTACGGCAGATTATACGGATGAGTATGGAAATACACGTCGGGCAACCTACTCCATGAATGTGCGGGATCTTGACTTAAATGTAGAAATCACCATTTACCCGCTGGAGGAGGATTTTGTGCATGCGGGTGTGTCAAAGCGTTATCAGGTGAATGGGATTGCATATAAGATGATAGACCTTGCAGGCGCATATCCGATCATAGCAGATGATGTGGCAAATAACCGCAGTCGTAAAATCAGTACCTATATTGGTCAGTAAAGCAGCAGAAAATCATATCAGACAAGAAGACAGCAGCAGGAGAACAGAGTATGCAGGGAGAAAGCATGTACGCACTTGCGGAGGAATTGTTTCCGATATGCCGCAGTATCACAGGAAACGGCGTGCGTCAGACGTTTGAAATATTAAAGAGAATTTGTCCGGAACTCAAGTTGTATGAGGTGCCAAGCGGAACACAGGTATTTGATTGGACGGTTCCGAAGGAGTGGAACATTCGGGGCGGATATCTGGAGGATGAGCAGGGAAGCCGTATTGTGGACTTCGCAGACAGCAATCTGCATGTGCTTGGGTATTCAGCACCGATTGATGCGCAGATGTCTTTTGAGGAGCTGGAGGAGCATCTGTATACAATGCCGGGGCAGCCGGAGCTGATTCCTTATACAACCTCTTATTATCGGGAACACTGGGGCTTCTGCATGTCACAGAAGCAAAAGGATAAATTAAAGCCGGGACGTTATCATGCAGTCATTGATTCTGATTTTTCGGAGGGCAGCTTGACTTACGGCGAACTGATGATACCGGGAGAAACAGAGGAAGAGATTTTTCTTTCTACGTATATCTGTCATCCCTCCATGGCCAATAATGAATGCTCCGGGCCGGCATTGCTGGTGCATTTGGCAAATTGGATCAAAGCCTTACCGGAACGCAGATATACCTATCGTCTTATTTTTGTGCCGGAGACCATTGGTGCGATTACTTATCTAAGCCGTAACCTTGATGCGATGAAGCAAAAGGTGATCGCAGGTTTTAATCTTACCTGTGTGGGAGATGACAGAACTTATTCGCTGGTCAGCTCCAGATACGAAAATACACTTGCAGACAGAGCCTTAAATTGTATCTTACGGAATCATTATCCTGATTATAAGAAGTATTCTTATCTGAAGAGGGGATCGGATGAACGTCAGTATCAGGCGCCCGGAGTCGATCTGCCGGTAGTGTGCTTTTGCCGTTCAAAGTATCATGAATATCCGGAATATCATACGTCGGCAGATGATCTTTCCATTATCTCTCCGAAGGGCTTTCAGGGCAGCTACGATGTTATGACCAAATGTATCGAAGCATTGGAATACAATCAATATTATGAGGTAACCTGCCTTTGCGAACCACAGCTTGGAAAGCGCGGGCTGATTCCTACGGTCAGCAGTAAGGATACTTCACTTGAACAGCAGGCACAGAATATCAAAAATATAGTCGGCTATGCCGATGGAAAACTGGATTTGTTTGAACTCAGTGAGATCATCAAGGTGCCGACAGATAAACTGATCCCTTTGCTGAAACGATTGCTGAATGCCAAGCTGCTTCGAGTTGTGAACTACGAGAAGAAATGATATGGAAATATGGCGGAATGAACCATCATTTCGACTAAAATATAAACGAGGAAACAGAGATATGACAAGACAGGAAATATTTGATGCGGTACAGGAAATTTTCAGGGATGTATTTGATGAGGAAGAACTGATCATAGAAGATGGGACAAATGCAGATGATATTGAGGATTGGGACTCCTATGAGCACATTTCACTCATCATTGCCATGGAAGCGGAATTTTCCATGAAATTTGATATCAAGGAAGTCAATCAGCTTGAAAATGTCGGGCAGATGATTGATTTGATCAAAAGAAAAATGGAAGAAGCATAGAGTTCTGTCGGGGACGTGGAGGCGGTCATGAATCGATACACATATGATGAGATAGAGATAGGGCAGAAGGAGCATTTTTCTGTTACGGTCAGAGAAGCGGATCAGGAAGCGTTTTGCAGAATCACAGGAGATGTGAATCCATTGCACAGAGACTTGGAATATGCGGCAGCAAAGGGGCATAAAGGCTGTGTTGTCTATGGCATGCTGACGGCATCTTATTATTCTACACTTGCCGGAGTCTATCTGCCAGGTGAACGAAGTCTGGTTCACAGTGTGAAAAGCAAATTTCTGAAGCCGGTATATATAGGGGACACATTATTAATAGAAGGAACGGTAACTGAGAAAAACGATACATTTCAAATGATCATTGTCAAGGCGGTCATTCAAAATCAGGATGGTGTAAAGGTATCGAAGGCAGAACTGCAAATCGGTCTCATCTGAAAGGGGATGTGGTAGATGGAAGGTATTGAACAGTTACAGAGGTGGATTGACGAGAGTGAGAACATCGTGTTTTTTGGAGGAGCAGGGGTTTCCACGGAAAGTGGAATTCCGGATTTTCGCAGTGTAGATGGTCTTTATCATCAGAAATATGATTATCCTCCAGAGACCATTTTGAGCCATACCTTTTATATGAAGAAGACGGAAGAATTCTACAAATTCTATAAGGATAAGCTGCTGTGTGAAGGGGCTGAGCCTAATGCAGCACATCTGAAGCTTGCAGAATTGGAAACTGCCGGTAAGCTGAAGGCGGTCGTGACGCAGAACATCGACGGACTTCATCAGGCGGCGGGAAGTCAGAAAGTGTTGGAACTGCATGGTTCCGTATTGCGGAATTATTGTCAGAAATGTGGTAAATTCTATGATATGACATATATTAAGGAAGCACAGGGGATTCCAATATGCGAATGCGGCGGCAATATTAAGCCGGATGTTGTTTTGTATGAAGAAGGACTGGATCAGGGCATTATGCAGGAGTCCATCAACAGCATTAAAAATGCAGATATGCTGATCATTGGCGGTACATCGCTTGCTGTATATCCGGCAGCAGGCCTGATTGATTATTATCGTGGAAACCGTCTGGTTCTCATCAACCGCGACACTACTCCGATGGACAGCCGTGCCAACCTGGTAATACATGGGTCAATCGGACAAATCATGAGCCAGATCGTAGTGGGATAAAGACTCGGAGGGGCATCGGAAGAAGAGGTTTATATTTATGGAATATAAGGTTGGAGATATCATAAGATTAAAGAAGAAGCATCCCTGTGGAAGCTTTGAATGGGAAATCCTCAGAGTGGGTGCGGATTTCCGAATCAAGTGCCTCGGTTGTGAACATCAGGTGATGGTTCCGCGTAGACTAATAGAGAAAAATACAAAAGAAATCAGACAAAACGCTTGAAATATCAAGGATTTTATGGTATCATAAGTCCTCGTGATATATTTTAACCACGCTCATATTATGTGTATGAGCCTACATTCCTTGCTCCTTTGCAGAAAGGGGCCAGAGACCATAAGGAGGTAAAAAGCATGAACAAATATGAATTAGCCGTTGTTCTTAATGCAAAAATCGAAGATGAGGAAAGAGCTGCTGCACTCGAAAAGGTAAAGAATTATATTACCCGTTTCGGCGGCACGATAACCAACATCGATGAATGGGGTAAGAAAAGACTTGCTTACGAAATTCAGAAGATGAAAGAGGGTTATTATTACTTTATCCAGTTCGATGCGGAGCCTA
>CAZABT010000100.1:0-10161 GCA_964483395.1 uncultured Lachnospiraceae bacterium
AATATGTGGGACATGATTACTTCCTGTGTTGCCTCTTCTCTGCCAAGCTCTCCGACCATCTTTCCCTCATTCATGATGTAAATCCGGTCGCACATTCCGAGTATCTCCGGCAGCTCTGAGGAGATCATGATGACTGACTTTCCTTCCGCTACCAAGTTGTTGATGATGCAGTAGATCTCATACTTCGCTCCGACATCGATTCCTCTCGTCGGCTCATCCAGTATCAGTATATCCGGATCTGCAAACATCCACTTCGCAAGCAGTACCTTCTGCTGATTTCCTCCGCTCAGATTCCCTACATTCTGCTCGATGGTCGGACATTTCGTCTTCAGCTTCTCTTTGTATTCGCTTGCTACCGCCACTTCCTTGTCCTTATCAATAACGGCTTTGGAACTGACTGCCTCCAGATTCGCCAAGGTTGTATTCACACGAATCGGATTCGACAGGATCAGTCCGTTTCCTTTTCTGTCCTCGGTCACATAGGCCAGCTTATGTTCTATCGCCTGTTTCGGCGTATGTAATTCCACTTTCTCTCCATTGATGTACAGCTCTCCGGTGATGTTCGTTCCGTAGCTTCTTCCAAACACACTCATCGCAAGCTCCGTACGTCCCGCTCCCATCAGCCCTGAGATGCCGACCACTTCACCCTTTCGGACTGTCATGGATACGTTGTCTACCATCTTCCGTTCTGTATACAGCGGATGGTACACATTCCAGTCCTTGATCTCCATGCTGATTTCTCCGATGTTCGTCTTTTCCCTCTTCGGAAATCGGTCTGTCAGCTCTCGTCCTACCATTCCTTTGATGATGCGTTCCTCATCTATGGCTTCCTTACCCTTCTCTAACGTCTCGATCGTCGCTCCGTCTCTCAGAATCGTGATCTTATCCGCTACATAGGATACTTCATTCAGCTTATGGGATATGATGATGGAGGTCATTCCCTCCTTCTTGAACTGCAGCAGCAATTCCAGCAATGCCTGGGAATCTGCCTCGTTCAGAGATGATGTCGGCTCATCCAGAATGAGCAGCTGTGCCTTCTTTGCCAGTGCCTTTGCAATCTCCACCAGCTGCTGCTTGCCGACTCCTATATCTTTGATCAGTGTCCGGGAAGACTCCTGCAGTCCTACCGTTCTCAAATATTCATTCGCTTTTCCATACGTCTCGTCCCAATCGATCGAGGCCTTCTTTCCTCTCTCATTTCCGAGGAACATGTTCTCTCCAATCGTCAGATACGGAACAAGGGCTAATTCCTGATGGATGATGACGATTCCCTTCTTCTCACTGTCCTTGATCGTCTGGAAGCTGCACACTTCCCCTTTGTATATAATGTCTCCTTCATAGGTGCCATGTGGATAGATACCACTGAGTACATTCATCAGCGTTGACTTGCCTGCACCGTTCTCACCTACGAGCGCATGAATCTCGCCCTCTTCTACCTTAAAGTTAACGTTGTCAAGCGCCTTGACGCCGGGAAAGGTTTTGGTGATATTCTTCATTTCCAGAATTACATTAGCCAACCGTAAGCCCTCCTTCATACCATTCTCCTAGTACCTTAAATAGTTTAACAAAAATAGGATGAGAGGGCAATATGACATTATTGCAATCAGCTAGCACTTTTTTGCGATTGCCTGCTTGTCAGTCACTGACACGAACTGCAACGCAGTTCATGCCGGCCCGTCAAAAAGGCGGTGGGATGCTCGCATTCCATCCACCTTTCTTGACGAGCCAGCCCCGGCGCTCCTCAGCCGGGGTCAGTGACCGACAAGCAGGCAATCGCAAAAAAGTGGCCGAATTACACAGAAACATCCAGAATGCCCCGCATTCAGGATGTTTCTGTGTAATTCGGCCATAAGCTACCGTCTAAGAAAGTCCGTTATTAAAACAACTCCTGATTCTTTTTATATTGCTCCAACAATTCATTATATTTCTTATCGTCTGCCTTTGTCTTAATGACTGAAATAACCGTGCTGCCGACAAAGCAGGTTCCAAAGGATACGAAGAAACCGATCCAGCCCGGTACAAAATCAACCGGAAACCACTTGAATATAAAAATAAAAACTACCATGACTGCAATGATGCTGAATACCATGAAAATGGTGCGCCACATGACCATCATGGTTTTAAACACCTTTTCTGAAAAAAACAATCGATTCAGTATCGTAATGATCAAATCGGCAAAGGCAAGCTGAAACAGAGTAATATAGGCAACCCCTGCTCCTCCAAGCTTAAACATGGAGGAATACTGCATGGATTCTTCTCCTGCCAGCACTCCAATAACCGTTACAATCAGCACCGTAATCCCGAATATGACCAAAAAATTTGTTAAAAAGGCCAGTGCGCCTGTTTTATTTTCCTGCATTTACTTCACCCCCAGTATCTGCTTAATCGTGACCGCATATTGTCTTGATACGACCAGTTTTTCATTATTATTCATCGTTACTAAAATCCTTCCGTCCAGATCCGGTTTTAACGCTTTGATCTGGTTAAAGTTAATGATGGTTGATTTTCCTGCTCTGAAAAAGCCGTGAGAGGATAACTGCTCCTCCAGCTCATACAGCTTCAGCGGCGTCTCATACACATCCTTACCGGTATAGAAGAACGTCTTCTTGTCTACCGTATCAATGTATAAAATCTTGGCGGCTTCCAGTATGTATGTTTCGTGATTTTTCATACCGGTCAGCTTGCAGTCCAGTACCCTTAACATCGCAATCAGCTTTACGATCTCATCATTGGTCTGCCTGCAATTGATTATGATTTCCGTATCCTGCAGTTTCGGGTCCTCATTAATCTGTATCTTCAATCGTGCACCGCCTTTCCCGTTGCAAATACCTGGCTTGTTCCTGCCGCTAATGCTCATTAATATCATAAGGAAAAAGCCCTGCGGTTGCAAGAGCTTTTTCCTAAGTTACCAATATGTGATTCTAAGTTGAGGCAATTCTGCATCGACCTGTTTACTTCAGAACTCAAAATACAATGACTTCTCAAATGCTGTTGACAAGGCTCCCATGCACATGGAAAAGCATACAAGAATCATGGTCAGAAAGATTGCCGCCTTGTCATAAACAAATACAACATCCTCCCTCGCCCGCACATTACTCAGCAGTATTTCCATTCCCAACAGCACAAATACAAGTGGCCACGCTTTCACGATCATGCCGTAAGACAGCATAGGGAAGAACAAGTGTGCAAGATAGGCAAGTCCCACCGCCACAAGGGTGATTCCCAATGTCATTGTTCCGACTTTGTGTACTCTGGTTGACATAATGTTCCTCCTATCCTATTGCACTTCTTTTGCTGATGAATCTTCGAGGGCATCCAGTTCCTTCTTCTTTCCCTTGATCAGTAATATACCTAATGCAACAACCACCGCACCAACTATGACTCTCGGAATAAAGGAGAAAAACGGTCTGATGTACTGCTCCATGAACTGCTCGTTCAGCAGCCTGAACAAGATGCTCTCCAACGAATTCCACAGAGCGGATACACCAATAAAAATCAGTGCAATGCCTACATAAAGCTTGGTCTTAGGTGCCGCCCAGATTTTTTTCATAGCATCATCTGAGACGCTGAAGAAATAGTAATCCTGCTGTGCATAAAACTCTTCATCCGGCAAGGCTACCATGTTGTGTACATGGCAAAAGCTATAGAACCACAGGACAGGCAGAAAGACAAGCATCACTCCGGTCTGGGAGAAAGAAGCAGCCGCAATCAGCAGCATTGATGCTAACAACAGGCTGACGCCCTGCTTATAAAAGCCTAAAAACATCTCCCCACATCCCGGCCATAAAGAGAATATGAAGAAAAAGAAGCCGTGTTTTTTTCTGATGGTTGTATTTGTTTGTGTGTTATTCATGTTCATTACCTCCATTAACTGTTTGTTCAAATTTTTCTTTGAGTCCATCTATGGTTTCCTGAAAGTTCGACCGTTTCTCCATAAATGTGTTTGTAATCTCCGCTTTTTTTGTCTCAATCGGTTGTCTGATACCCTGATAGCTGTTCTCAATGTTCATACTGATATCAGGAACCACCAACAATAAGATCAAAGCGCAAACCATTGCAGCCGATATTTTCATCGTATAACAGAACATCTGCATTTTCTTGGACAACTGCTTCGTATGCACTTCAAGCTTCATCGGCAGCTGCACCTGTATGCCACGGCTCTTCGTCAGAATATCTTCCTTCAGATAATGTGGTGCCGTAATCATATCCTGTTCAGCCACTCTGATCAAATCATCAATTGACAGTTCTTCCAGCTTTATTCGATCATCCTGCATGTATTTGCCTCCTTTCCTCTTGTCTGTCAGTAAACTCTTCTTTGTCGAGAATTCTTCTAAGCATTCCCTTAGCCCTGTAAATCTGTGTCCGCACCGTCTTGTCATTCCGATCAAGACTGACCGCCAGTTCTTCTATGGAGCGCTCCTCATAGAAATATGCGAGTGCCACCTCATCATACGGCGGTGACAAACTGCAGCAGGCTTCTTTTAACTGCTCTCTGACTGCCTTCTCCAAACACATTCCTTCCGGTGAAGCGGTCTGACCGCCTGCCTCCAAAGTCAGAAAAAAGCTGTCCTCCGTCGGTACATTTCTCGCCTCTGCCCGTTTCAGGTAGTCCAGGCATTTGTTCTTGGCAATCTTGCATAGCCACGCTTTCAGATTCTCTCCGTCAAACCTGCTGAGATTTCTGTAGGCGGATAAAAAGGTTTCCTGAGTCAGATCTTCTGCATCAAAATAATTATTCGTGAACTTGTAGCATATTGTATAGATCAGATTCTGATAAGACTCTATCATATGCTCAAGCTGTTGCTGCTCATTAATTCTCTCCGCCTCCCCTCCAAACAATCAGGAATGCATTCCTTTTTGTTTGTTCTCAATTGATAGAACGAGGTAATGCTTCATTTTATTTCAACTTTTTTCATTTTTTTCATTTTTGTTGTCATTTCCATCAGAGGTGATTGTCTGCGGTGACTGTATTCGTTCCAGGCATTCCTCCAAAAATACACGTGCTGCCACTGCATTATCTGGTGTTGTATCCTCAAGCGTTGCCTGAATATACGGTTTCTGGTTCTCTGCAAATGCAAGAAGTCTGTCATAGTGCATTTCTCCGCTGCCTGCTGCAACTGCTTTCAGCCTGCCGTCCTGTGCAATAAAGTCCTTCAGATGAATCACCGCAATGTCCTCTCCAAGCAATTCTATGGCCTCCTGCACAACTGCATCCTGTTCCCGATAATTTGTCTCATCCAGCAGATTGACCGGGTCCAAAATAATCTGTAGATTAGGGGAATTGATTTCATCCAATACCTTTCTCGCCCGCTTTGCAGAATATACAATGTGCTTTGCTACCGGTTCAATTGCAATGATAACGCCCATTTGCTCCGCATAGTCCACTATCTGCCGCAGATTTCGGATCAGCAGTTCCAGGGCCTCCTCACTACGGCATGCCGGTTCATACTGATAAGCCGCATTCGGCGCACCGGTTTCTGTACCGACCACGCCGCAGCCAAGCAGCGACGCAAATCGAATATGTGCCTTATAATTTTCAAGAATCTTCTCCATTGCCGCAGCATCCGGATGTGCAAGATTCTGATAGCAGCCAAGCACCGCAATATCCAGTCCGGCATGCTCAAACAGCCGTCTCACATGCATTGCATAGCCCGGCGTCAAAGCTCCGTCACGGCTCGGAATATCTCCCATAACTTTAGAAAGTGCCAGGTGCACGCATTGAAAGCCCTGGCATTTCGCATTTTCTGTTTTTTCCTCTAAGGTAGTTCCCTTTACATCATGTAGCCGAATACCCAGCCGCATCCTCTTCATACACTTTCCTCATCACTTTCTCTTCATTTTTCCATCATTTATCCATGACTTTTCCAAAGTCATCTCAAAGCCTTTTGATCTCTTTTACATTCTCCGTAATCATCATATCACCGTCTGCTCCTGCTACAGACACATCCTCCAATATAACCGTATGAATATTCCGGAAGATAAATCCCTGTCTGCACATCTCCTGTTCTCCACACAGCATCGCCGGCATAAAGGGCACTGCATCCTCTGCATAATCCACCCTGATATGCTTCATTTCAATCTCTCCGATTGGCTGTTCCGGCAAGCCATAGAAATAGCCTGCACATGCATGTACATGATAACATGTAATATCATGAAATACCAGCCTTTGAAGCAACGGAGTTCTCTCGTCCACAGGCTGCGGATTCCTGTTCTGCACATAATCCGTCCGCCCGTCCGGATCACAGCAATAAAAGCTGTTGACCACAAGCGGTGTCTTGACATGCTCCATCTGAATCTGTTCGAAAAATACATTTTCTACGACTGCAAGCCTTCCGCGCCCTCTCCTTGTCTTTATACGCAAGCCTCGGTCTGTATTCCGAAACAGGCATTTCTCCACATGAACATCGTAAATGCCCGCTGCCAGCTCACTTCCGACCGTAACCGCGCCGTGGCCGTTCTCCATCAGGCAGTGCCATATATGTACATTTCTGGTTGCCCTCCGGTATTTCTGCGCCATATAGATTTTTCCTGACTTGAGCGCAATACAGTCATCTCCCAATGTAAAACGGCAGCCTGCGATCTCAACGTTTTCACAGGATTCCGGATCAAGACCATCTGTATTGGGAGAATCCATCGGATTGTCTATATCGACATGATAGAACTTCAGATCATCACTGAAATAAGGATGAATCGTCCACGAAGGACTGTTGTGAAAGGTAAGTCCGACAACCGATATCTCCCTGCAATGTGACAAGAAAAGCAATCTGGGGCGAAATGCCCCCCTCATCCTTTTCGCGTCATACCACCAATTTTCTTCAGAGGCTCTTCCATCTATACAGCCCTCGCCATATAGCACCACATCCTCCACATCATAGCCTGTGAGGATTCCTGCGTACATAGGCAGAGGATTGCCCTCCCAGGTCCCGAGATTCAGTTCCTCCTGACCGTCATAGCTCTCGATCATTCCCGGAAACAAAGGGAACTCATCCCTTGACGTCTCCGCCAGAAGATGAGCCTCTCTTTCTATTTCAATATTGGTATGACTTTTCAAAAACAAACTTGTCACCTTATATTTACCTTTGGGAATCAACACCCTGCCGTCCTTCGGACATGCCTGCATGGCCGCTTGAATATAAAGTGTATCATTGGATATCCCATCACCCTTTGCACCGAAATCCCGTACATTCAAGGTGACAAATTCATGCTTGGTGCAGATAGTGACACGATCCAGACATTTTCCTGTCTGCTCCACCAGCTCCAGTTCATACTCCGTGTCCGGCTTTAACTGATAGAAGCTCACAACCATTCGGTCTGCTTCCTTCAGTAATTCTCCATTCAAGCGAAAGCATAAAGCATGCTCCGGCCGATAAATGTCTGTGGCTCCTCCATCAAGCCCGACCGTGATACTTCTTGCCGTCACTAACATCTGTACGATCTTCATACCATAATCCTTTCCCTGTGTAACCGTTTAGCCCTTAACACCGCCTGCCGCAATTCCGTCAATAAAGGAATCCTGTGCGAAAAAAAATACCAGCAAAGACGGAACAATTGAAATCAGGGATACCGCCAAAACACGGTTCCATTCAAAGCCCGTATCTGCATCCATCGACAGCTTCACGAAAATCGCCGCCGGATATCTCGCCGGAGTCTTTACATACAACAGCGGCCCCATGAAGTCATTGCTTGACCACATAAACTGAAAGAGTGCACAGGATACGATTGCCGGCTTCAGCATCGGACAGATGATTTTGAACAACACCTGAAACACATTGCAGCCATCGATCTTAGCCGCCTCCTCAAGTTCCTTCGGCACATTGCGCAGGAACTGAATCAGCATGAATACAAAATATGTATCAATCGCAAACAAGGTAGGCACAATCAGCGGCAGATAGATTGGCGAATCCACCCAGCCCAGATTATTGTATAAAATGAACTGTGGAACATTCAAAACAACCTGTGGCAGAAACAGCGTTCCCATCAATACAGCAAACAAGAATTTCTTACCCACAAAATCAAATCGTCCGAAACCATATGCCGTAATGGTCGTAGAAACAATCGTAAAAAGCACCTTTGGAATTACGTAAGAATATGTATTCAGCATTGCCCGCCAAATGTTGATATTTCCACCATAATCATTAAAAGCATTAATATAACCATTCAGCGAAAATGTCTGAGGGATCAGTCCCATATTCGTAAAAATCTCACTGTTATCCTTAAAAGTCGCACTGATCATCCACAGGAGCGGATATACCATCATAAAGCCGACCAGAATCAGGACAATATAGCGAAGCACATTTGCTACTGTTTTCTTTTTTCCGAGTGTCATCAGCGTTTATCCCCCTCTTCATCAGCATAATAAACCCAATACTTCTGACTCATGAATGCAATCAGCGACAATACCATGACAATGATAAACAATACCCATGCCATTGCACTTGCAAGACCCATATCGTGATTCTTAAATGCGCTGTTATAAATCAGCAGTGAAATCAATGTCGTTGAATTTCTCGGACCACCCTGGGTAATAATATACGGGCCGTTAAACTCCTGAAAGGCCTGACACAGTTGAGTCACCAGATTATAAAATACAACCGGCGTAATCATCGGCAGTGTCACGGAAAAGAATTGTCTTGTCCTGCCTGCTCCGTCTATGGATGCTGCCTCATACAGATCCGTCGGCACACCCTTCAGTGCAGCCAAAAAGACTACCATCGCAGAACCAAACTGCCAAACCCTGAGTAGAGAAATGACAAACAAAGCATAGGTCGGATCAGACAGCCAGTGCAATCCTTCTAATCCAAAGACTTCAAGTGCTCCGTTGATCAGTCCGTCATCCCTGAACAGTGCCTTCCACAAAACTGAAATTGCCACGGAACCACCCAAAATAGAAGGAATATAATATGCTGTTCTGAAGTAATTCACACCCTTAATCTTAAAATTCAGAATATAAGCAATGAACAGTGCAAATGCCAGCTTCAGCGGAACCGTCAGAAAAGCATACTTAAAAGTCACTCCCAACGCCTTGGTGATCTTCGTGCTGGTGAAAATCTCTTTATAATTCATCAACCCGGTTTCTGAAATCCCCTTGAACAAATTAAAATCCGTAAAACTGTAAATTAATGAGATTGCAAATGGATACAGGCGGAACAGCAAAAATCCGAATAACCATGGAAGTACAAATAATAATCCAATATTCCTTTTCCAAAACTTACTCTTTTTCATCAATTCCTGCCTCCATTCCACTTTCCTGACTGAATCGCAATGATTGTGCATATGCCATCATAAACGGCCCTACGCCCTTAGAATCATCCGAAACCCTTGGTTCTGACAAATAGTATGCCACGCTTCCGTCTCTGGCCTCTCCCGGCCCAAGTCCGGCCACTTGACAAATGTCCGTCAGATGCGCCTCGTGGCTTGTCACCAACATTTTTTTGCTGATCAAAGCCTCTAATATCTCTTCTCCAATCGGTGCATACTTTTCTGCCGACAGGACACGCAGCCTGCTGCCCTTCAGCAATGCATATGCAACCATGGCACTTCCCGATGTCTCCGTATAATTGTCTGCCACATCTGCCCGGTCAATGACCTGATAAAATAGTTTTGTATCCGCATCCTGATACTTCAGGATTCCCGTCACAGCCTCTTTCAACAGTTCCTCATACCTTCTGTACTGCTCATAGATTTCCGGTGACATGGCATCCAGGATATCCACCAGTGCCATCAGATACCAGCCCATGGAGCGCAGCCAGAAATTCGGAGAACAGCCTGTCACCTTATCTGCCCAAGGCTGTACTCTTGCTTCATCATAGGCATGATAATATAACGTCTTTTCATTATCATATAGAAATTTCCTGACATTTTCAACCTGATTTAAAATATCATTGTAGTATTCTTTTCCATCGTACTTCGTTTCATATTCCATGTAGAACGGCAGTGCCATGTAAACACCGTCCAGCCAGATCTGTCTCGGATATATGTTTTTGTGATAAAAGTTCCCGGATTCGGTACGTGGATGCTCACGGAGCTGATTCATGATAAATTCTATTGCTTTTCTGTATTTCTCTTCCTTCGTTATCTCATAGACAGCAAAAAGAACCTTACCGGAGTTAATACTATCAATGTTGTATTTTCCCAATTCATAGTTATTGATATTTCCGTCAG
>CAZABT010000101.1:0-2050 GCA_964483395.1 uncultured Lachnospiraceae bacterium
TGTTTCTGTCTTTGACGATGGATTCGATGAAGGCGTCTGTTCCACGGTCACCCATACATTCATGCTTTTTGCTTCTGCATCATAGCTGCGTAATGTGATCTTAGAGGAGGAAGCTATTTCAAATCTATCTTCTGCACTGCAGAACAGTGAATTGCGAAAGGGCTGGTTATCCCAAGGTTCACCCTTCACATCATAACTCACATACTCCGGCATGATCCCATAATGTCCAGGCTCACAATTAATCTTATTATCCGCCCACTTATCCTGCAAAACCGTCTCATCAATGCGCCAATAAACAACACCTCCCGGACGATAAAAGCTATAGGCCAGCCCCTTATCATAGCTGGAGAAGCGGCGATTTTCTATCAGATAATACACATTTGGATTGTCGGTATTGACACACAGGATATTATATTCTGCCGGATTCTCTGCATCCTGCACTGAATATCTTCCAGCTTCTGTAACCGTCTCTGCATCATAAAAGCCTAAAAAAATCTTTGAATAGGGATCAATACCTGTCGGTGAAGATCCAGGAAGCGTACCCTCTGTGTATTCGTCAAGTCCCCAGCTGCCACCTGCCATAAGACTTAATGCATAGACCTGCCGTTCCTGCTGTCCGCCTTCTGTAGGATACAAATCCGGCAGCCCCAGATCATGACCCAGTTCGTGGCAGACTGTTCCAATCTGCATCTGCAGTTTTGGGCCGCTATTGGTCTTATAATCATAAGTGCCTTCCATATTCTCGCCAACCGTTGTATATTTATACAGCTTTACATCATCAAGCTCTACAAAAGTCCAATTACCCTTGCACGCTCTATCGGTTCCAAAGCTTTCCGCATCCGCATAATAAAAAGTGTTGGCCTTCCAGCTGGTTGCCCATGTCATAGGCGTCCCATCCCTGGCGCCTATATAAGAGGCTTCATATCCCGCCACTACAACCACTACGGCAAGCTCTGTCGGGGAAATATAACCATCCCCATTCCTGTCATAGGACTTGTAATCAATATCCTTGTCTGCTGCATTTAACGCATACATATACAGAGATGCCTGATTATAGATAATATAGGTATGGTTATCTGTTCCGGTATAAATCCCGGCTCGTGCACCTTTATCATAATTTTGTCCGGCTCCACTACTCGCATACACGGGACGATCAATCGGCAATGTAACATCAATGACTCCATCATTTAAAGCCCCGGCTGATTCAGCTGCCGGTACATAGGTGAATTTGCCGTTGGACATCTTGGAATAATAATCAGAAACACTGTTTCCCGTTGAACCATTTCCAAAGATGCGCTGATTCCATTCCTGATCCGTGAACAAACATTTTACATCATTAAATCCCACCTTTAATACAAGCAAAGGACATTGATCAGCCTTAGCCGGTGCTGTAATACTTGAAAAAGAATCTATTTCTTTCAGTTTACCGTTCAGTGGATCATTCTCTGCATATGGAATGCCGTTCGCAGACAGTGGTTCCGGACCGCCGCCTCCATTGTCAAGCAGCATTGGCTGCATAGACATAATGTACTTTTTCATCTTCAGGATATTTTCCTGCCAGTCATCAGTTCCATCACTTTCATTGACGCGTGGCAGGTCTTTGAGTGCCTCGTCCTCGATTTCCTCTCCGACGGCATTGCCGGGAATAAACTGTTTTCCATTTTCATCCTCAAAGAGCAGCACATAATAATATGTTTCCCCTGATCGCAATACAGCAAATTACCATCCCTATCCGTGGTGTAGGAAAAGCTTTCATCACCGTGATTTTTGATGATTAGATTCCCACTCGTTGTCTTGACTGTGATCTCACCCGGAAAGGCCGGTCCTGCATAAACGCTGCTCGGCATAAGCAGCTGTATACACATGATCATTGCCAACAACAGAAAAAGTCTTTCTCCTTTTTTCCTCTGATTCTTCATATGTGCCTCCTGTAACCATTTTTTCTGTTATACTCTCTTGTCATTTTCAAATACCATAAAATGATTGTACTCAACTTTTTCTGTTTTATCAAGTCTAACTGAGTGGAAGTCTATTTAAAGCAGTATAAAAA
>CAZABT010000101.1:2150-9953 GCA_964483395.1 uncultured Lachnospiraceae bacterium
TTTTGTGAACATGTGTTAACTTATTTAAAGGAGTGTCGTTATGCCAAAAAGAAATACCAAGGAACTTATACGAAATGCTGCGCTGAAGCTATTTTCCGAAAAAGGCTTTGAAGCAGTCGGAGTCAGGGAGATTGCCGGTGCCGTCAGCATCAAGGAAAGTGCACTCTACCGGCATTACAAAAATAAACAGGACATTTTTGACAGTCTGCTGACCTGGATGGATACCTACTACATGGAAAAAATGCGTGAAATCAATTTGCCCGGAGCCGGTCTTGCTGAAAATGCACAGACTGCAATCGATCAATACGCACACAGCAGTTCGGAAATGATTTTGGAATGGACATGCCATGTATTTCACTTTTGGCTGAGCGATGAATATGGGGTGATGTTTCGCAGGATGCTGACCATTGAACAGTTTCAAAACGGAAAGGCCGGAAGCGCTTATCAGCAGATTTTCTATGACAGCGTGATTGATTACACCACCATCATTTTTGAAGGAATGCTGGCACAGAATATTTTGAAGCCGTACCCTGCAAAAACCATGGCAATCCAATTCTACGCTCCTCTCTTTCTCCTGTTCACTATGTATGATGGACAGCCGGAACGAGAAAGCGAAGCTCTTGCACAGATGAAAAAACATGTGCAGATTTTTCAGGAAAACTTTTTTATATAGTAGGAGGAAACAAACACAAATGAAAACAGAATTTCAATTAGAAGAATACTTAAGTAACGGCGTAGAGCATATTATAACAAATGCCATAAGATCATCCCTGTCGAATCCGGAGGAAAGCCTGTTCATGGCTCAATATGCACTCTCCGGCAAGAAAGCCGCAAAGCTCAGGAAGAAAGCTGAGGAGTCAGGAGAACACATTCCACCTTTTCTCATCTGCAGTATCACAAGCAATTGCAATCTGCACTGTAAGGGCTGCTATGCCCGTGCAAATCATGCCTGTCATGACGCAGCCGCAACCGAACAATTGAGTGGAGCAGAATGGAACAGTATCTTTGCACAGGCCTCGGAACTCGGAATCGGTTTCGCACTGTTAGCCGGTGGGGAACCCCTTTTACGAATTGATGTCATCAAAGAAGCCGCCAGACATAAGGAAATGATTTTCCCAATCTTTACGAACGGAACCATGATCGGAAACGACTATGTAAAGCTGTTTCAAAAAAACCGCAACCTGCTGCCGGTCATCAGCATCGAGGGGAATGAACAGGGTACAGATCTTCGCCGCGGCACCGGTATTTATCAGAAGCTTCAGGAAACCATGTGCACCTTACAGAAAAATGGTATTTTCTATGGGGCCTCTGTCACCGTTACAACAGAAAATCTGCCCGAAGTTTTCTCTGAGAATTTTGTGAACGACCTGTATCAAAAGGGGTGTAAGGTGATTTTCTACGTGGAATATGTTCCGGTTGCTCCTGATACGAAGCTGCTCGCGCCACAGGAAAAAGAACGTACTATCATGGCTGAAAGACTGCTGACTCTCCGCAAAGCTTATCAGAATATGCTCATGATCTCCTTCCCCGGAGATGAAAAATCATCAGGCGGATGCCTTGCCGCAGGAAGAGGCTTCTTTCATATCAATTCTCACGGTGGAGCCGAGCCATGCCCCTTTTCGCCCTATTCCGATACCAGTCTGAAGCAGGTATCCTTACGTGAAGCACTGCATTCACCTCTGTTTCTGCGCCTTCAAAAGGAAGGAGCACTGCTTGAGGAGCATACCGGAGGCTGTGTTCTGTTTGAGAAAGAGGAACTGGTCAAGAAATTCGCAGGCTGAAATACCTTCATCCTCTTGGTCAAAACAGCCTCATAAGTCTGTCTGCCACTGCTGCCGCCCCTCCAAGTGATAAGAGAGCATTTCCCGCTGCTGCCGCATTTTCGTGATATGTTTTATCCGACACCAGCTCTCTGACTGCTGCCGCAATCGACTCGGCACAAAAGGTACCTGACTCCAATACGATAGCTGCTCTGCATTTTTTTACACTTTCGGCATTGTATTTTCGTTCAAAAATGCGTCCGGGATATATAAGCTGCGGCACTCCATACAAGAGCCCGTCCATAACACTGTTCTGTCCGCCGTGGTGGATAAAAGCAATTGCCGATGGAAGCAAAGTGGAAAAGTCAAAGCGGCGTGCCATATGGATGTTGCCCTCATCCCTGCTTTCCGTCATTCCGGACAAATAGATCTCATAGGGTGCACCACAAAATGCAGCACAGATTGTCTTTCGTAACTGCGCCGACCCGACTGCTCCAATGCCCATGTAGATCGGTATGCATGGCTTTTCCTCTTTCGCCATAAGCATAGTCGGTCTTTTCAGCGGACCTACGAACTGCAGCCGCCCATCCGCAGCCGACTCAGGCACAGTGCCATCGGAGACATGCCCGTCCTCAATCGGCTCAAGCTCATGGCTGCTTGGCACAAAAAGCAGATCCATATGTGAGAACAATTCCAGCGTTGAGCGAACCTCCGGCTGTCCAAGTTCTTTCAACAGACGATTGCAGCCTCCGGCAAATTGTGGAGAACTGGCATACTCCGGCTGCACCGGATAGCTGTATGAGCCTGCGATCGGTACTCCTTCAGTTCTTGCCGCGATGACCGCAGAAATATTAAATTCAGAATACACCACATCCGGCCGAAACTGTCTGATGGCATCCCGGATTTCCATAACACTCTGCTTTAAATATGGATAGGTCAGCGCACCTGTGATGTGCAGCACCTCTTCAAAGCTGCGGATTTCCTTCTTCCCAATCAGTCCAAGTCTGTCTGCGATTGGAAATGTTCTTGTTCCGATAAAACTCGGAAGGCCCATGAGCGTCGGTGGCGTCAGCTGGTAATTTTTTGCTCCGTTGACTGGCATACAATTTATATCGCCAATACACAGTGCTACCTCCGTGCCACGTTCAAGAAAAGTCTCCGCTAACGTTCTGACACGTGAAAAAGGACCATCTGTCTGTCCTGCCGCCTGCATGGGCACAAGTAATATTTTCATTTGATTCATCCTCATACCGTTTCATTCCTAAATATAATAAGGCTATTGTAGCCGCTGCTTTTCTTTTGAGCTTGAGGAGCTGCGAAGCCGTAAGGTTGAAAAGGTACTGTTAGACTATACAGAGCAGGGTTATCCGGTCTATAAAAAGCTTGGATTTGAAAAGTCAGGTCTACCGGTATACATCTACCGGACTATAATCCTCCGGCAGATATGCCTTTTGTTTTCTTCCGTTCTCGTCAATCAGGATGTGCTCACGAAGTTCTTTCTCTGAGGCTTGGTCTGCCTGCTTCGCAGAATCCTCCTGCTTCGTCTGCTGCCGTTCCTCAGCATCTGTCTCATTTGCCTTGTGCAGATTTTGGGCTGTGTCATTCAGATTCCGTACCATTTTTGCGGTCAGTTGATCAACTGCAGCATTGGTATCTGCGACCTGTGCATTCTTAACGGAAGTATCCATGCCTCTAGCGGCATCCAGTTTTGCTTCCGCACCAGTCACTTTGGCCTCACCAATCATCTTTGTACGCAGTGCACTCATACCGGAATGCATATCCAGAGCAGTGCTGATACCGGTCATTGCATTCATCATACCATCTGAAATCTTCTGAACTTCCCGCTCCGGATGCTCCTCATCCACAGGCTTTTGCTGCTGTTCCTCCAGCTGTGCCTGCAGTTCAGCCTGCTGCCGCTCTCTGGCTTCCTTTTCATGCTCCTGTACAAGCTGCTGTTTCTGCATCTGCAGTTGCTGGATCTGTTGCTGATACTGCTCTACACGCTTTTTGCGTTCCTCCGCAGACAGCTTTTCATTACTGTCTGCATCCTCTATACTTTGCTCCAGCGCTTCAATTCTTCGTTCAATTGCCGTCACGCTGCTATCATTTGTATTGTCCGCTCCACTGAAACGAAATGAGCTGTCTATTGCACTGATATGACTGATTCCGTTAAGTCCCATTCGGCTCCCTCCCTGTCTTCTGTACCCGTCCATGAACACAGCTTTCTATCTTGATTACTACATCAATATATCGGCAGATTTCCAAGAAATATTAGTTCCTGTGTTTCATTCTTCCTGAAAAAATGATATGATAACAAAGTAGTCTTATGAAAACGAGAGGTAAAGATCATGCAGTACAGACAGACGAATAATCAAGACAGCCTATCCTTGCTGGGCTTTGGATGTATGCGTTTCCCGCGAAAGGGAACCGGCTTTGATATGAATGAAACAGAAAAAGAAATCATGTATGCAATTGAGCATGGCGTGACCTATTTTGATACCGCCTATATCTATCCCGGAAGTGAGGAGGCTCTTGGAACCATCCTTGCGAAAAATCACTGCCGCGATCAGGTCACAATTGCATCCAAGCTTCCGCATTATCTGGTAAAAACTCTGGATGATGCCAAACGGATTTTTGAGGAGGAGTGCAAACGGCTTCAGACTGACCACATTGACTATTATCTGATGCATATGCTGCCCGATATTGCAAGCTGGAACCGGCTGAAGTCCATTGGACTCGTAGAATGGCTGGAGGAACTTCGTTCCAAGGGAAGCATTCGCAGGATTGGCTTTTCCTACCATGGAAGTGCCGCAGAATTCATTGATCTGCTGAATGCATATGATTGGGAATTTTGTCAGATTCAATACAACTATCTGGACGAAAACTCACAGGCAGGCCGTGCCGGTCTGATGGCGGCCGCCGAAAAAGGCATTCCCGTCATCATCATGGAGCCTCTGCGCGGAGGTAAGCTGGTCAACCATCTTCCCGCCAAAGCATTGGAGACCTTCCAGAAAGCTTCTCAAAAACGTTCTCCCGCAGAATGGGCATTTCGCTGGCTTTGGGATCAGCCGGAGGTAACCGTTGTTCTGTCCGGCATGAATTCCATGGAAATGGTACAGGAAAATGTTCGTGTCGCTTCCGAAGTACAGATTCACTCTCTGACCGAGGAAGACCGGAAGCTGTTTACAGATGTGACGGCGGCCATTAATGAAAAAATGAAGGTTCCCTGCACCGGCTGTGCCTATTGTATGCCTTGTCCAAAGGGAGTGGATATTCCGGGCGCTTTTCAATGCCACAATATCTCCTATTCCGAAGGATACTTCCACGGATTTCGTGATTACATCATGATTACTGCCATGCGCAGGGAAAAGAGATTTGCTTCACAATGTGTAGAATGCGGACGCTGTGAACAGCACTGCCCGCAGCACATTGAAATCCGCAAGGAACTGAAGCAGGTACAGAAACGGTTTGACCGCAATCCCATCTTCCGCCTTGCAGCCGCTGTCATGGGAAGCCGTTATCAATGAAACATGTGCACATAGGTAGAGGGCGGGGTCTTTCGACCACCGCCCTTTTTTACAATTCGTTTTTAAGTTTACATAACTTTTAGACACTATGCACAGCATTCTGACGTATTCTTTTCCTGCCCTGCTTCCAGAAAATCACTTGCTAAAGTAATCTCTCCAATATACTGCACACTTCCGACCATACTGACCGTATGATCCTCATGGATTGAAATATCCAGTACCCCGCCCGGCATATGAACAGAAATATCGGCATCTGTCAGTCCCATCTTATAGGAAGCCGCGGCCGCAGCACAGGCGCTTGTACCGGAGGCCAAGGTATAGCCTGCTCCACGCTCATAGATTTCGATTTCGATATTGCTTCGGTCAATCACATGACATAGCTGCATATTGATCCTCTGGGGAAAATTCGGACTATGTTCTACATAAGGGCCTATCTCCATGGCATCCTCCTTGGTGACCCTTTCCATCATAATCACGCAGTGAGGATTCCCAACTGAAACACAAGTCGTATTGTACAATCTGTCATGGAACACCATAGATTCATTAATGATTTCACGGTTGTCTCCGGTCACAGGTATTTTCCCCGAAGCAAATGAAACCTTGCCCATATTCACCCTGATCTCAGTGCCGCGCATGTTCAGGTATTCGATCTCCACCATGCCGCCAAGCGTTGAGAGCTCCACAGGACTCTTTTTCACATAGCCCTGATCCAACAGATATTTTCCGAAAATCCGAACTCCGTTTCCTGACTTCTCGGCCTCGGAGCCATCCGGATTGTATATTTTCACACAAATGGCATCTTCCTTCATCACCGGCCCATACAGAATCCCGTCTGATCCGGCTCCGAAATTTCTATTACAGATCATCTGTATCGTGCTTTCTGTCAATTCCACATCATTTTTATTGGGATCCAGCACCAGATAATCATTTCCCAATCCCTGATACTTGCTCATTATAATATTCATGCTCTTACCTCCCATTCCATATCTCTTATAAATGCATTATAGCTTACACCATTCGCATACAAAATAGTAAAATATGCTTGAAACATTGCATAAAGTGCTGTACACTATTCTCACAATCGTCATTAGGGTTCAGCATATACACAAAAGGAGTTCTTTGTCATGCAAAAAACCGGTTATCTGCACCAAAACTTTCGCCTGTTCCACATTCGTGATAAGAAAGAGACTGTTTTTGATTTCCACTATCATGATTTTAATAAAATCATCATCTTCCTTTCCGGCAATGTCACCTACCTCATCGAAGGAAAAACTTATTACCTGAAGCCCTGGGATATCCTGCTGGTAGACCACCATGCCATCCATAAGCCCATCATCGACCCCTCCGTATACTATGAACGAATCTTGCTCTGGGTAGACGAGGACTATATGCTGAATGCCTCCAGTTCTATTTCCAATACGCCGTCTGCTGACATTACCGCCTGCTTCAAAAAATCAAGTGAACGCAGCTTCAGTCTGATCCGGTTAAATCCTGTTCTGATGGAGCGCATTCGATCTGCTGTCAGCAATCTCGAACTGGCACTTGCTCCCGGACAGGATGGGGAGTTTGGGATTGAGCTGCTTCGCAATGCGCTTTTTATGGAATTTATGGTTTATATCAATCAAATATATCTAGGGAAACAATATGAAAAGGACCATACCGCGTTAAAATATGATCAGCGAATCGAAGAAATTCTGAACTATATCAATGCACATTTAACGGAGGAACTGTCAGTTGATTTTCTGGCAGAAAGATTTTATCTGAGTCGTTACCATCTGATGCATAAGTTTAAAGAAGAAACAGGATATACGGTTCATAATTACATTATTCAAAAACGTATCTTATTGACAAAAGACAAGCTGGTTCAGGGAATGCCCATAACAAAAGCCGCTCTAGCAAGCGGCTTTGCGGATTACTCAACCTATCACAGAGCTGTGAAAAGGATGAAGCAGGAGATACAGGCGGATTCTTAAAGCTTCGCGTCCTCGCCTGCTTGTTCAACCGTTGGCTGGCAGCCGCAGTAATTCTGTCTGTACAGCCCATATTTTTTCGACAGCTCAATTGACTGCTTGTAGCCCTCCTTCTTTTTGAAATCAGAAGGAAGATGACTGATTCCGTATTCCGTCCCGATGCGCTCTCCGATTTCATTCAGCTTTGCTGCATTTTTATGAGGACTGATGGAAAGCGTAGTCGCAAAATAGTCATAACCCGCCTGGCTTGCAAGGCGCGCCGTCTCACGCAGTCTGAGCTCATAGCACTTGAAGCAGCGTGCTCCTCCCTCCGGCTCATGCTCCAGTCCGGCCGCCATCCTGTGAAATTCCTCCGGCTCATATCTGCCCTCCAGAAATTCCACACTGCCATATGCCTCCAAAAGTAGCCTTTTCTGCTCCGACAGCCTCTTAAAATACTCCTCCTCCGGTATGATATTGGGATTGTAATAAAATAATGTCACATCAAAATACTGCGTCAGATATGCAAGAACATAGCTGCTGCAGGGTGCGCAGCAGCTATGTAAA
>CAZABT010000102.1:0-9900 GCA_964483395.1 uncultured Lachnospiraceae bacterium
ATCTGTGGCATATTATTTTCCTCCAATACCTTCATCCAGACTTGCTCCGGTAAGCTTATTCACTAACGTATTAAATACTAAGATCGCAACGATCAGAATCAGGTTGATCGCACTTGAAAATGCGTATAATCCCATCTCATCAAAATAATCAAGTGTCGTTGACAATATAAAGCCCTGCGTGCATAACAGAAGGAACAAGGACAGCTCTCTCAGGCACGTCATAAACGGAAGCATATATCCGCTGATGATTGAGGATTTCTGTATTGGTATGATGATGTGGAACATTCTCTTGAACCATGGTATATCCTGGATGATTGCTGCTTCCTCAATCTCACCGCTTAACTGAAGCATGGAATTGAGTGCACTTCTGCTGGCAAACGGTATATACTTGACGACACCCGCTATGATCAACAATGTATATGTATTGAACAGGTTGATCTTTTCATTGGAAAAGAGGATGAAAAATGCGGCACCAACTGCAAGAGAAGGCATCAGGTAAGGCAGAAATGCGACATTATTCACATAATTTGCCCACTTGCTCCGTCTGTTCTTAGAAACAGCATATCCTATCAAAGTTCCTATGGTTCCGGCAATCAGAGCACAGCAGACAGCTACCAAAAGCGTACCGCCAAATGCATGCCATATTGTTTTATTAAAGAGGATTCCCTGCTGTCCGTACATTCCGTTTTCCGTTATGTTCTCATTGGTCAGCCACCATTTTGTTGTCAGTGAATTTAGATTCCCCGTATATAAAAAGCTGTAGTCACCCGGATTTGGCAAAAATGTCTCAATGGCAAATGAAATAATCGGGAAAATGCTTGTAATAAATGTGATGACGATCAATACGATGGAAATCAAATACTTTCCGATTTTTCCAAGGTTGATCTTTGAAATCTGTCCTGATTTTCCGGTTACTGTTGTATAACTCTTTCTGCTTTTAAGGCTCAGTTGATTCATCGTAAGAATGAGAACGCCAAAGATCATCATGATAATTGCCAGGATACTTGCTTCACCGGTATATTTTGAATTCATGGAAACATACTTGGTGGAAAGCGTCGTCAGTCCTAAATAATGCGGCACCGGATAACTTCCCATTGCACTTCCGAATACCAGCAAAATGGTAGATAAAATTGCAGGCTTGACCATGGGCAATGTAACTCTCATCATGATTCTCCACTTCGGAGTATCAAGGATAGTAGCCGCTTCTTCCAAATTGGCATCCATATTACGAAAAATACCACCGATCATAATATAAGCAAATGGAGCATAATGCAGTCCCAGCACCAGTGCACAGGGTAATAAGCCCTGACACCACCATTTTGGTGCTATAATGCCACATAAGGAGGCAAGCAGTCCGTTAGAGGTACCTGTAACAGCATTGCTGTTAAACAGATTCTGCCACACAACCGCCAGTGTCCATTGCGGCATGATATAAGGAAATATAAAAATCGAGCTTAAATATTTTTTGAATTTTAAATTTGTTCTTGTTACAAGAAAAGCAAACAAACCGCCGCATATAATGGAAATCAAGCAAGTGAATATTGCGAGCAGTACCGTATTCCAAATCGGCATCCAGAGATTGGTTTTGGCAAGCTTACTTGTAAAGAGATCAATGTAGTTGATTACTGAATAGCCTGCTGCCTGATTTGTCAGATAAGCATCTATCGTACCCGGATGAATCTTCAATGTGTCTTTGACAATTGCGACAATCGGGGCAAACGTTGTAAATGTCAACACGATACCAAACAGTAATAGGATGATATTCTGCGGCTTAGAAAAAAAAGTTTTTATATGATTCAATATCACCGCTTTTTGATAGGACTTATTTTTAACTGTCTGTTCCATAATTTCTCCTTGAAATGCTTCAAAGGCGTTGTTGTTACGCCCTTGAAGCAAAATAGAATCTAATTTGTTACTCTGCAGCTTCGCCTTCACTGTATTTTGTCAGCAATTCGATCCAGCTGCCTACTGTAAAGGATACAGATGCGCAGTATTCAGGGTCTTCCAAAACCAGTTCTCCGTTTGTCGTCCACCAGTCATAGCCCTTGTCGTTCATACATTCATGCAGCACTGCTCCGCTTTCATCATTTCCGCCTATACTGTGCTGATAGGTCTTCTCTGTTGCTTCCGCAACAACCGGATTGGAAGAATAACCTCCCATATCCTTACCCCATGCACTAAAGCCATCCTCTGTACATGTCAGATATGCGATAAATGCACATGCTGTCCAAGGAAGTGGTGAATTCTCTGTTACAAATAAGTAATGGCAATAACCAAATCCGCCGATACCCTGATAACCATCCTGATATGCTGCAATCTTAATGTTATCCAATGATACTGTGTCTGACTCCTCAACCGAACGAAGCTTTGAATAAACCAGCAGTCCGCTCTGATCTGTTGCAGAATTTGTAACCAATGTATTGCAGATTGGTCCGTCATCTGTCTGTGCATTATAGCTTTCTACCCAAAGCTTGATCCATGCAAGTGCATACTTTCCATCTGCTCCAAGTCCAAGATCTGCTGCTTCTGATTCCATGGCATCAACCGTTGGCTGGAAATATGCCTGCTTTTCTGTATCAAGTGCCTCAAAAGCTTCTTTCAGCCAAGCTGCATATTTATCCTCTGTTAACATATATAAAAAGTTTTTACCTACGACTTCTGAATCAATATCCATATACAGAGAATGTACATTCTCGCCTACGAAATCCCAGCAATTCTTATATTCTGCCGTTCCTGTGCAGTTATATTCAAATACCTTATTCAGTGTCTGTAAGGATAAGAAGCCCTCATATGAATCTGCTGTTGTACCATTTGCCTCTGCCCACTCCTTAGGAATATATGTGTCCAGAATTCCTGTCTGTACCATCTTGGATTCGATCTGGTTACCATCCTGAATCAAGGTCATAGCAAAGGTTCCGCTGGATTTCAAAGAGTCTGCTGTCAGCTGCTCAAATATCTTATTATTCTTCGGCTGCTGCCAATCATATTCCATTGTATAAGAAGGATCAATTGACTGTAGGTACTCAATGAATAATGGAAGTGCTGTCTTACCACGACTGGAATTACCTACGCCATAGAAGGTCTGTCCATTAGATTCTTCAATTGCTTTCTTGGCAAGCTCCTCCATCGTCATGCCTTCTGCCTCTTTGATGATCTGCTGTGTTGCTGTTAAATTTGCATCCTCTGCAGGTGCTGCTTCAGCAGCTGCCTCTTCTGTTTCCGGTGCTGTCTCTGTGACTGTCTCCTCTGCTGCGGCTGCCGGTTCTGTTTCCTCCTTAGGTGCTGTGGATGAACCACATCCTGCAAGGGAACCGATTACCATACATCCTGCAAGTAATAATGATATTGCTTTCTTTTTCACGTTTCTTTCCTCCTGTCATAAATGATGTAATTGTTTAGTTCATGGGCTTATTATACGAAAATGATCTAGCAAAATACACATGACAAAACTGATATTATTTTCAAAAATCCGATATTATGCACAAATATTTCTATTTTTGTCCTGTTTCTTTGTTGAATATTCACTATTCTATAGTCAAAATAAAAGCAGCCATGTAAACCTGATATTCACATGACTGCTGACTCATCAACGTACTCGATCCTGATACTCAGATGGATTGACTCCTACGATTTTCTTAAAGGTTGTAGAGAAATAATTAATATCACGATACCCGACCATTTCAGCGACTTCATATACCTTGTACCGACAGTTTTTGAGCAGCTTCATGGCTGCACGAATCCGATAGCGGGTAATGTAGGCATTGAGTGTATAATCTGTCTCCTTCTTGAAGATATGACTCAAATGTCCGTCACTCAATCCCAAAGAGTCTGCTATCATGACAACACTGATCTCCTGATTCTGATAATTCTCTGAGATGTAATTTAGCGCCTCCATGACATACTTACTTTTATCTCCTCGTTTCAGTGCCGTCTGTGACAGTACATCTTCCTCCTGTGTCTCATTGCCGTATGTCTGTTTCTGCTCCAGCTGTGTCTTGATATTGAGAAGCGTCTGCTCCAGCTCGCCCTCCTCATAGGGCTTCAGTAAATAGTCGGAAGCCGACAATTTTAAAGCACTTTGTGCATATTGAAAATCGCTGTAGGCTGTTAAAAATACTACATATACCTCATTTTTTTCTTCCCGCAGCTTTTTCAGCATCTCAATACCATCCATCTGAGGCATCCGAATATCACAAATGATCAGATCCGGATTATATTTATGTACGGCTTCCAATGCTTCGATTCCATTTCCTGCTTCTGCAACCACCTCACAGCCTGCTGCATCCCATGCAGTTTCCATAACAATGCCGTTACGAACTAATATTTCATCATCAACTACAAGCACCTTTAGCATATTACCCCTCCTTTCTTTCGGGCAGTACCATCGTTACCTTCGTCCCGCCATTTGGCAATAACTCAGCATGCAGTCCATAACCATCTCCATAGTATAGACGAATAATCGTATCTACATTATAAAACCCTATATGACCTCTCAGATTATCTCTGTCGCGAGTATTCAACTGTTCTATAATTTGTGCATCCATGCCGCATCCGTCATCTGTGACCTCGATACAGAGCTGCTTCTCTTTTTCATATGCATTCAGAAATACATGTCCTCCCTCTCGCCCTGCCAGTCCATGAATGATTGCATTCTCCACAATCGGCTGTACGATCAGCTTTGGCACAATCCAGTCCTCCAATTCCATCGGAACCTCCAGATCAAACGTAAAGTTTCCGTTAAAACGGATTTTCTGTATATCTGCATAGCATTCTACCAGCTTTAATTCTTCAGATAACGGAATGAACTTCCCTTCCGAAATGCTGGTACGCAGGATTTTTGCAAGTCCGGAAGCCAGTGTTACCTGCTCCGGGACATGATTGGCTTTCGCAACCCACTTGATCGTATCCAATGTATTATACAAAAAATGTGGATTCAGTTGTGCCTGCATCATCGCGATATTGGCATCATTTAATTCCTGTTGGTGCTGTACCTGTAATTCCATATATTCCTTGAGTTCTCTTGTCATCCTGTTAAAGCTCTCTGATAATTCGCCGAGCTCGTCCTGCCTGTTGATTTCTATCTGTTCCTCCAGATTTCCGTTTTCAACCTTCTGCATGGCTCCGGTCAACTGCTTGAGCGGTCTGGTCATGGTATTGCTCATCTTTTCCGCCAGAAACAGGCACAGCAGCAGGCTCAGAAAAGCAACTGCTAATATGACACTGAACATAACCGTCGTTGTTTCAGTCGTAAAAATCGGTGCTCTTCCAATGACAATATAAAGTCCTGTATCTGCCAGCGGACTGATGTAAAAGGTAATATCATCATCCGGCTGCTTCAGGCCTTCCCCTGACATTCTCCTGAGTCTGAGTGTTTCTGCAACCGCTTCCTTTTTTGCCGTTCTTGTACTATACACTTCCTCCCAATAACTGTCCAGGATCACAAGGGAATTGGAGGCGTCATAATGATTATATAAAACCTGTTCAAAATGTTCTTCTGTTACATCAAATACGATGTATCCCAACAGTTCATCATTCTTGCCATTAATCGAATGTACCACCTGCATTAAAGTGTTTTCAGAGGCGGCATACTCAGATGTATTCTGTATGACCATCTGCTCTCTATGTGCATTTGCAACCTTCAGAATGCCCCAGTATAAGGGCAGACTTTCGCCCTCCTTGGTGGAACCGGTTGAATAGCGGCAGACACCCTGCGCATCGTAGAGCTGTATTTCTGCCACATCCCGAATTTTCTCTGTTTCTTCATAAAGTTCTGTATAGATTCTATTTTTTTGCCAACTGTCTGTTTCCTCTATTCCCGCGGTGATTGCCTGATTGTTCAGAATTGCATCTATGACTGACTGATACTCCTCAAGCAGTGACACCATTGCATCTTCAACGGTTGAAATCTGTGCCAAAACTCGTTTCTCATAATTCCTTGAAATGGTCGTCTTCAAAACCTGAACCAGAAAACTGCTGGATATCACCATTGGCAATAATGAAACAACTGCAAAACATACAATTAATTCTCTTTTATATGATTTCGTAATTCTCTTCCACATGATATTCTCCCCGGCCGCTACTGCATTTGCTCTGACCATTTCTCCAGTATTTCTTTTTGATGTGTGCTTGACCACTCCAGATTATAGGGAATCTCTTCTATCCTGCTCTTTTGTTCAATATCGTTTCTAACTGACCGGCGGCAGCATTTGTCTACCAATAGCCGCTGTACGTCTTCGCTGACAGTAAAATCCAGAAATAATTGTGCATTGTTCTCATGCGGTGCATTTTTTATGATTGCACTCCCGTCAGGTACAGCAGAAGTCCCCTCGCGCGGATACACCATACCCATCTCCTTACCCTCTGCAATTTTCTTGAGTGCTGCCTCCTCCAAAGTAATACCTACAAGACAATCACCTGAAATCACATCCTCCAGCACCTCTCCTGAATCTGCCGATACTTTTCCCGCCAGATTTGTTATAAAAGCCTGTATAATCTGATCCTCTGTCATTTCTTCTGACAACGCCTGAATCATCGTGGAAAGTGCTGTATAAGAGGTTCCTGATTTTCCGGGTGCCGCAAAGGCAATCTTGCCCTTCCAGTGAGCGTTGAGCAATTCTTCCCAGCTTCTTGGCGTCCCGGCAGGATAAACCAGCTTCTTATTGTAAATAAATACAATCGGCAGCTTGGAAAAAGCTGTCCATTTATCTTCTTCTGAACAATAGGTCTGATCCAGTTTATCACTCTGTCCTGCTCTATATGAAACAAAATAATCGCTATATGCATTCAGAGAATCCACTCCCCCGCCGAACATTACATCCCCTGAATTCTTTCCATCTTCACTTGCGATTCGCTCTAGCATCTCGTTGGTGCCGCCCGTAATGACCTCCACCCAGATTCCGGTGCGTTCCTCAAATTCTTTAATAACCGGTTCATAGACTTCCTTCTTATGTGAAGTATATACGATCAGTTTTTGATCCTCTTCCAGTGCATATTTTTGATTCAGCTCTGCTTCCTTGCGATAATCTGAAAAAAGAAATAATAGAAATGCTGTGAGAACTGCCATGATTGCGATAATACTAATCATATATTTTCCTATTCTTTTCATTACATTGCCTCTCCCAATCGTAGATATTCATTTTTAAATCATAACCCAATCCTTTGCTGTTGTCATCAAGTAGTTTTCTTCCTTGACAACCCTTTTTTTAATGTGTACAATTTTTTTGTTAAGATTGTCAAGCATAGAAAATGGGTAACTATTATGGAACTTTCTACATTTTTCGAGAACCATACAAGGATTGCACTTGCCTTTTCCGGCGGTGTTGATTCGTCCTACCTTCTCTATATGGGAATTCATTGTGGTGCAGATATTCGTGCATACTATGTAAAATCTGCTTTTCAACCGCAGTTCGAGCTGGAGGATGCAGAAAAGCTGGCAGCTCAGCTGCATGCAGACCTGCATATCCTTCCTGCAGATGTGCTATCTCTTCCCGCAATTACCTCCAATCCCCCTAATCGTTGCTATCACTGTAAAAAAAATATTTTCTCTTTAATTGCAGCGCAGGCTTTGGCGGACGGATATACTACCTTGATCGAGGGAACCAATGCCTCCGACGACTCTAGTGACCGACCGGGCATGAAGGCCTTAGCAGAACTATCTGTTCTCTCACCACTGCGTGAATGCGGTCTTACAAAAAACAGGATACGACAGTTATCCAAAGAGGCCGGTCTCTTTACATGGGATAAACCGTCTTATGCCTGTCTTGCAACCAGAATCCCGTCCGGTACGCAGATCACACAAGAAAAGCTGACCAAAACCGAACTGGCAGAAGGTTATCTGTCATCACTCGGTTTCTCTGATTTTCGCATCAGATTGCTTGGAAATGCTGCAAGGCTGCAGATACCTGAAACACAGATAGCCTTATTGATGAGACAGCGGAGCACAATTCTTACGGAACTGAAACAATATTATGATAACGTTTTTCTTGATTTGGAGGTGCGAAATGAATCAATTTCATAAAAAAACATTGTATATAGACTGCAGCATGGGCGCTGCCGGAGATATGCTGACTGCAGCACTGTCTGAGCTGCTGCCCGATCAGGACGCTTTTATAAACGACATGAACCATCTTGGCATTCCGGGTGTGCATGTCGAGAAGCAGCCTATGGCAAAGTGCGGCATTCACGGCACCCACATCTCTGTTACATTACATGGACAAGAAGAGGATACCTCCGACATTCATGAGACTATGCATGAACATATGCATGAACATCATCATGGTGAGCAGGCACACACACACGAGGAACATACAGGCGGGCATCATCACAGCAGCATGCATGAGATTGAACACATTGTCCATACTTTGCCACTATCAGAAAAGGTACAGTCTGATATTCTCGCCGTCTACCATTTGATTGCCGAAGCAGAGAGTCATGCACATGGTGTTCCTGTCACGGATATTCATTTTCATGAGGTCGGTACAATGGATGCGATTGCAGATATTACAGCTGTATGTCTGCTGATGGAACAGCTTTCTCCTGTTCAGGTCATTGTTTCTCCCATTCATATAGGAAGCGGTCAGGTGAAATGTGCACATGGAATTCTTCCGGTTCCTGCACCGGCTACAGCATATATCCTGCGTGATACTCCCATATACGGTGGCAATATCCAAGGTGAGCTTTGTACTCCTACCGGTGCTGCCTTACTCAAACACTTTGCAACCGAATTCGGAACTATGCCGGTGATGAAGACAGATGCCATCGGCTATGGCATGGGAAAAAAGGATTTCGAGGCCGCCAACTGCGTACGCGTATTATTGGGCATGACGGCAGGCAATGCTGACGTTATCTCAGAACTTTGCTGTAATGTAGATGATATGACTCCGGAAGCCATCGGTTTTGCTATGGAACGATTTTTTGAGGCAGGTGCTTTGGAGGTCTACACCGTTCCCATCGGCATGAAAAAATCCCGTCCCGGTATCCTGCTCTGTGTAATGTGCAGGGAAGCGGAAAGGGATGCTATGATTTCTCTGATGATCAGGCATACAACGACGCTTGGTATACGTGAGAACATCAGCCAACGCTACACAATGAACCGTAGTACCAATATCATCAATACACCCCTCGGATCGATTCATCAGAAGCAATCCGAAGGGTATGGTGTTTATAAAACCAAATATGAATATGAGGATCTGGCTCGCATTGCACGAGAGAACAATCTCAGTCTTGCAGAAGTGATCCGTCAGATACCAAATCAGTAATTCTCTTCTCTGACTTCAAAATAGCTCTGCGGGTGTGCACATACCGGGCATACCTCCGGAGCTTTTTTACCCATTACAAGATGTCCGCAGTTTCTGCATTCCCACATCTTTTCTTCAGATTTTTCAAAAACCGCCTGCATTTCTACATTCTTGAGCAATGCACGATATCTATCCTCATGAGATTTCTCAATCTTTGCAACACCTCTGAACTGTGCTGCCAGTTCTGGAAAACCTTCTTCCTCTGCATCTTTGGCAAAGCGGTCATACATATCCGTCCACTCATAGTTCTCGCCCTCAGCCGCATGCAACAGATTCTGTGCCGTATCACCAAGTTCTCCGAGCGCCTTGAACCAAAGCTTTGCATGCTCCTTCTCATTCTCCGCTGTCTTTAAGAAAAGTGACGATATCTGCTCATAGCCCGCTTTCTTGGCAACAGAAGCAAAATATGTATACTTGTTTCTTGCCTGGCTTTCACCTGCGAATGCTTCCATTAAGTTTTTCTCTGTCTTTGTTCCCTGATATTTGTTCATTTTGTTGCCTCCTTTTTCTAAAATCAGTAATGATTACTATTTGTTGAATGTTCCCTAATTGTAGCACTATTGTGTAAACAAGTCAATCAATATTTTCCATAATGTATGTCATT
>CAZABT010000103.1:0-9653 GCA_964483395.1 uncultured Lachnospiraceae bacterium
ATGTAGGATGATTGTCCATATACAATTACATTTCCAATAGGTACATAAGCTGATTTGTATCTTATCATATAATCTCATACGACACAATATGACATATTGTACAAAAAAGAGGAACAGCACATTCAACTGTTCCTCTTCTCTATAAGCATTGATTGCTTTCTTATTTACGAACGAGATGTCTCGGAAGTCCATCAACCATCATAGGCTGTAACTCACCAAGAATCATTGGTCTTGCATAATCAAGGTAACCCTGACCGATCTGTGTTCCGTCTTCTGTAATCCACTCAGCCGGAACCGGTCTCTCAACATTGGCAATCTGGTGAATGTCATAGATACCATAAGAAATCTGGTATGCATCGCCCGCTGCTCTGTCGATTGTGATCATCATGCCTGTCTTGCCTGCCTCTGCAGCCATAACAGCTCTGTAACCACACTCAAATGCTTCGTTGATGTCTGTCAGTGATGCAATGTGTGTAGCTGCTCTCTGTAATGTAGAGAACTCGATTGCACGAGTCTTGAGCCCTGTCTCAGCAGCAATCTTATTTGCAAGAACCACTGCACAGCCTGACAACTGCTTGTGACCAAATGCATCTACGAAATCAGCACCGCCGCCAAGTTCACATACAAAACGGCCGTCTGCCAGCTTAACGCCCTCTGAAACCGCAAGCACTACAGAATGCTTTGTAGCTGCAAGATACTTGACTCTCTCCATGAATTTCTCCATGTCAAAGTCTACTTCCGGAAGACAGATCATGTCTGCTCCGTGACAATCCTCACCCTTTGCAAGAGCTGCCGCTGCTGTTAACCAGCCTGCATGACGTCCCATAATCTCAACAACCGTAACGGTCGGCTTCTCAACACCAAAACTTTCATTGTCGCGAATGATTTCTTTTAAGGATGTTGCAATGTACTTAGCCGCACTTGCATATCCCGGACAATGATCTGTAATCGGAAGGTCATTGTCGATAGTCTTGGGAACGCCGACAAATCTCTGGCTCTTGCCTTTAGCTGCTGCATAGTCTGACAGCATCTTAATGGTATCCATGGAATCATTTCCGCCAATATAGAACAGGCACTCAATATCATATTTCTCCATGATCTCGAACATCTTATCATAAACCGCTTCATTTCCCTCAATCTTAGGAAGCTTATATCTGCATGAGCCAAGGAATGCTGACGGAGTTCTCTTTAAAAGCTCTACATCTCCCTTGTCTTTCACATATTCAGAAATGTCGCAAAAGCTCTCGTTTAAGAATCCCTGAATACCATGAACCATACCATAAATCTTGTTAACGCCGAGTTCCTTTGCTGCTGAAAATACACCTGCCAAGCTCGAATTGATAACTGCTGTTGGGCCGCCTGACTGACCTACGATAATATTACCTTTCATTTTCGCATCTCCTTTATTATAAATAATTTATGATTCCCGATGCTGGAACTGCTGCACTCCATATCATGGAGTTCTCAGCCGCACAAGCATCAAAATTGCGTTCAAAACGAATTATATCAGATAAATACGTGTAAAACAAGTACCATTCTGCCGCCGTTTACTTGACGCAAGACTTTTTCATAACTTTTCATAACATTTCCTCTTTTCCAAAAAATTTGATATAATAGCTTTACTATAATATTGAAATCGAGGAGATTTGTCAAATGTCTTTTACCGCTATTGTTCTAATCATCGTTGTACTTGTTGCCGTAGGGGGTATCAGCTATGGACTGATGCGTTTAAAATCCTTTACGAATGATGCCGCCTTTGTTGTATCTGCTCTAAAGGACGGACTGGAAGATCAGGCAGCCGAGCTCGAGCATACTCCTAAATCGGTCAATGGCATGACCTCCTTATGTCTGCCCAGAATCATCAAGGATTTCCCCGCCTTTAACTGGTATGAATTTCGCCAGAAGGCTGAAAATATGCTGAAATCCGCATTAATGGCAATCTCAAATGAAGACATTTCCCTCCTAACAGAAGCGTCTCCGGATCTGCGCAATCAGGTATCTTTACAAATTTCAGCCAATCGTGACAATAGAATCAAGGAAACCTATCAGAATATTGATCTCCATCAGACTGAAATTGCGGCCTACCGCAAACAAGGCGGTACATGCGTGATTACCCTGCAGACTTCTATCGGATACCTCCACTACACGGAAGACCACGGTATGCTTTCCGAAGGGTCAAAGACTGTCATGCATCAGACCAGATATAACATTGAACTGCAATATATTCAGGATACAGCTCAAATTGAAACCGGAGAAACGGCCATCGGTACAACCTGTCCCAACTGTGGTGCTCCGATTACCACAATCGGTCAAAAGGTCTGTCCCTACTGTGGGCTCGCCGTTACAGAAATCAATATTAATACATGGGCATTGAACCGATATACTGAGGTATAATGCTACATCGTTTACATCCGCGTCACGGGATTCTATCCTGCCATCTCTTTTCAACCCCTTCTATCGATTCCCAACTGCAAAAAAAGAAAGCTCTTGACAAGTGAGCAAGTGCTCACTTTTGATATATTTTTATACGAACACTATACATCTAAAAGCCCACGCTAAAAGGAGAAGGCTATGACAACAAAGGAACGTTATCTGGGACGTTGTACCAGTGTCGTCAATGCAGAGATCCGTGGCATTGAACAGATGAAAGAGGTCTGTCTTGGTATGTTCCATTTCCAAACCGGCGATGAATGGATTGTCATGTTTCGAAGGATACTTCTAATTGAGCAATTCAAAAACCCTCAGATGGCAGACATCTACAAAGAATTTTTCATTGATATTCCCATGCAGTATCAGCAGGAAATCTTTCAGGAACTGATCAAGCACGGGTTGATGAAGCCACTGAATCCCGCTGTTTTATCTTTGGAGTTGTATGCTCCGTTTTACATGTATCATTCGGTCAAATGCAACGAAACAGAGTTGATGCAATTATTTGAACAGCATGCAGAATATTTTTTTGAAAATTATATATTGTAGAAACAATTCAACACATATCATTTTATAGTTACCTTAGGAGGAAAAAGCAATGAAAGATCAGCCACTTGTAAACAAAACAATCATCATGAAAAACAAAGAAACCAAATCCGTCTGGAAAGCCGCCAGACATTATTATAGCAAAAAGAAGAGACATGAACAGCCGCATAAAATAAAAGCGTTTTTTACATAAGCATGAAAGGAGTCCCTCAATCATTAGGACTCCTTTGCTGTCACTATCGTCTTGCGCTAACTAATTTGCATCATACAGGCTGACATCTCCCGCTTCACTTTTCACACTCAGGTGGTAATCACCTGCCATATCAGTCTTATATTTCGTTCCCATATCCTCCCGATTGACGCTGATTTCTCCAAACTCAGATGCCACATCCACCGAATAAGCATCCACAGATTCCAACATTCCAAGACTGATTCCTCCAAAGGAAGATACCACATTAATTGTCTTGGAAGACAGTTCAGCAATGGTACAGTCACCACTATCCAGATCAAGAATCAGGTCATCCGCAGTAATATGATTCCCATCAATTCCGCCAAATTGAGTCCTCAGGTTCAGCTTTCCCGCTTCTACCGTTCCAACCGCAATATCTCCGCTTTCCGCTTCTCCAGTAAATGTCCCTGTAACCAATGCATCATCGATACTGACCTTTCCGAATTTGCTCCTAATATCAAGGTTTTCGGTCTTGACTTCCTTGATTGTTACATCCCCTGATTCCAAATCTACATTGACTGTCCCTGCATCTATGGACTTTGCCTGAAAGCACCCAAATTGATTAGTAATGCTCATCTTATCGCATAAAGCATCTCCCATTATGATATCTCCTGACTCATTCACGATAGACAGTGCTCCATATTTCATATTTTCAGGAACATAAACAATCACATATTCCTGCTCACTATGAACCTGATTCAATGGCCAAAATCCAATTGAGAAAAATGTATAAGTCGAATTTCCTATTTGGCTACGCTGCTTGATGGACAATGTGTCCTTATCAACCTCGGCTACAATCTGACTCTTCTCATTCAGATGATACTTGATTCCAAAATGATCCGATGCCACCACCTTAACATCCGCAAATGCCATATGAATATCCAGATTTGAAAATACCGGCAGTTCCTTTTCCTCCTCTATGTATTGAACGCTCCCATCGGCACCTGAAGAATGGTTGGAATTTACGGCAATTCCTCCCTGTCCCAGTTCAATTCCATATACCCGGCCTCCAAGCGCGTAGCCAAGCGCATAGATTACAACACCTGCTGTCGCCACAAGCAGGCATACCTTAATCAATCGATTGATTTTCATCTTTTTTTCCTCCCTTTGCAAACTTTTTTCCAAATGTCCGTACCACGCAGTATAAGAATTTCCGAATCAATAGATAAGATGCATAAACAATCATGACTCCTACAGCTACCGAGATGAGTGCTATACCGACACAAACAAGAGCCACCGATACATTCTGAAACAGCATGTTGAATGCTCCGATCATAGCCACCGGTACTGTCAAGACCAATGCCACTCCGACCAGTCCAAAAGATACAAGCAATAAAATCACAACCAACAAGAACATAATCAACAAGACAGCAGCAGTCAATACAATAGGAAAAGCGATTGGTGATGCGAAAATTGCCAGAATTACAATCCATACTCCATCGATTCCCTTACGAACATCCTTCTTCGCCTCGCCCTTTTTTCCGTTGTCTATGGCAAAATCTCTGATGATCTGGTCTGCTGCCAACTGAGGGCTTCCCAGATCTTCGATTGCCTGCGCTGCATTCTCATCTCCTGCTTCTGCAAAATACTCTTCAAAATACTCTATTGCCTGCTCAAAATTATCCTTTGGAAGCCGTTTCAGTTTCTTTCGCAACTCCTCCATATATGCTTCTTTAGTCATTTTCTGTTCCTCCCTCAAGGTTAGTACCTGTCTCCTGTAATGCATTGATGATTACATTGATATCATTGCAATACTGAGTCCACTCACTTTTTAATTTTTGACGATGTTCCTCACCTGCTTTGGTAATTCGATAATATTTTCTGTTTCTGCCCTGAAATTGCTGGTCATAGATTTCAACATCATTCTGGTCTGATAATCTCTTAAGGATCGGATAAAGTGCCGAATCCTTTAGATTTGACACATTTTTCAGTCTCTGACTGATGATATATCCGTAACTGTCATTTTGCGAAATAATAGAAAGCAGTAATAACTCCGTTAGTGGTTGATTCAATGGATAGACCATGTATGTTCTCCTCCTAATATATTAACTTGAGTCATATATCTGATATGAGTATATTATATATTGTATAATATATAGTGTCAAGTATATATATCAAAAAAACAAATGAAACTGAATATTGTGACAAATGTCATCAGGTATGCTTTGTCTTACAAAACCGACATCAAAAATGATAAAGCAAATCATTGCTCTTTAGAAATGTATGCAGCAAGAAATGCAACACCGAAAAAAAGAGTGCTGAATCATCAACACTCTTGTCCTGCGGATAACAGGACTTGAACCTGCACGGTCTCCCACTAGAACCTAAATCTAGCGCGTCTGCCAATTCCGCCATATCCGCTTACTTCGGCACCGCGTACCGAACAAGCAATATATTAGCATAAAACATTCAAAATTTCAATGCCGAATCTATGACGGTTTACTCAACGGTTTACTCAATCATTGGGCTTTTGATAAAAACGGCCTTCCACCTGTTCTGTTTTGATCACATTGATAAAAGCATGCTCATCCAGTGCACGAATGGCTCCCGTCACCCGCTTCACCTCATCACGGCTGATTACGGAATAGACCATTCGGCGCTCCTCACCCTGATAACACCCGATTCCCTGAAACAGAGTTGCATCATGGTGCGTCGTTTTCTGAATCACCTTATATACCTGATTGGGACGATCCGTAATAACCAACAACGTGTCCTGCCGATAGCGGCGATACAACGTATGTACTACCTGCGTAGAGGTAAACTGGAAAATGATTGAATATAAAGCTGCATCCCATCCGAACAGAGCCCCCGCTGTTACCAAAACCACTGCATTTCCGACAAAAATATAATCCCATGCATCAATGCCTCTCTTCTCCGAAAAATAGACCGCTATAAAATCCGTTCCACCGGTTGTCGCATTTGCATATAAGCAAAAACTCATGACCGCACCATTAATCAAACCTCCGAATATACTGATTAACGGTTTATCATATGTAATTGCAGTCACCGGAAGTATATCTGTAAATAATGAACTCAATACAATCACAACACAGGAGTATAATGTGAATTTCTTTCCCAACGTCTTCCAGCTCAGAAAAATCGGTCCGAGATTAAACAATAGATTGATCGGTGCATAAGGAATGTCAAGCTCCCAATATTTCATTGCGCAGCGCTGTACCAGCAGACTCAGCCCTGTAAAGCCCCCCGGAAACAGATTGCCCGCGCGCACAAAGCTCTTGATATTAAATGCAATTGCAAGAGAAGCCGCCAATACCATCGCCAAACGTAGTGCATCCCTCTCTATCACCTTTCTCTTTTCTGCCATATAGCATCGCCTCACCTATCAAAATTTGCGATCTTCTCTTTCGATTGCGCCATCCTCTGCCTTGATTCCCACTGCATCAATGACCTGATCTGAAACAGTATCATACACCGCAATATTCAGCGCATATCCTTCTTGAAAATAATTGTTCCCATCTATTATAATTCCACTGACATCATGCATGGACTCTCCAAATTCATCCTCTATACTTTCTATATAGACACGCTCCATGCAAAAATCATTTCCGCCATCCTCCGTATACCACTTGAAATTCATCCCTGTATGAGAATACTCCACCTCTCCGTTTCGTAATACAATGTTTCCATCCTCATCCAGCATCTTCTGATCCATACCAAGTACGGCTAGTTTCTGCCGAAGCTCCGGCGAAAATGCCGCACCGTCTCCTGCATTTCTCGCCGACAGCATTACGATATAATCTTGATTGCGGATCAAATCAAGATAGGTAAACAGATCATTTGTCTGTGACAACTGATACGCCATGAGCTCATGCTCAAGCAGTTCCGCATTTCTATCCCAGGAAGCATACCGCTCATCTCCACGATGATCTGTCAGTTCATAATTTGCCTTTAGGTAATCGCCCAAATATTTTGTATACTTTGCATTTCCTTTCTCATTCAAATGCGACCAGTCTATGAAGTCCTGCGCAAAGTCAATCCCCAGTTCATCATAACGAACATTAAAATCAATATATGGCACTCCGTTCTCCTCTGCGTATTGATAAAAGCAGTTGAAAATCTTCTGTGATTCCTCAT
This sequence comes from uncultured Lachnospiraceae bacterium, assembly GCA_964483395.1. GTDB lineage: Bacteria > Bacillota > Clostridia > Lachnospirales > Lachnospiraceae > JAAYYM01. The sequence continues at coordinate 7,298 of CAZABT010000103.1, forward strand.
TGATTGCATAGGGTGCACATACTAACAGGAGTGGAATATTCTCTTCCTTGGCATAATCTATTATCGCAATCATATAATTGCCCATCTTTTCATTTGGATAAGCAATTTCCGTTATATGATTGACAGAATGCATTTCCTGCGGAGTTGTCCCAAACTTCGGATCAAATCCTTTAAAGTTCTTCATCTCACTGTCATATACGAAGTCCTCCTCCGTGATCATTGTATACCGGGAATGATATCTTGCAAACCGGTTAATATAGTCACTGTGATAATCCTCATTAATACTCTCCTGTGCCGCTTCAATAAAGTTGCGGTTGAAGTTCATTCCAAACAGATTTTCAACTGTCCATACGCCTTGAAAACGCGCCCTTTGTACAGTGGCCGAATAGATTTCTGCTACAATCACCTTGGGCCGTTGTGTCTTCAGCGCTTCCTTCATATAGTAATATGTATTCCAAAAGGGCTGGTCTGCTCCGCCCAAATCGTATGCCGATATCCCATAATCACTCCACAGAATACCGGTATTCACATTGGTATACATATGAGAGCTTCCTAAAAAAAGTACATCTACAGTATTTTCTTCATTTTCATAAAAAGCATGCATCTGGTCAATGCCATCCGGCGATTTGAATCGCAGTATCCTCATCACAAATATCATGATCAGAACAGCACACGCAATGAATGCAACAATTTTGATTGTCTTTTTCAGCATAATGTCTCCTATTGACTCATTTAAAATCAGAACTCAAAATAAAGAAATATCTGCGGGTCATATTCCGGTCCGTATTGTCCCAAAACCAATATGGAAAACAGAAGTAAAAGATATAAGCCCCAGCGAAACCAAATACACTGCTGATTTAACAGATATATAACGTCCCTCTGACTGATCCTTCTTACCGCATCCACAGTCAACATCACCGCAATCGCCAATAAAGCAATCCAAAATTCCTTCCGGTCCAGTCCCCACGTATAGATACTCTCATCAAACAGCGTCCACGGATCCCATCTGGTAAACAGCCTTGAAATCATACTCCCCGCCTGACGAATCGTCTCGGCACGAAAGAAGATCCACGCAAATCCCACCAAGGAAAATGTCATGCCGGTCTGCATCAGTTTATAGCTGAAGGACTCCTGCCGGAACTGCAATCTGTCTGCAATCTGTTTTCTGAGCTGTTTTGTATGTATTCCGATGACCTGATAAACACCGTGTAAAGCACCCCAGGCAACATACCCCCAACTGGCTCCGTGCCATAAGCCGCTCACCAGAAATACGATCATCAGATTCAGGGAATGTCTGACCTTGGAGCAGCGATTGCCGCCCAGCGGTATATAAAGGTAATCCCGAAACCATGTACTGAGTGAAATGTGCCATCTGCGCCAAAACTCTCCGACACTTCTGGAAAAGTAAGGTGTTTCAAAATTTCTCATAAGATCAATGCCCATAATCCTTGCTGCGCCGACTGCCAGATTGGAATAGCTGGCAAAATCACAATACACCTGTACCGAAAAGAACAATGTCGCCAAAATAATGGAAACCGCTCCATGCATACGATAATTGTCGTAAACCTCATTGACCAATGCCGCTACTCTGTCTGCAATGACCATTTTCTGAAAATATCCCCACAGCATCAGCACCGCGCCCGAAGTAATTCTATCATAGTCCCACAATACGGCATCCTTGAGCTTCTCAATCTGCGGCAGGACATTCTTTCCCCGTTCGATCGGCCCAGACAGAATATTCGGAAAAAATGACACAAACAAAGCATATCTTGCAATATTTCTCTCTGCCTTACTGTTTCCCCTGTATACATCCAGCATATACCCAACCGACTGGAATGTGTAAAAGGAAATGCCAAGTGGCAGAACCGGATTGAATGCCGTTGATACCGGCCGCATATGAAGACCGTCCAGTATGCTGTTGATGCTGTCTACGACAAAACCGGAGTATTTAAATACACCCAGCATTCCAAGACTGATGATCAGGCAGAGCACCATACAGCACTTTCCCATCTTAGGCGGACTCTTTTCAATTAAAATTCCTGTGAAATATGTTAGAAGCGTCAGTAGCAACAGTAGTATCACATACTGTGGGCTCAGACTCATATAGAAATAATAGCTTGCAAGCAAAAGCCATATATACCGCAGCTTACGCGGCATTACAAAATAGACTATCAGTACAATCGGAAAGAAAATCAAAAAATCGATTGAATTAAAAAGCATTGTTCATCCTCATTGTGTTTGTTTCCGGTTTCTTTCCATAATTATACCCTATCCCGTCCGTTGAAGTAAAGACAAAAAAACCGAAGATCCTCATCTCCGGTTAAACATTCATATACCTAGGATAATAGCAGGGCTA
>CAZABT010000104.1:0-9632 GCA_964483395.1 uncultured Lachnospiraceae bacterium
CTTGGGACATTTTCCTATGTGGTATATAAGGACATTATCATAAATGGCTCATAAATATAGTGTAAAATGTATATTTTTATTGATAAAACAAAAGAAAAATGTTAATATAGTACATATTATTAAAAATGATGTCGGATGTAATCAAAGAATCATTTTTGACCGATATAAATAAGTCGGAATAAACACAGAAAAGGGGCGATAGGATGAAGTTAAAAGGGAAGATTATGATTTTGGCTTTGGTACCGCTGCTGTTGATGGGGGTTATCTCATTTGTAGTTACGAAGCAGCAGGTTTCAAAGAAAATGGAGGCAGAGGTGTATACCGGTCTTCAGTCAACAGCACTTTCAGTGAGGAATGCGTTGGAATTAGATATACCCGGAGAGTACCATGTGGATGAGAACAATGAACTCTGGAAGGGTGATTTGAATATTTCGCAGGCGACTGATGTGGCAGATGAAATCAAAAACAGTACAGGTATTGAGGTGACGGTATTCTTTGGGGATACCCGTTATATGACCTCGGTCATCAGCGATGGTAAACGCGCGATCGGAACCCAGGCAACAGATAAGGTTGTTGAAGAGGTTTTGAACAAAGGAAATGATTATACAGCCGATCATGTCAATGTAGCAGGTTCGGATTTCTATGTATATTATGTGCCAATGTATCAAGAGGGAACCACCACTCCCTGCGGTATGGTGTTTGCAGGAAAGAGTCAGGTAAATGTTGAAAATGAAATCAGTCAGGTGACGAACATCCTGTTGATCACGGTCATCGTTCTGATGGTTGCCTGCGGCATATTTGCAGTTCTTATGGCAAGTAATATCGTAAGCAGTCTGAAGAAGAGCATTGATGTGGTAGAGGAAGTATCCAAGGGTAATCTGACGGCGTCCATGGACGAGAAGCTGCTGGAGCGGAAGGATGAGGTCGGCGATGTAGCTCGGTACATAACGAAGCTGAAGGATGAACTGATTAGAATCATGAGCGGCATCAAGAGCCAAAGTTCTGTTTTGTATAATGCCTCCAATGACTTGAATGGAACTTCAGGCAATGCAGCAGACTCCGTAGGACAGGTGGAAAGAGCCATTCATGAAATCGCTGACGGCGCTACTTCACAGGCAGATGAGACACAGAAGGCTACGGAAAATGTTATTCTGATGGGTAACATGGTTGAAGAGACCAAGGCCGAGGTTGAAGAGCTTTATAACAATGCATCAGAGATGCAGAACTCCAGCAACGAGGCAACACAGACATTAAATGAACTGAACGGAATCAACCAGAAGGCAAGAACGGCCATTGATGTAATTTATGAGCAGACCAATACAACCAATGAATCAGCAATGAAGATCAGAGAGGCAACCAATTTGATTACAGCCATTGCTGAGGAGACGAACCTCCTGTCTCTGAATGCTTCTATTGAAGCAGCGAGAGCAGGTGAGCAGGGACGAGGCTTTGCGGTTGTTGCAGCACAGATTCAGAAGCTGGCTGAGCAGTCCAATGATTCTGCACGTCAGATCGAACAGATTATCACACTTTTGATTCAGGATTCCAACAAGGCTGTTGAGACGATGGATGAGGTGAGAGAGATTATGCAGCGCCAGAGTGAGAATGTAGACAAGACAGAGCAGATCTTCTCACTGGTCAAGACAGGAATCGACCGCTCAATCACAAGCGTCAACACAATTGCAGATAAGACAAGAAGTCTGGATGAGGCAAGAGTTACCGTTGTAGATGTTGTTCAGAATTTGACGGCCATTGCAGAGGAAAATGCTGCGGGAACGGAAGAAACATCTGCATCTACAGCAGAGTTTAGTAATATGATGGGAGATATTCAGGATACCTCCGGTGAATTACAGAACATTGCCAATACGTTGGAGAACAATTTGAGTATATTCAAATTCTAAAGAAAGATAGGATAAAAGAAGCGGTGCTGTTGTGACCGCTTCTTTTATGATAAAATCATTTTATCATAAAATCAGGAGAGAACCTATGGCTACAGATAACAGGGAAGTGGATGGATTTGTATTTGCAACGGCTGCAGATGCACAGATTGCAAGAGAGGAAACGAAAAAGATTCAGTATATTTCGGACAAGCTGGATTATAACCAGCCGGAAACGATATTGGAAGTTTATAATAAGATGATTGTGAATCGAATATTTGTCACCCCGATTGGCTATGCATTCCTGCGGGAACTGCAGATTTATCTATATAGACAGTTGGAGATTGAGGATTCCAAGGTCAAGAGCATTCCACTCTATACGATTTTTGGAGCCAAAGCAGGGGAACTGTCCAAGCTGGATGCGATTTATGTCCAGCCTAAGGCGAAGAAGGATTACCACAAGGAATACATTGCTGCGGTATGGGTCTGCATCCTGCTGGTGGTGTTGGTGATTTCCTTGTTTACGGTAGCGCTTAATGCCAAAAATCCCAATATCATGAATTATAAAAATGTGTTGGAAAACCAATACTCAGAATGGGAACAGGATTTGACGGAGAGGGAGAATGCTTTACGCGAAAAGGAAGCCGAACTGCTGAAAGAACAGGCAGAGTGATGAATGATTTCACAGATTTGTCATATTTTTATTGTATACTTGTCTAAAATCACGAGAAAGCAGGTGACACGGATGGAAAAATATAAGATTTTAGTTGTGGATGATGAAAGCAGGATGAGGAAGCTGGTCAGAGACTTTCTGGTCAAGAAGAATTTTGATGTCATAGAGGCAGGCGACGGAAGCGAAGCTCTGGATCTGTTTTACAACACAAAGAATATTGCACTGATTATTTTGGATGTCATGATGCCGAAGATTGACGGCTGGCAGGTATGTAAGGAAATCAGAGAGACTTCAAAGGTACCCATTATCATGTTGACAGCCAAGGGGGATGAGCGGGACGAGCTGCAGGGCTTTGAACTTGGCGTGGATGAATATATTTCTAAACCCTTTAGCCCAAAGATTCTGGTTGCCAGAGTAGAGGCGATTCTGCGGCGCTCCAACATAGCAGCAGAGGATGATATGATAGAAGCAGGAGGAATCGTTGTTGATAAGGCGGCGCATTCTGTTTTGATCGATGGTGAGGCAGTAGACCTCAGCTTCAAGGAATTTGAACTGCTTTCTTATTTTTTGGAAAATCAAGGACTGGCACTGTCCAGAGAAAAAATTTTGAATCATGTATGGAATTATGATTATTTCGGAGATGCCAGAACCATTGATACGCATGTGAAGAAACTGAGAAGCAAAATGGGAACAAAGGGTGACTATATCAAGACGATATGGGGCATGGGATATAAGTTTGAGGTATCGGAATGAAGCACTCGATTAAGACACAATTTGCAGTGACCTTTATAGGATTGATGGCCGGCACAATTTTATTGTGCTGGTTTGTTAATAATACCTTTTTGGAAAAGGTGTATGTGCAGAATAAGGAGCACGTTCTGCTCAATGCATATTACAATATCAATCTGTCACTCCAGAGCAATGAAATTGATTCTGATGACTTTAATCTGGTTTTCGATCAGATCTGCTCACGAAACAGTATGGATGTCCTGATCATTGATACAGAGACGCAGGAAATGAAATCCTCCATGCACGATTCAAAGCTGCTGAATGAGCGGCTGCTGGACTATCTGCTGGGAGGAAATACGGTTGCAAGCATTCTGCGTCAGGGTGATGATTATATCATTCAAACGACGCAAGATCCACGGATGAATACAGAATATATCGAATTGTGGGGAACTCTCGAAAACGGGAATTTAATTATTATGCGGTCTGCTCTGGACAGCATACGGGACAGCGCAGATATATCCAATCGTTTTCTGGCCTGCATTGGGCTGCTGGCTGTACTGTTAAGTGCATTTGTCATTAGCTATGTGTCTAAAAAGGTTACAGAACCGATCTGGGAACTGGTCAATATTTCAGAGCGCATGACCCACTTGGATTTTGATGCAAAATATAAGCCTACAGGACACAATGAAATCGCGCTGCTGGGCGAGCATATCAATCAAATGTCTACAACACTTGAGGAGACAATTTCAGAGCTTAAGACTGCCAATAATGAATTGCAGAGTGATCTGCAAAAGAAAAATGAAATAGATGAGATGCGTAAGGAATTTCTGTCTAATGTTTCGCATGAGCTTAAGACACCGATCGCACTGATTCAAGGCTATGCGGAGGGACTGAAGGAAAGCATCCATGATGATGAGGAAAGCAAGGACTTCTATTGTGATGTCATTATGGATGAAGCCAACAAAATGAATACACTGGTCAGAAATCTTTTGGAACTGAATCAGATCGAGTTTGGCAATGAGAGTGTTGTCATGGAACGGTTTAATTTGACAGAACTGATTCAAAATTGTATACAGTCAGTGGATATTCTGCTGAAACAGGATCACATACAGGTTGTCTTTGAAGAAGAGGAGCCGGTCTATGTGTGGTCGGATGAATTTAAAACAGAGCAGGTATTCCGAAATTATCTTTCCAATGCAATACATTATGCTGCCGGTGAAAAAACGATTGAGGTGAAAATCGAAAGGAAGGATCACACGGTTCGTGTTACGGTATTCAATACGGGTGAACCGATTGCAGAGGATGCACTGCCGCATCTGTGGACGAAGTTTTATAAGGTGGATAAAGCGAGGACGAGAGAGTACGGAGGCAGTGGAATAGGCTTATCCATTGTGAAAGCGGTCATGGATTCCATCAATCAGAAATATGGTGTGATCAATTATGATAATGGTGTAGCATTCTGGTTTGAATTGGACGGAAAATAAAGACAATATCTTGCGGATACAGTGTTGAAGTGTTAAGATATAACATATTAATGCATTTTGGAGGAAACGATGAGAAAAGTACGTTTTGTACTGCTGTCGATATTGTGTACCTTTTTGCTGAACAGCTGCGGAATGATTCCAGAGGTGGAGCTTACTGAGGAAGAAACAGCGCTTGTGGCGGAGTATGCGGCCGGAGCGTTGTTAAAATATGATGGTCAGCATCACAACGGCTTAATGGAAATTACGGATGATCCGATTATTGTTGAGACGCCGACACCGCCTCCACCGGCTGCCGGTGAGGAACAGAACGGTATGACGGAAGGTGCGAACGAATCCAATCTGATTGCAGAGCAGACTGCTTCACTTCTGCCACTTGCTGCTGCTTTGGGAATACCGGATTTCTTTGTTACCTATACGGGGTATGAGACATGTGATATTTATCCGGAGCAGGAGTCTGATGACTTGGTTTTTTCCATGCAGGCACAGACGGGGCATGATTTATTGATTCTGCATTTTGATCTGAACAATCCGACGGAAAGTGCCATGGACTGTGATATTGTAACAAATGCTCCATTGTTCAGACTTCTGATCAATGACGACATGCGTATTAATTGTCAGACAACGATTCTCCTGAATGATCTGTCAGTATATAAAGGGACACTGGAGGGGAATGAGACGACGGATACGGTGCTTGTGTTTGAAATAGAAGAGGCGACAACGGCTGAATTAAGCAAATTATCTTTGCTGCTGGTCGGAGATGACAATGATTTCACATACCAACTGCAATAGATTCATATCATTGGCGCTATTTTTGTAAATTATCTATTTTTTTCAGAAAGTATATGGTATAATGCTACTATGAATGCTAAACAAAGGGGAAGGTGAACGTATGGATACTAAAATCTTATTAGAAAATGGGACGAATGAATTGGAGATATTGGAATTTACGTTGGGGGAGAATTCCTATGGCATTAATGTAGCAAAGATTCGTGAAATCATCCCCTATCAGGCAGTGACTCCGGTGCCGAACTCACATCCGAGCGTAGAAGGTATTTTTATGCCGCGTGATGTTATGATTACAGCCATCAGTCTGAACAATTGCCTGCAAAAAGGTGAGAGCAAGCCGGAAGGTTTATTTATCATAACAAACTTCAATAAGCTGGATGTGGCTTTTCATGTAGATCAGGTGATTGGAATCCATAGAGTATCATGGACGGATATCATTAAGCCGGGCGCAACGGTCAATTCTGTTGAGGACGGTATTTCAACAGGTATCGTGAAGCTGAACGAGAGACTGGTCATTATTTTGGATTTTGAAAAAATCGTGACAGACATCAGTCCGGAAACAGGCCTTAAAGTGACGGATATTGATAATCTGGGAGAGAGAACCAGAAGCAATGTTGCAATTGTAATTGCGGAAGATTCCCCTTTATTGAATAAGCTGATCGGTGATTCCCTGACCAAGGCCGGATATGTGAATCTGACAAAGAAGGAAAACGGACAGGAAGCATGGGATTACATTCGTATGTGTGAGCAGGAGGGAACCTTATCCAAGCATGTGCAGTGTGTCATCACAGATATTGAGATGCCTCTGATGGATGGGCATAGGCTGACAAAGCTGATCAAGGAGAATGATGCGACCAAACAAGTGCCGGTGATTATCTTTTCCTCTCTTGTCAATGAGGAAATGAAGCGTAAGGGAGAAGCACTTGGAGCTGATGCTCAGTTGTCTAAGCCGGAGATTGGAAATCTTGTGAAGGAAATTGATTCCCTGGTGCTTTAGTATTGAGATGATATTGTGTGAATTATACATCATATAGATACATATTGAGGTCGGGAATTTTTCCCGACCCCTTTTGCGAAATACATGTGGAGGAGTCGAAGCCATGAATTCAGGGGAAGATTATTTAGAACAGTTATTGAAATCCATGACAGAACCAAAGCAGGCAGAGCCCAGTTCTGAACTGCCTGTGATTGATGCGGCATCCTCTTCAGAAGAAGATGCAATGCTTGGTGAACTGCAGAAAATGACAGAAGAGCCCGCCATCAACGAGCCAATTTCAGAAGAAGCAGTTATAGCCGAACCGGTTATAGAAGAACCAATTATAGAAGAACCATTCATAGACGAACCGATTATAGAGGAACCGATTATAGAGGAACCGGTTATAGAAGAACCAATTATAGAGGAACCGGTTATAGAGGAACCATTCATAGAGGAACCGATTATAGAAGAACCAGTTACAGAGGAACCGATTATAGAGGAACCATTCATAGAGGAACAGATTATAGAAGAACCGGTTATAGAAGAACCGATTATAGAAGAACCAATTATAGAGGAACCGGTTATAGAAGAACCAGTTATAGAAGAACCGGTTATAGCCGAATCGGTTATAGAAGAACCAGTTATAGACGAACCGGTCATAGAAGAACCAATTATAGAGGAACCAATCGTAGACAATGTGGCAGAGGATGCTGCACCTGAAAGCACGGTGCTGCAGGATGAGGATATTTCCAATTTATTGTCTTCTTTGGGAGAATTAGAGGAAACTCCGGAACCAGAGGGACAGCCTGTGGAGGGGCAGGAAATGGCTATCTCTCCGGAAGAACTGGAGAAGATGGCGGATCTGCTTGATATCAAGGATCTTTCGTCGAATCAATTGTCGGATGACGAACTGGGCTCGACTGATCTGCTGACAGCTGGAGATACTGATGTTACAGAGCTGTTGGATCAGATATCAGATGATTCTGAGCTGAATGAAATCAACGAATTACTGAAAAAGAATGATAACAACGAAACGGTTGACGATGACGATGTACTTGCTCTGTTAGAAAAGGCAGCGGCAGGAGACGGCACGGAAAACGGGGATGATATATTTGCAATAGAAGAACCTCTTGATGAAGAATCAGACGAGGAAGAACAATCCCCTAAAGATAAAAAGGAAAAGAAGAGACGGGAAAGAAAAGAAAGAGCGAAAGACCAAGGAAAACGATCCGGATAAAAAGCCGGGATTTTTCGCACGCTTGCTGAATTCTCTGACGGAAGAGGAAATGACGGAGGAATCCGCAGAGGAGATCCGGGATTTGTTCGGTGAGACCACAACGGCAGAATCATTGGAAAATGCAGATGCGGAGAATCAAGAACTGTTATCGGAGCTGGAAGAAGAGGATAACGGTAAAAAGGGTAAGAAGGGCAAAAAGGCAAAGAAAGAAAAGAAAGAAAAAAAAGAGAAGAAGCCCAAGGAGAAAAAACCTAAGAAGGTTAAACTGCCCAAAGAGGAACGTCCTGCAGGAAAGAAGCTGCCCAAAAAGCAGGTGACAGTCATTGCTGTACTGTGTGCTTCTATTGGCTTACTTATGATTGCGATTGCACTATTTTATCCATACTACAATGATATGAGAAAGGCAGAAGCAAATTATCAGAATCAGAATTATGAAATGGCATATGAATGTTTGATTGGGCATCACTTGAATGCAGATGAACAGCTTCTGTTGGAGAAGACTGTCTTGATGCTCCGGTTGGATCGAAAGTATCAGTCTTATTTGAACTATACGGCCATGGATTTGCAGCTGGAGGCATTTAATGCGTTGCTGCAGGGTATGGAAGCAGCGGATCAGTATCTTGAGAAAGCGGAGGTACTGGGGATCATGCAGGAGTATCGTACGCTGGCACAGCAGATAGAGGATATGTTGTCCAATCAGTATGGAGTCAGCCCGGAGCAGGCACGTGAATGGCTGGCAATTGAAGATCCGCAGATTTATTCAAGAACAATCAACGATTTTCTGTTTGGAACCAATACACTTAATCTGCAGACGAAGGACGGACAGCCATATCTGCCGGATATGCAAACAGAAGAGAATGCAGTACCGGAGCAGCCGGATAATCCGGTGATAGCAGGTGAAGAGGGTGAATTTGAGGAAAATGCAGCGGATCAGCCTATGCAGGATGCAGGAGCGGCAGAACAGCCCGCAGCGGAACAGTCCTCAGCAGAACAGCCCGCAGCCACAGAAGCCCCCGAAGTCGTAGATTCAATTCAATCGGCTCCGCCGACAGAGGAGAACGCACAGCCTCCCGAAGGTGGTGTAAGTACACAGAATGTAGATGAACTGTTTGAAAATGCAGATGTTACAATACAATAATATGGACACCGTTGCAGCAGAACAGAAGCAGAACAGAAGCAGAACAGAAGCAGAACAGGAGTAGAACAGAAGCAGAACAGAAACCGAACAGAAGCAGGTAAGGAATGATAGAATGATAGCAATTATTGATTATGATGCAGGCAATATAAAGAGTGTGGAAAAAGCATTACAGTTTCTTGGTGAGTCAGCTGTTGTAACACGTGACAGAGAGACTATTTTGAACGCAGAAAAAGTGATTCTGCCGGGTGTCGGTTCTTTCGGAGATGCTATGGGAAGGATACGTGCGTACGGTCTTGAAGATGTAATTCATGAAGTGGTGGACAGAAAAACTCCATTTTTGGGAATATGTCTTGGATTGCAGTTACTTTTTGAACGAAGTGAGGAATGTCCGGGAGTAAAGGGTTTGGGACTGCTTCAAGGTGAAATTGTCAGAATTCCGGACAAAGAGGGTCTCAAGATTCCGCACATTGGTTGGAATTCTCTTGAACTGGTCAATGGAGGCCGATTGTTTGAAGAAATTGAAAATGGTTCGTACGTTTATTTTGTCCATTCTTATTATCTGAAGGCAAAAAAACCTGAAATTGTAAAAGCAACAACGGAATACAGTGCGCTGATTCATGCAGCGGTAGAACAGGGTAATTTGTTTGCCTGTCAGTTTCATCCGGAAAAAAGTTCAGATGTGGGCATGAAGATTTTGCAAAATTTTATCCGCATTGACAGGGAGGTGTAACA
>CAZABT010000105.1:0-9598 GCA_964483395.1 uncultured Lachnospiraceae bacterium
CTTTTGTCAATCCAATAGTTTGGATTTTACAATTTGTAAAATTCTAAAGTTTTCAAAAAGACTGGATTTTTATGAAACAATTCACTATAATGTCTATGTACATATTCACGCGCAAAGGTGCGCATTTATTTAGCGCACCTTTGTGTGCGTTTATGGAGGTTGGTATTATGCCAGTTAAATATGTTTTCGTAACAGGCGGTGTTGTTTCCGGACTTGGGAAGGGAATTACAGCCGCATCTTTAGGCAGACTGCTCAAAGCAAGAAACTATAAGGTCACTATGCAGAAGTTTGATCCTTATATCAACATTGATCCCGGAACGATGAATCCAATACAGCATGGAGAAGTATTTGTGACGGATGACGGAGCAGAGACCGATTTGGATTTAGGACATTATGAAAGATTCATTGACGAAAGTCTTGATAAAAATTCCAATGTCACTACAGGAAAAATATATTGGTCTGTGCTGCAAAAGGAACGACGCGGCGATTACGGCGGCACTACGGTACAGGTCATTCCACATATTACAAATGAAATCAAGAGCCGCTTCTACAGAAATACTGCTGACGATGATATGCACATTGCCATCATTGAGGTTGGCGGTACCGTCGGAGATATAGAAAGTCAGCCGTTTTTAGAAGCAATTCGTCAGTTTCAGCACAATGTCGGACATGAAAATGCGATTTTAATCCACGTTACATTGATTCCTTATCTGCAGGCCTCTCAGGAAATGAAGACCAAGCCGACACAAGCCAGTGTCAAAGAGCTGCAGGGCATGGGAATCTGGCCGGATATTATCGTTTGCCGAAGTGAACATCCCCTGAACAAACAGATCAAGGACAAGATTGCGCTATTTTGCAATGTCCCCAGCAGCCATGTACTGCAGAATCTGGATGTAGAATATCTATATGAAGCACCTCTTGCCATGGAGCAGGAGCAGTTAGCGCAGGTTGCCTGCGAGTGTCTCGGTCTGCCGTGTCCCGAACCGGATCTCACAGACTGGAAGCAGATGGTGCAGGCATTAAAAACCCCTACAGAAGAAGTCACGATTGCACTGGTCGGAAAATATACACAGCTGCATGACGCATACATCTCTGTTGTGGAAGCACTAAAGCACGGCGGTATTTCCAACAATGCAGTGGTACATATCAAATGGGTGGATTCTGAAGACGTGACCGATGAAAATGTAGGTGAAGCACTTGCCGGTGCTGACGGTCTTTTGGTTCCCGGCGGCTTTGGTGACCGCGGTATTGAGGGTATGATCAAAGCCATTACTTATGCCAGGACACACGACATTCCCTTCCTTGGCATCTGTCTTGGTATGCAGCTGTCTATTGTGGAATATGCACGAAACGTCATCGGCTATGCGGATGCACACAGTATAGAACTGAATCCCGGAACAACGCATCCTGTCATTGCGCTGATGCCTGATCAAAATGACATAGAGGATATCGGTGGTACACTGAGACTGGGCGCTTATCCCTGCGTTCTGAATCAAAATTCAAAAGCATACCAGCTATACGGATCTGAAACGATTCACGAAAGACATAGACACAGATATGAAGTTAATAATGAATATAGAGAAGTATTGGCCGAACACGGCTTGCTGCTGTCAGGTATCTCACCGGACGGTCGAATTGTAGAAATGTGTGAACTGCCTGAGCATCCTTTCTTTGTTGCTACACAGGGACATCCTGAATTAAAGTCAAGACCGAACAGACCTCATCCCCTGTTTCGCGGTTTGGTCGACGCAGCACTGCAGCATCAGAAAAAATAAAAGCAGCATACTATACTTCCGCGGAGAGAACCATGATATTTAATTCTTTTCTGTTTGTATTGGTCTTTTTACCGATTACGGTAATTGGCTATTATGCAATTAATAAGACGAACCACTATGATATTGCTAAGCTGTTTTTGCTTGGTATGTCATTGTGGTTTTATGCATATACCAATATCGCATTTCTGCCTGTAATTCTACTTAGCATCCTGTTCAACTACGGACTTGTACTGCTCTTAGACCGCATCCGCGGACAAGCCTTAAAAAAAGCTGCTTTGATAACAGGCATCTGCGTGAATTTGGGTGCCCTGCTTATATTTAAATATCTTGATTTCTTTTCCACTACCCTGAATCAGTATCTGGGAACCTCGCTGCTGATCAGAAATCTGCTGCTCCCGCTTGGCATCAGCTTCTTTACCTTCCAGCAAATTGCGTTTATTGTAGACAGCTATCGTGATTCCTCTGTGCGTTACCGCATTTTGGACTATGCACTTTTTGTTTCCTTCTTTCCTAAGATTACACAAGGGCCGATTGCATTTCACAATGAACTGATTCCCCAATTTAATGACATAGACAGAAAAAAAATTGATTATGAACGTGTTTCCAAAGGACTTCTTGCATTTTCCTTTGGCCTTGCCAAAAAAATGCTGCTGGCGGACAATCTTGGCTCCATTGTTGACTGGGGCTATCTCAATGTCCTTTCTCTCGGCACCATCAATTCCCTGATTGTCATTTTGGCATATACACTGCAAATATATTTCGATTTCAGTGGCTACTGCGATATGGCATCCGGTATCTGCCTGATGTTAAATATTAATCTGGTGGAGAACTTTGATTCTCCCTATAAGGCAAAGTCCATTGATGAGTTCTGGAAACGCTGGCACATCACCCTGACAAGATTCTTTCGCATCTACGTGTATTTTCCGCTTGGTGGCAACAGAAAGGGCAAGATCAGAACCTATATCAATATGTTTTTCATCTTCCTGCTCAGCGGTCTATGGCACGGTGCCGCATTTACCTTTATTCTATGGGGTATTCTGCACGGTATCGGCATCTGTCTGAGCAAGCTGTGCAAAGGCTTTATGCAGAAAGTTCCCTCCTTCCTGAGATGGCTTGGAACCTTCCTCTTTGTCAATATTGCATGGGTATATTTTAGAGCAGAAACAATCACCTATGCCAATCTGATGCTGAAGCAACTGGTTTCTTTCCAATTCACGCCACTGTCAGCCGATATGATTGCCACGGTACTGCCAAGTGAATTTAATCTGATTCAGAAAATCGTACTGCACTACAGCCCTTTAGCCGTATATTATACTGGCGGTGCACTGCTGGTCATCTTCTTGATATTTGCCCTGATTGCCGGAACCTGCATGAAAAACACACACGAAAGAGTCCTCGCCTTCCGCCCAAACAAACGCACCATGTTCATCACCGTCCTGCTTCTGATCTGGTCCATCCTATCCTTCTCAGAAGTCGGAACATTCTTATACGTAAATTTTTAAGCACGTAACAAAGACTTTCGTTTGCCGGATAACCGCTGAAAGCAATTTACCTGCAGGAGCAACTACAATGAAAAAATACACCTACACTACAATTGCATGGATTGTCGGTATACTGCTCATCATCGCTGCAGCAGTTATTGTCATTGATCCGTTTATTCACTATCACGTTCCCATCGGTAAGCTGGCCGCCGTTGAAACTGAGGAGCGTTATGCACTCGTCGGCGTTGCGCGTCATATGGACTATGATACAGCTCTGATCGGTTCCTCCATGAGTGAAAATTTCAAGGAGTCCTGGTTCGAGGACGGTGTATTCGGTGACCGGTGTGTCAAGCTCTGTCTGCAGGGTGCACACTTTGATGATTACAATGTCATGTTCAATGAAGTTCTGCAGCATGATGATGTGAAAAATATTATCTTTTCCATGGATACCTATCTCCTGACCAATGTCCCCGGAGACTATCTGACCACCATACCCTATTATCTGTCTGACCGCAGCTACATCAATGATGTTTATTATATTTGGAATAAAGATGTTCTGTTTGAATATCTGCCGGAATTTTTGATCAATAACAAGTGGGAACACTACAGCGCTGACAATGCCTATTCATGGGCACATAAATTTCAGTTCAATAAAACTTCTGTCCTTGGCATCTATAATACACAAAGAAGCGTAGTGACTCTGCCTGAAAAGAATTATGATACCTACATGGACTACAGCAATCATTTCATCAATTCGATTACACCCTACATTGCGGCTCATCCTGATGTCGAATTCTATTTTTACTGTCCTCCATACAGCATTTTATTCTGGGATGACAGCACCAGACGCGGTGAAAGTGCTGCTGAAATATCTGCAATGATTAATGTATTTGAACATTTATTTGAATATGAAAATGTCCGTATCTTCTATTTTCAAGATGATACAGACATGATTACAAATCTAAATAATTATAGAGATTACTCTCACTTCTCCCAGGACATCAGCTACTATCTGTATGAATCCATGCGTGACGGCAAGCACGAACTGACCAAAGATACCTACTATGATACCTTGATCAATATGTACAATTATGCCATGCAGTATGATTACGAAGCCATTTTTCACTGAGTCTATTTATACATCACTGAATTGACTCAACACCTCGTACTGATAATACTGCAGCTAGTCCCGTTGTCTCCATGATACTATATCTACTCCCACAGCTTCTGCGGATACACCCCTTGTTTCTTTAGCGCTGCTATGGACTCCATAACAAACGGCTTATCCTCTTTATAGGTTACCCCGAACCATCTGTCTTTAGAATGAAGCACCTTAACGGTAGCCTTTCCGGCCTTCAGCAGCTCATCTACCACAGAGGGCAGATAGCATTCTGCCTTGAGCGGATTGCCTGGAACCTTCTGTTCCATGAATTCTGCAAACGCAGATTCGGCTTCCTTCATAAAGCTTTTTGAAAATCCCCACATGTTCATCGATACAATACTCTTTACGGAAATCTCCGTATAAGTCGTTCCATCTTCGGTATAAGCAGCACCTGCTGCCGTTTTTTCAATATGTGTCCTCTCCACAATATCAGTCAGATAAGAATCCGCATCCGTCTCACACACACCTCTGGATACATATCCGTTCTCAGTCAGTGTATTTCCCAGCTCATAGCCGACCATGGCATAATGGTACTTTGCATCATCCTCTGTCTGTGCAAGGTAATCATAAATCAGCCGAAACGCTTCCCTTCCGTAGTAATCATCCGCATTGATGACTGCAAATGAACCGTCAATTGCATCTCTGCAGCTTAAAATTGCATGCGCCGTGCCCCATGGCTTAACACGTCCCTCCGGCACTGATCTGTCCACGGGTATGTCACTTAACTCCTGATATACATATTCTACCTCAATATGACCCTTTACAACATCACCGATACAAGTTCTAAAATCCGTTTCATTTTCCTTTTTAATGATAAAAATGACTTTCTTGAAGCCTGCTCTGATCGCATCATAGATTGAAAAGTCAATGATCTTATTTCCTTCCTGATCTACCGGGTCAATCTGCTTCAGCCCTCCATAACGACTTCCCATTCCTGCTGCCATAATGACTAATGTTGGTCTTTCCATGCTCTGTTATTCCTCCTGACAAAACATCTTATGTGTTCCATTTTATTTTGCACGATGTAAAAGCTCATGCTCCTTACCGCAAATAACATCCTCATATACCTGTGACAGTACCGGATTGTCATCTGTAAAGCGAATCTGAGACTGCTTATCTACACGATAGATACCTTCCGTACGTGCAGCGCGGGTACGCGGCCCCATAGGAAGTGGCTGCCCTCCGCCAAGAATACATCCGCGGCGGCATGCCATCACCTCTACAAAATCATAATAAACTTCTCCAGCCTTGATTTTTTCCAATAGCCTGCCTGCATTTGCAAGACCGTGAATGACCGCAATTTTAACCTCTCGATCTCCCAGCATGACCTTGGCTTCCTTGAAGTTCTCTGTTCCTCTGACACCACTGTATTTGATTTCAGACAGGGTGCTGTGGATATGCTTCTCTGACAAATGACGCAATACCGCCTCTGTCACACCGCCGGTCACACCAAAAATAGCTGCTCCACCCGAAGCCATTCCAAACGGCATATCCGGTGCCTCTCCATCAAGCTCCTCAAACTTAATTCCGACCTGACGGATCATGCGGATGATCTCTACTGTGGTCAGTACAATATCTGTATCCTGAGCACCATTGGTCTGATTATCCGGTCTGAGGATTTCTGCCTTTTTCGCCGTGCATGGCATAATCGACACTACATAGGTCTTTTTATCTTCTTCTGCATCCTTTTCTTTAAAATACTCCTTTACGACTGCTGAAAACATACCCTGCGGTGAACGACAGGAAGAAATGTTTTCCGTAAACTCAGGATGTTTTGTCTCACAATACTTCACCCAGGCAGGGCAGCATGAGGTAAAGAGAGGCAGCTTTTCATTTTTCTCCAAACGCTTTGCCAGTTCCTTGGACTCCTCCATCACTGTCAGATCAGCGCCAAAATTGGTATCATAGACTGCATCAAATCCCATAACGCGAAGTGCCGATACCAGTTTTCCCATACTGTTCTCACCCTTAGGAAGTCCAAATCTGTCACCGACTGCAATCCGGACTGCCGGTGCAATCTGTGCTACAACACGTACCTTCGGATCAGCAATTGCATCCCATACCTCTGTTACATTCGTTCTGATGGAAATAGCTGCTGTCGGGCATACCGAACGACACTGCCCGCAGCCTACACAGTCCGTCTCGGCAAGACTCTTGTCAAATGCCGGTGTGACCTCCATCTTGGAACCCCTGTATGCAAAATCCAGTGCACCTATTCCCTGTATCTCCGAGCAGGTACGGACACAATCACCACATAAAATACATTTATTCGGGTCACGGACAATACATGGTGAACTCATATCAATTGGTTTTTCTTTTCTGTTGTTCAGGAATCTGACTGCGTGCACGCCAACACGATAAGCCAGACTCTGCAGATCACACATGCCATTCTTAGTACATACAGTACAATCTCTGCAATGCGTAGACAGCAGCAGTTCAATAATCAGCTTGCGGTACTGCTGTATCTTTTTCGTATTGGTCTGAATGACCATCCCCGGTCTCGGCTGCTCCGAGCAGGATGCGAAGATACGTCCTCTATCATCTTCGACGACACACATACGGCATGCTCCATAAATAGATAACTCCGAATGATAACAGAAGGTTGGCAGATCAATGCCCGCCTTGCGAATGACTGATAAAATATTCTTTTCCCCTTCAATTGGAACAGTCAGGGAATCTATTGTCATATAATCCATGGTATTTTCCTCCAAGCTTTTGATCTAAAAGTCTGTTTACAGGTTTTACTAATGCAAGGTATCTACGAAGCGGATATTGCCTTAAATGGACAAGAGCATTCACAGGCTCCGCATTTAATACACTTATTTACATCAATGGTAAACGGACTCTTAATCTCTCCGCTGATGGCTCCAACCGGACAATTGCGTGCACATTTAGAGCATCCCTTACATTTTTCAGGATCAATCTGATAGGTACGCAGTGCTTGGCATGTGCCCGTCCGGCATTTTCTCTGAAGGACATGCTCCACATATTCATCCCTGAACAGTCTGAGCGTTGACAGTACAGGAAGTGCCGCGCTTTTACCCAGACCGCACAATGCCGTATCTGTGATGGCTTCTCCCAGCTCCTGCAATATATCAAGCTGCTCCATAGTTCCTCTTCCCGCTACAATATCCTCAAGAATCTCCAACATACGTTTGGTACCCTCTCGACACGGTACACACTTACCACAGCTCTCGTTCTGCGTGAAATTCATAAAAAATCTTGCCACCTCGACCATACAGGTATCTTCATCCATGATGACCAAGCCTCCGGAACCGATCATGGCTCCCATCTTCTTCAAAGAATCAAAGTCTAAGGAAATATCCAAATGAGTCTCCATCAGACATCCGCCGGATGGACCACCGATTTGAACTGCCTTGAACTGCTTGCCATTCTTGATACCACCGCCGATATCATAGATAATCTCTTTGAGCGTTGTACCCATGGGCACCTCGATCAAACCTGTATTATTGATACTGCCTGTCACTGCAAACGCTTTGGTGCCGGGGCTTGTTTCCGTTCCAATGGAATGATACCAGGCCGCACCGTTTGTAATGATCATCGGCACATTGGCATAGGTCTCCACATTATTCAGTACCGTAGGCTTCCCAAACAATCCCTGCTCTACCGTACGCGGGGGCTTTGTTCTCGGCATGCCGCGCTCACCCTCTATGGACGCAGTCAGAGCGCTTCCTTCACCACATACAAAGGCTCCTGCACCACGATTGATATGTAACTGAAAACTGTAATCCGAGCCCATAATGTGCTCACCCAGCAGCCCTGTCTCCTCTGCCTGTGCAATGGCCAGCTTCAGACGACTGATAGCCAACGGGTATTCCGCACGTACATAAATATAACCCTCCTGTGCACCAACTGCATATCCGGCTATAATCATGCCCTCTATCATCTTATGCGGATCACCCTCCATGACACTTCTGTCCATAAAGGCTCCGGGATCTCCTTCATCACCGTTGCAAACGACGTAACGGATCTTCTCCGCCTGCCTTGCGACCTGTTTCCACTTATATCCCGTCTGAAAGCCTCCGCCGCCTCTGCCGCGCAGATTGGATTCCAGTATTTCATTCACGACATCTTCCGGTTTCATTTCAAACAATGCCTTTTTCAATGCCTGATAGCCATCGAATGCAATGGCCTCATCGATATGCTCTGCATCAATATGTCCACAGTTTTTCAAAACCAGCCGCGTCTGCTTCGCATAAAAAGGAATGTCCTCCTGCGCCTGATATTTGATTCCGTCTGCTTCATATAAAAGGCGCTCAATCGGTCTGCCCTTCAATATTGTTTCCTGATAAATTTCCTCACAATCTTCTTCTTTAACCTTAATATATAAGTAGTTATACGGTTCAATTCGCACTAACGGTCCCATCTCACAAAAGCCATGGCATCCGCTCTTCTTAATTCCGACCCGTAAGCTATCCTCTGGCTTATGTGCAATCTCTGCCCCAAACTCTACGCTTGTTCCCTGATCGTTTTTGGTCAATTCACATAATCTCTCATAAATAGAAGCAGAACCACCAGCTAGACAGCCTGTTCCTGCACAGATCAATATTCTGACGTCATCGTTCTTCACTCTGGCAAGATTACTTTCCTTCGCCTGATCAAGTGCCTCTCCTGTTTGTATTTTCATGCATTTTCACCTCTCAGCTTCGTTAAGAGTTCGGATACCTTTTCCGGCGTCATAGAAGGGTGTACCTTATCATTGACCGTGAGTACCGGAGCAAGTCCGCATGCTCCCAGACAAGAGACCGTTTCTACCGTAAAGAGCATATCCTCCGTCGTATGCTTCGCTGCAGACAGACCCAGCTCCTGATACAGCCGTTCCAGCAAAGGCAGTGATTTTCTGACATGACAGGCCGTTCCGTCACACACCTTTATGATATACTTGCCCTTCTTTTCAAAAGAGAAGTTCTCATAAAAGGTTGCAACGCTATATGCTTTTGCCTCTGTAATATTTAACTTTTTTGCGACATAGACCAAAAGTTCCGGCGGCAGATACCTGTATTCACTCTGAATGTCCTGCATGATCGGAATCAGATTTTTGGCTTCTGTTCCGTGGCCTAATATGATTTCATCTGTTTTATCATAATATGATTGCTCCAGCATACTGCTTCCTCCTGTGTCCCTGTCCTCTAAAATAATCTACGGCAGTATTATAACAC
>CAZABT010000106.1:0-9523 GCA_964483395.1 uncultured Lachnospiraceae bacterium
TGCCTTATGTGGATAATTGGGCAACCTGCGATTCCATGCGGCCGAAGATTTTTAAGAAGCATTTACCGGAAATCTATGAGAAAAGTCAGGAATGGATGAGAGCGGGAGATACATATACCGTACGTTATGGCATAGAGACACTGATGAGTTATTTTCTGGAGGAAGCATTTTCTGTTGAGGTCAATGAACGGGTGGCGGATGTTCAGTCAGAAGAATACTATGTGAAAATGATGATTGCATGGTATTTTGCGACTGCACTGGCGAAGCAGTATGAGGCAACGCTGCCGTTCATTCAGGAAAAGAGACTGGATGACTGGACGCATAATAAGGCAATCCAGAAAGCGATTGAGAGCTATCGGATCACAGAGGAGCAGAAGAAGTATCTGAGGTCGCTGAAGGTTTCGATGAAGAAAGCGTGAAGGTAAGAAAAGCGTGAAGGTAAGAAAAGCGTGAAGGCAAGGAAAGCTGTGCGTGGGTAACAGATAAATGAATGGTCAATTTAGGAGGCAGCAGGCATGAGAGAAATGAAGACGGTAGCACTTATAGGACTTGGAGGAATCGGAGGTTATCTGGCCTCCAATCTTCAGACGGTGACAGGCAAGGAAAATCTTCGCATTATAGCAGGCGGGACGCGTAAGGAACGCATTGAAAAGAATGGATTAATCGTAAATGGAAAACCGATGTTCTTTCATGTGGTCAGTCCGGACGAGGAGACAGGCGCAGCAGATCTCGTCATTATCATTACCAAATTTACCGGACTGCGGCAGGCGGTCGCTGAGGTCAAAAATCAGGTCGGGCCGGAGACCATCATCATGGCACCGCTCAACGGCATTGAGAGCGAGGATATTGTAGCGGAGACATATGGCTATGAGCACATTCTCTATTCACTGGCAAGAGTCAGTGTAACAGTGACCAATCAGAATGAACTGCATTTTAATCCGAATTTTGCGCATATGGAGTTCGGAGAGAAGATCAATGAGACCTATTCCGAACGGGTACAGGCGGTTAAGACACTTTTTGAGAGTGCAGGCATCAAATCAGTCATTCAAAAGGACATGATTTTTGCTCTGTGGCATAAATTCATGTGTAATGTAGCGGAAAATCAGACGGCAGCAGTGCTGGGGATTCCGTTTGGCGCATGGCACTGTGATGAGCATGCCAATCACCTGCGTGAAATGGCGATGCGTGAAGTAGTTGCGATTGCAAATAAAAAGGGAATCATGCTGAGTGAGGAGGATATCCGGAAGCAGGGAGAGACACTCAAGAAGATCAATAAGGACGGTCGTCCGTCCACCTTACAGGATATTGAAGCAGGCAGAAAGACAGAGGTAGATATGTTTGCCGGCACAGTGATGCGGCTCGGAAAAGAAGTCGGTGTAGAGACCCCAATTAATGAATTTCTGTATCATGCGATCAAGGTGCTAGAGGATAAGAACGACGGATTGTTTTAGTTCAGGATGAATTATTATCAATCAAGGTGTCAATAAATTAATAAATTGACACCTTGATTTGCATATGTTACATTATAAGTGAGAGACTAATCCTGTGGACATCATACAGAATCGGATGAAAGGAGAGATAGTCATAATGGACAGACAGTTATGCAGGAAGATTTTCGGAACCGATAATGAGGCCGATTTGCGGGAAATAGCTGAAAAGGCGAGAAAATACGACAGGCTGTATCAGAAGGACTATCCCATGAACATACGACAGGCCGGAAGAAAGGCCAAATTCACCGATTGTGATATTGAGGTTATGCTGGAAATGTATGAGAACAAAGAGAGTATAGGGCGAATTGCTGCCTACTTTGCCACAAGCAGACAGACGGTTTATAAATATATTGGAAACCTGCGGCAGTTTGAAACGAACCCGGATGTTGTCATGAGAATGAATTATATGTATCGGGATGAGGTCTGTACGGTCATAGACGTGGACTTCCTGCATAGAAAGGTATATGTTTATAACAGAACCAAAGACATTCTTCACAGAGCCTTTGGCGTTGTGAAAGAGCCTACATGGGAGCAATTTGAGGATTTTCTGGAAAGCCGGTGCTTTCCGAGAAGCCGTGCGAACCTGAAGCTGATTCTTAGAGATTTGGGTCTGGAAGCCTATGAGCCTCTTGCAATCATTGAAAAAACAAAGGGACATATGGCTGAGGATCATCAGTGGATTGATATTATATATAAGAATGCTGAGGGACTGCATAAAAGTCATAAGGACTTTCTGCTGAAAGAAGGTGTTCATGGTGGGTGAGGTTATGGTATTTGATCACGCTTCTTTGATAGAGACAACCGGCCATTCTTCTAAAGGAAATCAGTTAAAATGGAAAGCGGAAAATAAATGGTATAAGGCAGACCATATGGGCTATGAAGGTCTGTCGGAGGTTTTGATTTCTAAACTGCTGAAGTTGTCCAATGCAGAGAATTATGTGAGATACGACAGAGTGGACATGTCATATCATGAGAGACTCTATCATGGATGTTATAGCGAAAACTTTCTTTCTGATTCCGAGGAACTGATTACAGTCAGCAGATTATACCGCCAGTATACCGGACGTGACTTTTCTAAGGAACTTGCCAAAATACAGGAACTGCAGGAACGGATTGTTTTTTTTACGGATGTGATTGAAGAAGTGACGGGGCTGAGGCATTTTGGCTCTTATATGGCTGTCGGGTTAACAATAGATACATTTTTTTTCAATGAGGACCGTCATCTGAATAATATTGCGGTGATTTATAATGCAGAAGCGGAAACCTATAGATTATGTCCTTATTATGACCATGGACTGTCTCTGTTTTCGGATCTGGAGAATGATTTCCCACTGACAAGGGACATTGAGGAATGTCGGAAAGTGATTCAGGCAAAGCCGTTTGACAGAGACTTTGACCGGCAGTTGGATGCTGCTGAGGAATTATATGGACAAAATGTTAAATTTTCCTTTGGAATCAAAGACATACAAAGAGAATTAGCGGATTTTAAAGGCATTTATGAAGCGGATATACTAAGACGCGTAGAAGAAACGCTGCGGTATCAGATTGCAAAATATCAGTATTTATTTGTGTAGACAGGGGATAAAGGGGAATCAGTGCAGAGTCATATGATGAATCAATTCGAGATATTAAAGCAGTATTTTGGCTATGATGAGTTCCGCGAGGGGCAGGAGCCATTGATCAACAGTATATTGGCAGGTCGTGATACCTTGGGAATCATGCCGACAGGTGCAGGAAAGTCACTGTGCTTTCAGATTCCGGCACTGATGCTGCAGGGAGTTACACTCGTGATCTCGCCGTTGATTTCCTTGATGAAGGATCAGGTGGAGGCATTGAATCTGGCAGGTGTCCATGCTGCCTATCTGAACAGCTCACTCAGCGCCGCACAGTATTATAAGGCATTGGGATATGCAAAGGAGGGACGCTATCCGATTATCTATGTGGCACCGGAGCGTCTGGTGACAGAGGAGTTTCTTGATTTTGCATTACATACGCAGATTTCAATGGTGGTCGTAGACGAGGCTCACTGTGTATCACAGTGGGGACAGGACTTTAGACCAAGCTATTTGAAGATTATGGAGTTCGTGGACAGACTGCCGAAAAGACCTGTGATCAGTGCCTTTACGGCAACCGCGACTGCAGAGGTCAGAGATGATGTGATTGACATTCTGAGACTGCAGGAGCCCTATGTGCTGAATCTGGGATTTGACAGACCGAATCTATACTTCGGAGTGATGTCGCCAAAGGACAAATATGCTACCGTTAAGAATTATCTGGAGCTGCACGCAGAGGAAAGCGGCATCATATACTGCATTACCAGAAAAGTAGTGGAAGAGGTGTGTACAAGGCTGCAGGAGGACGGCTTCTCAGTGACCCGTTATCATGCGGGACTTGGGGATGCGGAACGCAGGCTCAATCAGGAGGATTTCATCTATGACCGTAGGGCAGTCATGGTTGCGACCAATGCCTTTGGCATGGGAATTGACAAGTCGAATGTGAGATTTGTGCTGCATTATAATATGCCCAAGAATATGGAAAGCTATTATCAGGAAGCCGGACGTGCGGGGCGGGACGGAGAGCCAGCAGAATGCATTTTATATTATGGTGGACAGGATGTTGTGACCAATCAGTTCTTCATAGAGAATAACCGTGATAACAACGAATTGGATATGATTACGCAGAAAATCGTTATGGAACGTGACCGGGAAAGGCTGCGTAAAATGACATTTTACTGCTTTACCAATGAATGTCTGCGGGATTATATCCTGCGGTATTTCGGAGAATACGGAGAAAATGATTGCGGGAATTGTTCTAATTGTCTCACACAGTTTGAAACCGTTGATATTACAGCAGCCGCCAGAGAATTGATTGGCTGTGTGCAGACAAGCAATCAGCGTTATGGTACAAATGTAATTATCGATACGGTGCATGGTGCCAACACTGCAAAGATTAAGAATTACCGGATGAATGAGAATCCGCATTATGGGACATTGGCTAAGACATCGGTGCATCAGCTTCGTCAAATGCTGAACCACCTGTTTTTACAGGGCTTTCTGTCAGTGACCAATGATGAATATGCAATTGTGAAGCTGACGGAAAAGGCGGTCTCGGTTTTTGAGGGAGAGACGGTACTTGAAATGAAGCTGGCAAGGGAAACGGAACTTGAAAAGAATGCCGGAAAGTCAAGAAAATCACGAAAGAGTAAATTGGTCAGCGCTGCATTGAGTGAAGCGGATGAACCTCTTTTTGAAAGCCTGCGGGCACTGCGTATGGAAATTGCAAGGAAGGAAAAGGTACCGCCTTATCTTGTGTTTTCAGATAAGACTTTGATATGCATGTGTGCAGCCAAGCCGAAAACGAAGGAAGCAATGCTTGCTGTTTCCGGTGTGGGCGAGTTTAAATATGAAAAGTATGGAGAACTGTTTTTAAATGCGGTTTCAGGGGGCAGCAGATGAATTTGATAAATATTGAGAACCTAACAAAGTCTTATACTGATAGAAAGCTTTTTGATGGTGCTTCATTTTCTTTGCAGGAAGGAGAGAAGGTTGGTGTTATTGGTATTAATGGAACCGGAAAGACAACCCTGCTGCGAATGATTATGGGGGAAGAAGAAACAGATGATGGAACCATCGCAAGAGCAAATCATGTGGTACTTCGTTACTTACCACAGCATCCAGAATTTGCTCCAGATAAAAGCAGTTTGGAATGTGTATTGGAGGGGAATGTAACAGAGGAGAATCGATGGTCTATCGAGAGCGATGCCAAAGCAATGATGACTCGTCTTGGCATTAAAGATTTTATGCAGCCAGCAGGACAATTATCTGGAGGACAGAGAAAGAGACTTGCACTTATTTCAACATTGCTTTCACCCGCAGACGTTCTTCTGATGGACGAACCTACGAACCATTTAGATAATAATATGGCAGATTGGCTGGAAGACTATCTGAAAAAGTGGAGAGGCGCATTGATTATGGTAACCCATGATCGATATTTTTTGGATAGTGTAACCAATCGGATTATAGAAATTGACAGAGGACTGATTTATAGTTATCAGACAAATTACTCTGGGTATCTGGAACTGAAAATGCAACGTCAGGAGATGGAATCAGCTGGTGAAAGAAAACGTCAATCCATATTGCGTGTAGAACTGGAATGGATGCAAAGAGGGGCAAGAGCGCGTTCTACAAAGCAGAAAGCTCATATACAACGATTTGAAGAATTAAGAGATCGTCAGAACAAGGAGCAGGATGGGCAGGTAGAATTGAGTTCTATCTCCACAAGACTTGGAAAAACAACAGTGGAGCTGGAACACATCTGCAAGGCATATGGAGAGAAAAAACTGATAGATGATTTTTCTTATATCTTTTTGAAGGGAGACAGAGTTGGTTTTATAGGACCAAATGGCTGTGGCAAGTCAACTTTAATGAAAATCATTGCAGGTATTATTCCGCAGGATTCTGGAAAGGTCATTATTGGACAGACGGTAAAGATGGGATATTACGCACAGGAAATTGCCACAGAAAGTATGGGTGATGAGAATGAGATGGACCTGTCATATATGAACCCCAAGCAAAGAGTAATCGATTATGTGAAGGATACTGCGGAGTATATTCAGACAGCGGATGGATTAATATCTGCATCCGTCATGCTGGAGCGCTTTTTATTTCCGGCGGATCAACAATACAGTCCGATAGAAAAATTATCTGGTGGTGAGAAGAAAAGATTAAACATGCTCCGTGTGCTGGCCTCTTGCCCAAATTACATAATTTTGGATGAACCCACGAACAACCTCGATATAGCCACATTGACGATATTAGAGGATTATCTGGATCGCTATGAGGGAATCGTGGTTACGGTATCTCATGACAGGTATTTTCTGGATAGAACTATGAAACGTATTTTTGCCTTTGAGGACGGTGGGAAAATCAAGCAGTATGAAGGTGGTTATACAGATTACTCATTGAAAAAAGAATTAGATAATGAGATATCAGAAGCAGAGCAGTTAAAAAATAATGGTAATTTGTCAAAGCCAAATGCACAGGCAGATAAGAAAGGACAGCGTAATCGAGGACCTCAAAAGTTGAAGTTTACCTATCAGGAACAGAAGGATTACGAAACTATAGAAAATGATATTGCTAGCTTAGAAGAAAAGATAGAAAAGCTGGAAATAGAAATGACAACAGTATCCACGGACTTTGTAAAATTGAATCAGCTGACGGCTGATAAGGAAGCAGCAGAAACTCTGCTTGAAGAGAAAATGGATAGATGGATGTATCTGGAAGAATTAGCTGCAAAGATTGCAGAGCAGTAAAGAGGAAGAGTGATAAGGCAAATTCATAGTTTAAATGTAAAGTCATTTGAGTAATCTAAAATGACTTTTTCAACAACATAGAGTAATGATGAGTGCAGTATTTATTTTTGAAAAGAAAATAGATACTGCTATTTTTGTGCAGAAAAGGAGTCAGAGGATGAAGAGCAGAGAAAAGGAAATGGTATTCCTCTTGGTCCTCTGTAATCCATGCAACTGTGAAGGACAGTGAGAACAGGATGGCTCGTGCTATGTTCAAGATGGCAGTAGAGACATCCAAGCTGTCCCATGCGATTGCATTCAGCCATGGAGTAGATGAGGAAACACTGAAAAGACTACAGGCGAAGTGCGTGGATGAGGTAAAACGAATTAATGGGGGCGGTTAGTTTTGAGGAGGCATATAGATATCAGAAGAACTGAAAAATTTGAATGATAATTATTTGCGGATATGCTACACTTTATATCAATAAAAGTATTGGAGGAATTTCATGATGTGGATAAAAGAAATGATTGGAGAAACCACGGAATACGATAAGAAAGAAACCCTCGAAGTTAGAAAACCAAAGAGTTGGATGAAAAGTGTGAGTGCATTTGCAAATGGATTAGGCGGAGTTCTGTTCTTTGGAGTTTCGAATGATGATTCAATTGTTGGATTAGATGATATACAGCACACATCAGAGGTGATAAGTGAATCTGTTAAGGTTAAGATGGATCCTATTCCGGAAGTGATTCTGAAAATTCATAATATAGACGGAAAAGATATTTTGAGTTTAGAAGTTTTAGCTGGCGATGAGACACCATATTATTATGTCGCAGAAGGAACACATACAGCATTTGTAAGAATTGGAAATGAAAGCGTGATAGCAAATTCTATTGATTTAAAAAGATTGGTACTGCGTGGAAAAAATAAAAGTTTTGATAGTTTGAGCACTAATCTAAAAATGGAAGACTATTCTTTTTCAAAACTAAGATCAGCGTATCATCAGAAAACACATAAAAGTATGATGGATAATGATTTTGAGTCTTTTGGAGTTGTAGATGCAAACGGATTTTTAACGAATGCAGGAGCACTGCTGGCAGATGAAGGACCGATTAGACATTCCAGATTATTTTGTACTAGATGGAACGGAATAGATAAAGCATCTGGGATCATTGATGCAATTGATGATAGTGAATACACAGGAAGCATTATTATGTTGTTGGAGGCCGGCATTAACTTTGTTAACCGAAATTCAAAAAAGATGTGGAAGAAAACTGCTACATCAAGAATTGAGTATCCAGATTATGCTGAGAGAAGTATTTTTGAGGGAATTGTGAATGCACTTGTGCATAGAGACTACTTGAATTATGGCAGTGAGGTGCATATAGATATTTTTGATGACAGATTGGAAATTTATTCTCCGGGAGGTATGTTTGACGGTTCATTGATACAGGAAAGAGATATTGAACAAGTACCATCAGCTAGAAGAAATCCGATTATAGCTGATGTATTTAGCAGACTTAACTTCATGGAACGTAGAGGAAGCGGTTTTAAGAAAATAAAAAAAGCGTATGAGGCAGAAGTGAATTATAATGAGAGTCTTGCACCACAATTCTTTTCTAATAGAACAGAATTTATTTTAACATTGAAAAATCTGAACTTTAAAACATCAGAGAATGATGTTTTAAATGATGTTTTAAGTGATGTATTAAATAAAAATGAAAAAATAATTATAATGGCATTACAAGAAAATCCAAATATCAAACAAAAGGATTTAGTAGAAAAGGTCGGTATTTCAATTAGTACAGTTCAGCGAGAAATAAAATGGTTATCAGAAAATGGATATATAATAAGAGTCGGAAGTAAGAAAAAGGGTTACTGGGAAGTTGAAAAGGTAATACAAGAGTAAAGAGGAAGAATCATACCAAAACTAATCCTACGCTGTAATTACCTAAATATTGACCTCAGGAAAATAATGAGGACAAAGCGCATGGTTATTATTGACTATGCGTTTTCTTTCACATAAAATGTATAATGAAGTACAGGAAACACAGTTGTGTATTCAGATAAAATCAGTAAAATCAAGAGATGTAGAGGTAGGGCTCATTTTCTGGATGAACTGACCAATGACTTGGACATTCAGACGCTGACGGTGCTGGAGGATTATCTGCAGACCTTCGAGGGTATCGTGGCTGCGGTATCACATGACCGATACTTTTTGGACAAGCTGGCAGGAAGAATACTGGAATTTAAGGGAGACGGCGTCATCAGACAGTATGAGGGAAACTATACGGATTATCGAAATGCTGTACTGGAGGAAGCAGAGAACGATAAGGCGCAATCGGGCAGAGCAGGCACGATAGGACAGGCGGGCACGGCAGGACAGTCAGGCAGAGGCAGTGTAAGCAGTCGGGAGGCTCAGACTTCCGATGAAAAGGATGCGGGAGCACAAGATCTGACAGGTGGTTCACGCAGCACGTGGAAACAGCCGGATAAGCGTGTGAAATTTTCCTATCAGGAAAAGCGGGAATATGAGACAATAGACGCAGATATTGCAGAGCTGGAAGATAAGCTTGCTTCCTTGGAAATAGAGATGGCAGGAGCGGCTACACAGTACACGAAGCTGCAGGCACTTGTAGAAGAAAAAGAAGCTGCAGAGAAGCAATTAGAAGAAAAGATGGAACGTTGGATTTATTTAAATGAAATAGCAGAGCAGCAGAATGAATCATCAACAGAGCAGAACAA
>CAZABT010000107.1:0-9427 GCA_964483395.1 uncultured Lachnospiraceae bacterium
GAATGGTAGAAACAAGAGGTTTAACAGCAGCAATTGAAGCAGCAGATGCAATGGTTAAGGCAGCAGAGGTCGTATTGATCGGCACAGAGAAAATTGGTTCAGGTCTTGTTACCGTTATGGTACGCGGTGATGTGGGAGCAGTGAAAGCAGCTACAGAGGTAGGCAGCAGTGCAGCAGCTAAGCTAGGTGAACTTGTTGCGGTACATGTCATTCCTCGTCCGCATCATGATGTGGAGGCAATACTGCCTGTGCTGAAATAATCAGCACAGGCCGGGGATGCACACGATTTGCTATGCAAATCGGCGCTGACACAAACCTGCTTAAAGCAGGCTTGTGTAGAAAAGAGCTGAAATAATCAGCACAGGCTGGGGATGCACACGATTTGCTATGCAAATCGGCGCTGACACAAACCTGCTCAAAGCAGGTTTGTGCAGAAAAGAGCTGAAATAATCAGCACAGGCCGGTATTGGAAGAAGCTGAAATAATCAGCACAGGGAGGAGATACACAGACACATGAAATCGTTGGGATTGATAGAAATGCAGAGCGTTACGGCTGCGATAGAGGCGCTGGATACGATGTGCAAGACTGCGGATGTGGAACTTGTTACCTGGGAGCGTAAACTGGGGGGAAGACTGGTTACCGTTATCATACAGGGAGAAGTAGCTGCGGTCACGGAAGCAATCAATGCGGCTGTGGCAGGAGCAATGAAATCACCTTGTATCCATGCGGTGATAGCGAACCCGCACGAGGAGACCAGACGTATGGTTGACCTGAGTGCAAGTAAATTTAGTTTTTATCAGGGTGCTGACAGCACCGGAGATCGGACGGTGAATGGCTATGGCAGTAGTAAAGAAGACAACAACAGATATATCAGTGAAGTCTGAGGAACAGAAACAAGTACAAGACAACCAGATTAAGGAGGAAAAAAAGATGGTAAAAGAAGCATTGGGAATGGTGGAAACAAGAGGTTTGGTAGCATCAATCGAGGCAGCAGATGCAATGTGCAAGGCAGCAAATGTAGAACTGATCGGAACCGAGAAAATTGGTTCAGGACTCGTATCTGTTATGGTACGTGGTGATGTAGGAGCAGTGAAGGCAGCAGTTGAATCAGGCTCGGCAGCAGCAAGCAAGCTTGGTGAACTCGTAGCAACACATGTCATTCCTCGTCCGCACAATGATGTTGAGAAGATTTTGCCTAGTTTGAAGTAAACTTCAAACTAGGCCGTTAGGCACACAACTTGCTAACGCAAGTTGGCGCTGAAATGCAAGTTGGCGCTGAAATGCAAGTTGGCGCTGAAATGCAAGTTGGTGCTGAAATGCAGGTTGGCGCAAAAATGCAGATCAGCGCAGACACAATCAGGGAAGGTGGCGTGCACGGTGGAACAGACGCATGATATGACAGAGACGGTATCTCTTGTGACGAGAATCGTACAAGAGGTATTGTCACAGTCAGTAAGTGAAAAAACAGGTTATCTGGTACCAATCGGAGTGTCAGCAAGACATATCCATCTGACACAGGAGCACGTGGAGGCACTGTTTGGAAAGGGTTATCAGTTAACCAAAAAGAAGGATTTGATGGGCGGACAGTTTGCAGCAAATGAGCAGGTGACCATCGTAGGCGAGAAGCTGCGTGCAATCGAAAATGTGAGAGTGCTCGGCCCAATCAGAAAGCAATCACAGGTAGAGATTTCAAAAACAGATACATTTAAGCTTGGTGTGAAAGCGCCGGTCAGAGAATCGGGGAATGTAGCCGGTTCTGCACCGATTGCAGTTGTGGGCCCCAAGGGAACGATTTACCTCAAGGAAGGCTGTATCGTTGCGAAGCGGCACATTCACATGTCACCGGAGGATGCGGAGAAAACAAGGCTGAAGGATGGGGACATTGTTTCAGTTGTCGTAGACAATGAAAGAGGAACAACCTTCAATCATGTACAGATTCGAGTGGACAAAAGCTTTACATTGGAAATGCACATTGATGCCGATGAAGCCAATGCAGCCGGAATCGGCGCAGGTGTTTCCGGAAGAATTGTATAAGAGAAAGCAAGAGCAGGTGATAGGATGATCGTCGGTAAGGTAGTAGGAAGCGTAGTTGCAACGAGAAAAAATGAAAGGCTTTTGGGCTCCAAGTTTTTGATCGTAGAGCCGTATTCAGGAGCAGAAACAAAATTAAGAGAAGACCGCTTTGTGGCAATTGACAATGTAGGTGCCGGAATCGGTGAGATTGTCCTGATTGCAACAGGCAGTGCCGCGAGAATCGGCTGCGGACTGGAGCAGGCACCTGTTGATGCGGCTATTGTCGGAATCATTGATGATTCAGTCGGACTTGAATAGAGACCGATGTGAAGGAGCAATTTTACATGCAAATGGATGAGTTGAAACAGTTATTGCAGATGTATGGAATACTCGGTGCCGGTGGTGCCGGGTTTCCAACATATGCAAAGCTGAGTGACAAAACAGAAATAATCATATTGAACTGCGCTGAGTGTGAGCCGCTTCTTAAAGTGCATAGACAGGTACTGTCCTTACATGCACTGGAGATTGCACAGGCATTGCAGTTGGTAGCCACGACGGTTGGCGCAAAGAATATATTCTTTGCCGTAAAGCCATCCTATACGCAGACGGTTGAGGCAGTGCAGAGTGTCATTGCCAGACAAGAGGGCGGAATACCGATGAGGCTGTCCTTATTGCCGGAAGTATATCCTGCAGGAGATGAGGTCATAACCATTTATGAAGTCACAGGCAGGATTGTGCCGCCGGGCAGCCTGCCGATTGATATCGGCGTGGCGGTATTCAATGTGGAAACAATGTATAATGTGTACCGGGCAGTCTTTGAAAAGCTTCCAGTGACACATACATACTTAACGATAGCGGGCGAGGTCGCAAACCCTGTTACACTACGGCTGCCCATCGGCATGAACGTGGCGGAGGCAGTCCGGGAGGCTGGAGGTGCCACAATCAGTGAGCCGGTCTATGTCAGCGGAGGCCCGATGACAGGAAGAATCGTGACCGGAAATGATGTCATTGGAAAGACGACTACGGCCATTCTTGTATTTTCAAAAGACCACTATGTAATTCGAAAGAAAAAAGGTAACATTGAAATTGATATGAAGCGTGCCATGTCTGCCTGTTGTCAATGCAGGAGGTGCACAGAGCTATGTCCAAGGCATTTACTGGGACATCCGATTGAACCGCATGCATTTATGAGGGCAGCAACATCCGGAATCACCGATGATCTGGCTCCGTTTTTAAATACGTTCACATGCTCACAGTGTGGTTTATGTGAGATGTATGCATGTGATCAATGTCTGGCACCCAGAAAACTGATTGGAACGCATAAGGCAAAGCTGGCACAGAATGGAATCAGGCCAAAGGCCGATGATTTCAAACAGGGAAATGTTCATCCGGAACGTGAGTCACGTATGGTGCCGATGAAACGTTTGATCAGCAGACTCGGACTTTCAGAATACGATGTGAAAGCACCCTTGTCGGAAACCTGGAAGACGGCTGTTGAAGGTTTTGTGGTCACTGTTATGCTGAACCAGCACATTGGAGCATCGGCGACAGCATGTGTCGGTGTGGGTGCTACAGTCAGGGAAGGACAACTGATAGCAAGTCCGGCAGAAGGACGGCTGTCCATTGCATATCATGCGCCGGTCAACGGAACTGTTATAGAAGCTAACGATATCTGCATTACAATCAAGTGTCAGATGATTTAAGAAAGTATTGAATCCGGACAGGTGAAAATGTTATATTAATAAGGAGAGATAAGAATGGCAAAGGCAATCGGAATGCTGGAATACATGAATGTTCCAACCGGTGTACGGGCAGCAGATACAGTGCTGAAAACTTCACAGGTAGAGATGCTGGAGGCTCAGACAGTATGTCCCGGTAAATATATTATGCTGTTTACGGGAGAAATATCTGCAGTCAAGGCATCGTTAGAGGCCGGCGGCCAATATGACGGATTGATTGATTCATTTTTGCTCGGTAATCCACATGACAGTATCTTTTCGGCGATTTACGGGACAGCAGGAATCCAAGCGCCGAGAGCACTTGGAGTATTGGAAACTTATTCTGCAGCATCTATCATCGTGGCGGCGGATGAGGCTGCTAAGACTTCACAGGTAGAATTGATCGAACTCAGAATCGCTCGTGGTATGTGTGGAAAATCCTATATGATGCTGACTGGAGAGGTTGCAGCTGTAGAAGCGGCAATCGCAAAGGCAAAGAAGGCAGCAGCGGAGAACGGAATGTTTTTGGACAGCTCCGTGATAGCGCATCCGGACAGTCGATTGTGGGAAGCAATTATGTAAAGCAGTTACGTAAACAGATTACGTAAAACAATTATGCAAAGTGATTATGTGAAGTAATTATGTAAAATATTTATGTAAACAAAAAATGCAGATTATGATGGATTACACTGAATTTGAAGATAGATGAGGTGAAGAAAGAGATGCTGGCAATTGAGAGAAGAAGCGAAATATTGACAAAGCTGCAGCAGGATGGCAAGGTTCTGGTCAACGATCTAAGCAAGCTGTATCAGGTGACAGAGGAAACTATCCGTAGAGATTTGGAAAAGCTTGAGGTTGAAGGAATTGTCAAGAAGACATATGGAGGAGCAGTTCTTGCGGAAACTTTGAATGTTGACCTTCCCTACTACGTCAGAAAGCAGACGAACGTACAGAATAAGGAAAGCATTGCCTCCAAGATCGCAGAATTGATTCAGGATGGAGATCACATTATGCTGGATGCCAGTTCTACTGCTGTATATGTCATCAAAAAAATTAAAAATCTAAAGAACATTACGGTTATAACAAATTCCATAGAAATATTATTGGAGCTGGCAGACATAAACGGCTGGAAAGTATTTTCCACAGGCGGTTCCATGAAGGAGGGTGCACTGGCGCTGGTTGGTCATCAGGCAGAAGAAATGATTGATCATTTTCATGTTGATAAGACGATTATCTCCTGTAAGGGCATCGATCAGGAGTTTGGCATTACAGACTCAAATGAACCGGATGTTGAAATCAAAAGACATATGGTAAAAGCTGCAAAGCAGGTAATCCTGGCAGTGGATTCCTCCAAGTTTGATAAGACTTCATTTGTCAGAATGGGAGATTTCAGTCAGGTAGATACAATTGTAACCGATTCTGCGCCACGACAGGATTGGATTGACAGTATGGAAAGCTGTGGCACCATGATCGTATATTAACCAGACAGGTAATAGGTGATGATAGTAGGTGATGATAGATAGAAAAGCAATGCTCCTCAAATCGGTGAATATTATTGTACTGATAGCCAGTAAATTACGAGAAAAACCTTAAAAAAAATGCTATATTGATTTTATGGAGGTGCATGCAATTATGAAAGAAAAAAGATTATTGGCTTTTGACTTTGGTGCGTCAGG
Source organism: uncultured Lachnospiraceae bacterium (assembly GCA_964483395.1). Taxonomy (GTDB): domain Bacteria; phylum Bacillota; class Clostridia; order Lachnospirales; family Lachnospiraceae; genus JAAYYM01. Next base: position 5,409 of record CAZABT010000107.1, read on the forward strand.
CGGCAGAGCCATGATTGGCATATATGACGGCGAAACGCTTCGGCTAAAAGAGATTCACCGTTTTTCAAATGATCCGGTGACGGTCGGAGGAACAGTTTATTGGGATATTTTAAGACTTTTCTTTGAAATCAAGCAGGGGATGATTCTGGCAAAGCATGACGGTGGCTTTGAATGTATTGGGATTGATACATGGGGCGTTGATTTCGGTCTGTTGGACGAGAAGGGAAACCTGTTGGAAAATCCGGTTCATTATCGAGATGAAAGAACCAAGGGCATGATAGAGGAGAGTTTCAAATACATACCCAGAGAGCAGTTCTACAAGCTGACAGGGAATCAGTTCATGGAATTGAATACGGTATTTCAATTGTTGGCCCTGAAGCAGCAGCGGCCGGAATTACTGGAAAGAGCCGATCAACTGTTGTTGACTCCGGATTTGTTTACTTATTTTCTGACGAATGAGAAGCACGCAGAGTATTCTATTGCATCGACAACGCAGTTAATGAATGCAGAGGAAAGAACGTGGTCAAAGGGCATTATGGATGCACTTGGAATCCCGCAGTCTCTTTTTGCTGAAATCATTCAGAGTGGGACGATTGCCGGTTATTTGAGTGATGCTGTCTGTACAGAATTGGAACTGAACAGTGTACCGGTTGCAGCGGTAGCTTCACATGATACGCAGAGTGCGCTGATTGCAGTTCCGGCAAAGGAGGACGACTTTATCTTTTTAAGCTGTGGAACGTGGTCATTGTTGGGCACGGAATTGAAACAGCCGATGATCAATGCAAAGTCCGAAAAATATAACATCACCAATGAGGGCGGTCATGAGAACACAATTACATTTTTAAAGAATATTATTGGTTTGTGGCTGATTCAGGAGAGCAGACGCCAATGGCTCCGCGAGGGCGAAACATACAGCTTCGGAGAACTGGAGAGTCTGGCAAAGGGTGTTACGGGTCTACAGAGTTTTGTTGATCCCGATGCACCTGAGTTTGGAACGCAGGGTAACATTCCGCGCAGAATCAGGGCTTACTGTGAGAGAACCGGACAGAAGATACCGGAGAATATCGGAGCAATCGTCAGATGCATCAATGAAAGTTTGGCACTAAAATACAGAATGGCACTTGAAGAAATTGAGGACTGTACCGGCAAGCATTATGATACGGTCTATATGGTGGGCGGTGGTACGCAGAGTAAGCTGTTGTGTCAGTTTACGGCCAATTCCTGTGGCAGACGTGTTGTGGCAGGTCCGGTAGAAGCAACGGTGCTTGGCAATCTGGCATTACAGCTTGTGGCCTTGGGTGATATCAAGGATTTGAAAGAAGCGAGAGCATTGATTGCGCGCTCTCAGGACATTACAGTGTATGAGCCGCAGAACACAGAGGCGTGGGACGAGGCATATCAGAGCTTTTGTCAAATTTCCGAGTTTATTCATTTGTAGTGTTGATATTTTCAGAAAAAGTGCTATGATAGATAATGATTAGCGAGGACTAACCATGAAAAACAAAGCATTGCATTCTGAGAGGAAGCTGAGAAAATGAATTATAATCGGAAAACAAATATGATATTTGCAATTTTAGCAGCAGTAGCAGGATTCTTTTATTCCATTGCGGACTATTTATTAGAATATATGCCTTATGCGAGCGGAGAACTTGATCAATATGGAGTTGTGGAGGCAGCGTGGGTAGATATGTCCTCAGGACGTTTCGCAGTGTCACTTGCGATGTCAGCAGTTTTGACGCCGTTGTTTGTAGCGGGATACATCTGTATCTATAAGCAGATTAAGGAATCTGCACCTAAATTGTCAAAGGCATTTGTGATGGTAGCATTGGTCGGAGGATTGAGCGACTTTTTCATTCATGCGATTCTCTGTATTATGCCGGTCACATTCAAGAGTGCATATACATTAGTCGGACAGGAAGCAGCAGTGAAGATTATGGAAGATATGACAGCAAGTTACCTTGTTCCGTTCTTCTGCTATTTTGCTTTCATTTTTGCGGGTTATGTATTATGGTTTGTCTATGCATTCGGAAAGAAAAGCATTTATCCGAAATGGTATGCCGTGGTTTTGTTGGTGGCTGTGATTGTGCAGCTGATATGTTCAGCATCCTTTTCATTACAGGTGTTTACAATAGGCGTATTTTCAAGGCTGGAGATGACTTTCTTTCTCATTGCGGCAGTTACTGAATACAAATTGATGAAATCAGTGAAATGATTTTAGTCATGCGTGCGGTCATGGACGATGTGATAAAACTGTATTATAATGGTTTAAAGTAAGCTTATCACGACGGGAGAGAACAGTTATGATCAAAGGTTTCAAAATGAAATTATATGACGGAATGCAGGATGAGTATGAAAAACGTCATAATGAACTATGGCCGGAAATGGCAGATATGATTCACGAGTATGGTGGGAAGAATTACACAATCTTCTGGGATAAAGAAACAAATATTTTGTTTGGTTACATTGAGGTTGAGGATGAAGAAAAGTGGGCGCAAGGCGCTGATACGGCAATCAACCGTAAGTGGTGGGATTTCATGGCTCCGGTGATGGAAACCAATCCTGACAACAGCCCGGTGTGCATTGATCTGAAGAATGTATTTCATTTGGATTGATCAGAGAGTCTGTGATGAATGGTTATAAATAAAAAGCCAGCCGGGAAATGATAGGTGATATCATAATCCCTGCTGACTTTTTGCTTTGTAACTATGATTTATTTTACATATATCATTACAGGAAAAATACATCCTTATACCAGCAGAGAGATTGTGTATATGCTTGATATACCGTCTCCATATCGAGATTCATGACGATCATTTGTCTGGACACCTCCTGCCAGTTGGCATGTTCATATTGCTCCATAAATTCCATGACAGGTGCAAGGTCTCCCTTTTGATCAATCAGTGCATTGGCAATTTCTTTAGAAACATTGACCTTTTTCAGTGCTTCTTCTATGGGAAGATTCAGAATCAGATCCAGCACAGAGAACAGACCCATCAGGAATAATTCTGAGGATTTCATAGTCAGTCCGAATAACGGAGCTAACAGCTCTGCATATTTTGCACGTAACAGGGAAAGTCTTGTTACTTCGTTCGGCCTGTCGGAGCATAGTTCTTTTGTGACGGCGGTGTTAATCCATCTTTTCAATTCTTTTTGTCCCAGCATAGCTGCGGCATGTCTGATGGTGGTAATCCCTGAATTGACACTCATTCGGTTTACCATCTTGAGCAGTTCCACAACCAAAGCAGTGTCACGGCCTATGATATCAGCAGCCTTTGTCAGCTCAAAATCTTCATCATTTACCATTTTCAGCAATTCAAGATAATTTGCCTTTAAAGGTGCAACCTTGCCTTCTCCCTTTGTAACAGGAAGACGATAAAATTCTCCTTCAAACATCAAGAAGCTTTCATCGGTTTTATAGGTATCAAACTGTTCTTGATTGCTTACGTTGCCAACACAGATTTTGATGTTGGGATATACCTGATTAAAATAGATCTTTGCTTTTGCAACATCAATTTTCTTGCAATCCAAAATGATATAATCCATTAGTTTCAGGAATGATTTGCGCTGCTCAAATTCAGAAATAGGAATTTTTCTTGCTGCCATCTTATAGCCCGCCTGTTTTAATTCAATCAGTCGGCGGATGTACATTTCTTCATTTGGTATGCTGTCGTCAAAGAGGAGTACAAGTTGATTCCTTTGCTGGCTGCACTGCTCATCTATATCGGAAAAAACTGCAATGTTTCCGACCGGTACAAATACGTCCGTTCCGGGCGAAAGCGTATCCAGTCCCATTGCCTGTATGATTTCCAAACCGTTGACACGACCTGCCCCATCGTTCCGTCCAAAGCCCTGGGAAGCAGGATTCAGTAAATAATTCTGCTTTTGCGAAAACAGGGAATAGGTACTTACCTTCATATTTTGATCAAAAAAAGGAATCAGCGTTGCAAGCATTTTAATGCCTCCTTTACATATGTAAACAATATATGATTAGTATAGCAAAATATCGTGGTTTCCGCAAG
>CAZABT010000108.1:0-1927 GCA_964483395.1 uncultured Lachnospiraceae bacterium
ATATTAGAGGAAGTGTTGGATAAAATGATTGACATGGGTAGTAGTGGATGGTATGATAATTTTTATATTAGTAATTGTTACTATTTTAAATGATTGTTTTGGTAAAGGAGGATCTTGGTATGAATATGAATGTATTACGGAATTTGTCTTATGGGGTTTATGTGATTTCTGCGTTGGATGGAGACAGGCCGACGGGCTGTGTTGCGAATAGTGTGATGCAGATTACTTCTTCTCCGGTGACTGTGGCTTTGAGTATGAATCATGATAACTTTACGAATTCCTGTATCCGTAAGTGTGGTAAGTTTGCTGTTTCGATTCTTGCAGTGGACAGTGATCCTTCTCTGATTGGAACCTTTGGTTTCCAGTCTGGAAAAGAGATTGATAAATTTGCTGAGATTCCCTATGAAACGAAGGAAGGGCTTCCGGTCATTCCAGATTCCTGCGGCTATATGGTATTCAAGGTTATTGGTGAGACAGAAACCTCAACACATACTATTTTTCTTGGAGAACTGCTGGACGGAGATGTATTCGGTACTGCCGAGGCCATGACCTATGCTTATTATCATAAGGTTGTAAAGGGGAAAAGTCCGAAAAATGCGCCTACCTATATTCCTGAAGATCAGGAGCAGACAGCTGCTTCTAAAACCGTATGGAAATGCAAAGTATGCGGCTATGAATATGACGGAGAGATTCCGTTTGAGGAACTGCCTGATGATTATAAATGTCCGATTTGTCAACAGCCCAAAGCTGTATTTCAACAAGTCTCAAAGTAGGTGCTTTCCTTCGTCTTCTCTAAAAAGAAACTCATTGATGTGAGTTTCTTTTTTTGTTCAACGCTTTTCAGAAATCAAGCGGCTGTATGTCTCCGAATATCTCATTGCACAGATTCCTGCAGTAGTTCAATGAAAATGCCGAATCACGTTCTATGATTTCATTCTCATCTGCAAGCGCCTGAGAATAATCACATAGCTTATAGGTGGTGATACGATTACGTCCGGTCAGCATCTGTGTTACCAACGGCTCCACCCCATAATCCTCTATGATGACCTTTCCGTCATCCCTTCGGCCTATTGTAACCTCTGCCATCGCCCCTACCATGCGATCAGCTACACCTCTTCCGGAACCTGATGTTGCATTGATAAAATTGCCAAGTGAATAGTATACAAGTGTACCGTCAACCCATTCCACCGGCTCGATGACATGGGGGTGTGTTCCAATCACCAGATCCACTCCAAGCTCTGCGAACAGTCTTGCATATTTTTCTTGCTGCTCAGATATCTCATGGCTGTACTCTGTCCCCCAATGTGGACATACCACTACAAAATCTGCCTGTTCCTTTGCACGTTCCACATCATTTCTGACCTGAGCCTCGTTGAGCAGATTCACAGCATAAGGCATATCTCCCGGCAGTGCTATCCCGTTGGTGCCGTATGTATAATTTAAAATTGCTACCTTGATACCGTTTTGCTCGCAAAAACAAAGCTCCTTCTGCGCCTCAGCGGAATCATAGATACCAACCGTTTCCATCTTCGGATGTTTTTCTCTCCAGTAATCCAGACAATTTAGAATCCCCTGCCTTCCCTTGTCCAGCGCATGATTGGTTGCATGCAGCACTACGTCGAACCCGGTATCTGTAAGGGCATCCGCCACCTCATAGGCACCGTTAAAGGCTGGATAGCCTGACAGTCCAAGTTCTGTTCCGCCTAAAATGACCTCCTGATTGACAATTGCAATATCCGCTGCCTGTATATCCTCCTTGACATGAGAAAACAGATGTGTATAGTTATAACTTCCATCCTCCTGCAACGCACTGTCATTGATTGGAGTATGCAGCAGCACATCTCCAACCATAACAATTGTTATTGATTGAGCAGCCATCTGTTCGTCCGATGCAGCAGATTCGTCCGCTTCCTCCAAGACTCTCTGT
>CAZABT010000108.1:2027-9394 GCA_964483395.1 uncultured Lachnospiraceae bacterium
TGTAGATCAGGCTGCGTACATCCCAAGCAGCACAGGCCGCATAAAAATCCGGTCACTTGCAGCATGATTGATTTGAACATAATCCATTTATTAAATTTGTATTTAATTATTCTTTTATCTTTCATTGTATACTACTCCAACTCTGTGGCGGCCCTAAATATCATATACTTCTCAGTCAATTCCCAAAATCGGTGTTTCCCACTGATATTTTTCCATAATGACGTGATCATCCTTGAACTCAACTCCATCTGCTTCCAAAAGCTCACGCTGGACATCGGACCCGCCAAACGCAAAAGCCGGCGAAGTTTTTCCTTCCTTGGTAACGACCCGATAGCACGGAATCGCTTCACTGTCAGGATTAACATGCAGCGCATATCCTACCACCCGCGACCAGCGCTTATTTCCGGCCAGTGCGGCAACCTGCCCATAGGATGCCACCTGCCCCTTCGGTATTTTTTTGACTACTTCATAAATTTTATCAAACGTATTCATGTTATCCTCTTTTCTTCACGTTTTTATTATTTTATGCTCTTGATTTTCATTAAAACCTCATTTAACTTTTCTGAAACCCGGTCAAAATCCATATGCTTCACATAATAGGTCTCCAATTCATCATGTGCTTTCTTCGCAGATTTCAGTTGATTCACAGCATAGTGGATTAATTTCTCGTAATTTTGTTCTTGCAGAGTGTGCTCATATGGAATACTTTTGGAAGGATGTAAATCACAGATTTCAGCAATATCCCGCAGAGATTCGTCACTGGTAAAAAGCAGCTGCTCCTCCGGCATATATAAATGTGAAAGCAATGCCGGCTTCAGCGGATGACACAGTGCAATCACATCAATATTCTGTCTTACAGCCCGCTCCATTAGCTCCTGCAGCAAAATATCCAGCCTGCACATATCCGGCTCAAGCAGCAACACTGTACGCTTACGCGGCAGTGCAGCAACATAGCTGATGTATCCCATATGCGTATATGCTTCTCCAAACAGCTTCCGTACACTTCCGATCTCTGAATTAATTGTCGTCTGCTCCGTCTCCGCACAGTTCAAAAGGTATTGTTCTGTCAATTGATGCGCCCGCTTCATTGCCAAAGATTTCTCCATGTATATATTATCACGTATTTCAGAAGTATGGGAAATGGATTTTAGCTTCATCGCCGCTCCCAAATAGCAGTAGCAGTCACGATAATACATGCTGATATGCTTTCCAATATGGGCAATCTCCGGCAAGAAGGGACTCATAGCCTCTTCATCCAAATAGTCCCCTAAACTGATCAGCGTATCCCTTGCTCCCGGTATAGCAGGGTCATAGGAATGTGGTGCGGTTGCGTCCATAATACCGACTCCCAGCGCCGGTATTGTCACAGCATCCAGGCTTTCCGGATCTCCGGAACAGAAAAAGTATTCTACATCGTATCCCTCTGCCTCCATCTCCGCTCCGATCACCTTCATGAAACTGCTTTTTCCGACTCCCGGCCCACCTTTGATATAAAACATTCTCTTACAGCTTTCCTCAGGCAAAACAAACGGGAAGAAACTCGCAAAGCCCTCTGCTGTGTTTCCTCCCGCAAAATATCTTGTTATCTGACTCATACGCAATCTCCTTCAATGCATTATTTTCTGTCACCACGCAGATTTCAAACCTGTTTGGGAACATTACATTTTATGCATTCAGGAATACTTCTATACTTCCTACTGCGTCTGTCATCATATACGTATTATGAATTTTGTTTTCTTTTTCCGGTAAAATCAGAAGTTATGATCTTATACACACAAACCGCTGCTGCCTGTGCCTCTGTAAAGGTAAACTCCTGATTGACCTGATGACGCATCAGCAATGTCAGTGCCTCACATTTTTCAGCAGGCTCCTCAACAAACTCAACATCCCCAAATCCAATCACACTGGAATATTCATACCCGAAATTGCAGGGATTTTCCGCATATATCAGCTTTCCCTCCTGCATCAGTTCAAAACACACTCTGGGATGTTTCTTGAGAATATCAATCTTGCGTCCGTCCTTTGCACTGTGAAAGTACAACGTCAATACCCCGTCCTGAAACTGATACCCAAAATTCAAAGGTACCAGATACGGCTGTCCCTCCTCCACCATGGCAAGCTGGCACACCTTGCAGGCACGGATAATTTCTTCAATTTCGTGCATTTCCGTCACTTCTCTGTCTTTTCGTCTCATTATAGTTCCCTCGCAATCACATATTCTATTGTACAGCCATCTCCAAAACCCTTCAATGTCTGCAGTTGCTCCAACAACTCCTGCTCTGCATATACATCGCCCTGATGCAGGCGATTATGATAAATTTCTATTGTATAAGTGCGATTTTCTTCACCGTCAATCACTTTGGTCATGTTTACACCGCTGTTACGGTAATGGTTTTGAGTCAGCACTGCCTTTACCTCGGACAGATATTCCGTCTCCATACTTTCATATACATCTGCTGTCAGAGTCTCCGGTTTCTGTTCCTTACCGGATACTGTCCTAGCCGTTAATCCTATCATCAGTGCCAAACCAATGACTGCCATACATATTTTACATATTCTTTTTTTCATCCCGCATACCTCTGCTTTCATCAAATCATCCTGAGTCAATCGCTCTGACTTCAAATAGTTTTCTTGTTCCATGATCTGATTATTGCATATGAGGTGTACGTTTTATCGTACTTGCATTATTCATTTAAGGATTCTTTTAAAGGTTTTACTGAAAGTTCACATCTCGTCCATCCTGCGCAATTGCAATATAAGTTTTTCCTGTATTCAATTGCACAACCTGACCGTTATCATCATAATATACGGTTGGCGTATAGTCTCCGGTCTTCTTCCATGTGATATGAATGCACTTTCCTTTGGTAAAATAATACCCATCCTGCGAAGCATCCACGACATCAAATCCAAGATAGCCCTTCTTATCAAGCTGCCGCCACGTTGTGTTTTGTACAATCACATTCGCAAACGAAATCTGCTTTCCCGTAATGGCATCGATCTGGGCCTTGCCATGTATATTTTTATAATAAAGCCCGTCTGCCTCGCGATAGGTAAATGCACTCTTTGTATATGGAAATACTGCTGATAAATCTATATTGACCGCTGTCTTCGCCTTATTGCCATAGCCGGAAAGATCATTTGTACCTGCTGCAAATGTAAAATGCTTCGGATTATAATATCCATTTCTAAGGCTGGTTTGATATCCAAGCTGTACACAGGCTTTCTGGATTCCTGATGCCGATATATATGCATTGTGCGGAGCTACCCTGTCTACCGTCCGAAAGAAAAATCCTGCTCCGGGAGCCTTTCCGCCGGTTCCATATTCATAGGTTCCGGACAGATTATTCATATCTGCCGCATCAATCGTTCCTTTCATATACGCCACACCGCCAAAATGAATCAGAATAGGGTCCCACTCCTTCGCCATGGGAATATAATAAAGTCTGCAGCTTCTGAGATTCCCAATACGGGACATTCCTGTCCAGCCCGGAATAATTGCCATCTGTCTTGAGATATTGCCTTCTTCCATAATTTCATATAATATGTCTGCCTGACCGATTCCATAAGAGGGCTGGGCTTCCTGATCCGTCGGCATCATAACTGCGATCGGGCGCAGGTTGGCCACTGTATTACTGATGGTCTCATTGGTATACACACTCAGACTTTGCGTTTCGGTATAGACCCCCGTCGCCAGCTTAGCTGCGGGTTCTGTTGCCGCCACGGTATTGGAATCCACTATTGCTGTATAATGATTCAGATATTTTCCATAATAATTTGCATAGCTGTAGCTATATTTTCCTAAAGGTGCAGGCTTTCCGCTGCCTAACGATGTATATACAGTTGAAGCCAGTCTCTGCGCAAGAACAGCACCATCCGTCTGCTGTATATAGCGATTGATATCAAAATCTGCATTTCCACGCCGTCCCTCTGTCACTCCATGCTCTACAAAGTGGCGCAGCAATTCCGCCGGATTATTTCCGACAGAGGATTGCAGATCTGTATTATTGTTATAATAATAAGCCGCATCAAATACCTTGGAGTAATCCCGTCCATTATAGGTATTGGCCGTTACCGTTGCTGCCGGGCGATTTAACAGGTATGGATTGTTCAGGCAATCTGCCAAAACATGATAAAAGGAATCCGGTGTTCCTCCCTTTTTCTCCAAATATTCATTGGCATAGGCTGCCAATGTGCCATAGTCCATCATATAACCATTATCCAAAAGCATCTCCAAATTACGATAGGCATTCTTGGCAAGATTCAAAGAAATCGTACTGCTGCCAAGCTCACTGCGATCTGCAAAGTTCCAGTAATAGGTCTCAACCTCCGTCAGATAAACCGGTGACCAGGTTTCTCCGTCATTGACACCAAGTGTATTCTGCATCTGTGCCATAGTGGTAAAGGTTGCATTTCTGACAGCGGCCTCAGCAGGCTGTATATCATAGATCAATCCAAGTCCCAAAATCATGACTGCTGTGCATACTGAAATACATATCTTTCTAATCATGTGCATCTGCTGCTTCCTCATCTCTCTCTTCATAAATAGAATAGTCCCGCTCCATCATCATTTCAAATAATTCCTGTTTCAACTCCTGCTTGTCCATGCTGTCAAGAAGCAGTCGTCTGATCTTACTTTTATTCCGGCTGCTGTAGCCACGTATCTTATGACGTTTCATGATATCGATCAATTCCACTCTCCAAAGAAATTTCAACTGATTCTGCAGTCTGACTTTAGGGCTCAGCACAGCTTCACGTTGTAAAGAAATCGTCAGCCTGCCGCAATCCTCTTGAATGCAGTAAATACCCCAAAACTCCGGCAGAACTTCTGCGGCCTTGTCTATATACTTCGCGCCCGTCACAAGATAATTATAATCGCAAAATCTGCTGTAATCCCTGATCTGATGTTCCAGCCGCTCCAAAGAATCTCTGTCACTCTTGATTTCAAAGCCGATGATGCCACGCTCCGGCGCAAACATTACGGCATCCGCCCTGCATTTCCTGCAAAGCACGAACTCCTCCATAATGCGCATCCGTTCTCCCGACATTTCAAACATTTCAAATAAAATCGGTCTCATGTCCTGATCCAGAAGCTTGGGATGTCTTTTTCTTGAGACTGCCTGCTTCTCCTCCGGCTGAGCCGTTGTCTTCTGTTTTGTTGCCCTTATCCCAGTCGCATCCATGCCTTCACTCCCTGTTGCAGACCGCCCAGTATACCTCTACTGTTTTTCCTGTATCATCTGTAAAAGTGCGTTCCAATTCTCCACCGCACTTCAGAATCGTCTTTTTAGATCCAATATTTTCACTATAGCATGCAATCATCACTCGCTCAATGCCTAAAATCGCACAGTATGCCAATACCTGCTCCAGCATCTGTGTCGCATACCCCTTGCGGCGCTCCGTCGGACGGACTCCATAGCCGATATGTCCACCCTTCTCACGCAGAAAAACATTAAGCGTATGGCGAATATCTACCATACCTACAATCCTGCGGTCACTGTCTCTGACTGCAAAAAAAGTAGAGGAAACAACCCAGTCTGACTGTACAGTCTTCTCATCAGAATTTCGACGCAGCTGGTCAAGCCACTCTACATAAGAGGGTGCCTGATGCAGAAGTGAGCTTCCGTGCAGATAATCCTCACCGTATCTTTTATGTTCTTCTATATAATCCTCTGCATCACGTACAGATATTTCACTTGGTGCAACTAATATGATATCATTCATAGGACGTTCACTTTCATATCATTTTGTTCTCTCATATCGTATTCCCCTATGAGAATAAAATCGGGAAACACTGCTGGTTATGCCTTGAGAAATAGGAATCTGTCTGTCTTGATTCTAAGTTTCTTGACCGTCTCAAGCTTCTCACGGTCTGTAATCTGCTCCTTACTGACCTTCCACCACAGTCTGTCCGTGTTCTCCGGTGCACCATCCACCATGAACATCACATTCCATTCAAAGGGAGCCTCCGAGATTTCCTGTATCTTCACCTTGATTTCAGAGCTTTTATCATCCGGCTCGCCTCTGTCTATGTAAAAGTCATGTGCCCGGATACCAATATACTGTACATCTGTGGATTTCGTCCGTCTGGCTTTTGCATTCTGCGGTTCAGGGTCTGCTGCTTCTTCAAGCGGAATCCGAAGCATCCAATTCCACTTGTCCGCCTGTATCATACCGTCAGACAAGACCCGGATCGGAGATATATTTTTACATCCTGTCAGTCTCGCCGCGGCAAGTGTCCTGGGCGCCCGAAACATCTCCTTTGTGTTGCCATGCTGGATTCCCCTGCCGTTTTCCACGATCAGAAGCGTATCACTCAATTTATAGACCTCATCGCGGCTATGCGTCACAAGCACAGATATCCCATCAAATTCCTGCATGGTCTTATATAGTTCAGCCTGCAGCTCCTCCTTTAAATAGGTATCCAATGCCGAAAAAGGCTCGTCAAGCATCAGCACCGCCGGTTCGCTCAGCAGCATTCTTGCAACTGCCGCTCGCTGCTGTTCCCCTCCGGACAGGTTTTTAGGATATGCCTGTTCCAGTCCCTCCAGATGAAATCTACTGACCATTTTTCTTACCTGCTCTGTAGTCTCTTCTGCCTTTGAATGAGGATGCCTTGTCTGCCAGCCGATTGCAATATTCTCCTTCACTGTCATATTCGGAAATAAAGCGTAATTCTGAAAAAGATATCCAATCCTGCGTTCCTGCGGTTTCAAATTAATATTCTGTTCAGAATCAAAGAACACCTGATTGTCCAAAATAATAATTCCTTCATCCGGTGTCTCTATGCCTGCTATGCACTTCAAAGTCATGCTCTTACCGGAGCCTGATGCACCCAAAATCCCCATGCAGCCCGCTTCCGTGGAAAAATCAACATCCAGCATAAAATTTTTCAATTTCTTTTTTATCTTGACTGTCAGAACCATAAATCACCTCTCCAAAAAACATTCCTTTACAATTTTAATATCAAGGGTATCTCATTGTTACACAACGAGAACTCTCCCTTGATTTTAACACACTTATAGGCAAACAAAAAGCCGACACGTTAATTTGTGTCAGCTTTTTCATTTTCCTCCTGTGATTGACCTAATTGCTGCAGTGCAATGATGCGGCTCTTGATTGCATCGATTTCCTGCATGGTCTCACATAAATGCCTGATCTGCTCACTCATTCACATTACCTCGCACACATCTGGTCATTTATCTCCCCATACGATGAACAGTTAACATCTGTGATGTTTTCTTTCATCTTGAGATTTATTATAACGTATTATATGCCCGCAAGTAAATAAAAATGTAATGTTTGGCTGGAAAGATGTAATAAACCGTTTGAGCATGTTGTTTGCGTGTGTGCCTGATATGAATCTGTTC
>CAZABT010000109.1:0-9390 GCA_964483395.1 uncultured Lachnospiraceae bacterium
TATTGACATTGCTGACATTGCCGATTTTTATCTTTGCTGTTCCATTTGTCGGGGCATCTGCAGGGCGACTGGTATTTCCGAAAATGAATGTATGGCTTGCTTCTATCATTGGTTCTGCAGCATTGACGTTGATACTTGCCATTCCGAAAGTGGGCGGACTGGTGAAGTTCCTTTGCATTATTTATCTGCTGGGTTATCTGATTCAGAAATGCTATGAGCAGATCAAGATGCTTGGCAAGAAGCCGGAAGCGAAGGCAGTTGTCGAGGAAAATACAGGTTCACAAGAGTAAAGAAAAGTAGTATTATAGGATATAAATGATAAGAAAAATAACAGATATGATTTCAGTTTGGAGTCATATCTGTTATATTATTTAAAAACTATGTTAGGGGTTTATGTTTATGGGTTTAGCAGAATTATTGATTTTAGCAATCGGATTATCCATGGATGCATTTGCAGTGTCGGTTTGTAAGGGTTTGTCGGTAGAACGTGTGGAGTGGAAGCACATGGCAATTGCGGGCGCATGGTTCGGTGGATTTCAGGCCTTGATGCCGCTGATCGGATATTTGCTGGGAAGTACCTTTGCAGGGTATATTAAGAATATTGACCATTGGGTTGCATTCGGACTGCTGGTATTGATTGGAGCAAATATGATTCGGGAGGCCTTTGGCAAGGGTCAGGAAGGTGAAGTCAATTGTTCTTTTGGGTTTAAAACCATGTTTTTGATGGCAGTTGCAACAAGCATCGATGCTTTGGCAATCGGTGTGACCTTTGCTTTTTTACATGTCAATGTTCCGGCAGCAGTGACCTTCATCGGGATTACCACCTTTATTCTGTCGGCAATCGGGGTTAAGGTTGGCAGTCTGTTCGGAGCTAAATTTGAGTCCAAAGCAGAAGTTGCAGGGGGCACGATTTTGATTCTGCTCGGAATCAAAATTTTATTAGACCATTTGGGAATCATTCATTTTTAAGCAGATAAAATGGCAGTGAAAAAGTGTCATAAAGAGCATCAGTAGAGGAAGACGGGCGACAGTGCCCATCCGATACAAAAGGGAAGTATCATTCCTGAGATGATCTGTGCGGTTGTATGACGTTTCAGCCGGCTGCTCGATAGGAAGACACAAATCAGGATTGGAATCCCAATCAGAAAAATCCATTGACGGAAGATCATCAATATGGCAATTGGCCCGGCGGAGCCAACAGCATGTCCGCTCAGTTTGAAATGAAAGATTTTGCTGCTGACAAGGATACTCAGTCCACAGATGAAATAGGTCAGATAAATAAAAACCAACTGTGGGGTTTGATGCAGCAGGAGACTGGTCGTTAATCCGCAGACGTATCCGACAACCGAGAGAATCATGGCAAGTGTGCGTTGACCGTCACGTCCCGGAAACCATTTTCGGAGTGGTATCTGAAGCACATATGCAAGTGAAGGAAAGATGCAGATGAAGGATACAGCCATGATGTAGTTTGAAAGATCTGGAAATACTCCGGGTACGCAGAGTAACAGATAGGTAAACATCAGCAGAGCCAGAATCGGTGGAACTGTTAGAATACGCACGATTTTTGATAGCATTTCATTTTTCATTTTCATATCCCCATTTCGACAAAAAGTTTTAATAAATACATAACGTAGTTTTCAATACTATGTTAGCAGAATGAGAAAAATCTGTCAATAGATAATTCTCTGTTTACTATGTACACTTTATAGGAAAAAAATAACTATATTTGAAAAAATAATAGGTGAAAGAAATAAAATAAGAAGCAGTTTATTCAAAAATTTTGTATATTTTCAATAGTGCGGGATGAATAGAATGATGCTATGATACCAATTGTAAAAAATATTCTATATTTATTTCATAGGGAGGAAATAATTATGAAAAAGACATTATTGGCAACAGTGCTTGTAGCAGCAATGATCGGTTTAACCGCATGCGGCAGCAAGACAGAAGAAGCAGCACCTGCAGAGGATGCAGCTGTTGTAGAGGATGCAACTGTTGTACAGGAAGCAGCACCCGCAGAGGATGCAGCAGCAACAGAAGAGGCACCTGCAGAGGATGCAGCAGCAACAGACGAGGCAGCACCGGTTGAGGATGCAGCAGCAGTGAATGATTTTGCTACAAAGATCGTAGCAGCAGTAGATGCGAAAGATATTGATGCACTTGCTGAACTTGTTGTTTATCCGACATATGTAGGTCTTGGCGAAGGCATTGAAGTAGCTGCAAAGGAAGATTTTGTAGCAATTGGAGCTGATAAGCTTTTTACAGATGAGTTGATCGCAGCAGTTGATGCAACTGACCTGAGCACTCTTACAGCTACAGAAGCAGGCTACATTCTGGGCGATGGAAAGCCTAATATCATCTTTGCTTACGGCGCAGACAATACACTTGGTATCACAGGCATTAACTACTAAGAGTA
This sequence comes from uncultured Lachnospiraceae bacterium, assembly GCA_964483395.1. Lineage (GTDB taxonomy): Bacteria > Bacillota > Clostridia > Lachnospirales > Lachnospiraceae > JAAYYM01. The sequence continues at coordinate 2,417 of CAZABT010000109.1, forward strand.
TCTTGATTCAGAACAAAAAAGAGAGTCCTGCAGCTTCACAGCTGTGGGACTTTTTGCATGAAGAAATATTTTTATGTTATACTCAAGGGAGAGTTCTCGCTGCAATGCAGTGAGATACCCTTGAGATTATACTCAAGGGAGAGTTCTCGCTGCAATGCAGTGAGATACCCTTGAGATTATACTCAAGGGAGAGTTTTTGAATAGGGGGGTCTAATATGTATGATAAGCTGACACGCAGCGATATTGAAAAGATGGAGAAAGAAATCGAGCATCGAAAGGTGGTCGTGCGGCATGAATTGCTGGAACATGTTAAAGTGGCAAGAGCGCAGGGAGATCTGAGTGAGAATTTTGAATATCATGCGGCAAAGAAAGAAAAGAATCAGAATGAAAGCAGAATCAGATTTCTGGAAAGAATGATCAAGACCGCCGTTGTTGTAGAGGATGAATCCGATGAGGATGAAGTGGGCATGAACAATACGGTGGAGGTTTATTTTGAGGAAGATAAAACGACGGAAAAGTACAGGATCGTAACGACAATGCGTCAGAATTCACTGAAAAATCTGATTAGTGTGGAATCTCCGATGGGAAAGGCACTTATGAAGCATAAGGTGGGAGACAGAGTCCATATTCAGGTCAATGACCAGTATGGCTATGATGTTACGGTTAAATCCATAGATAAATCTGATGATGGCACCAATGATGAAATCAGGAGCTTTTGACGGAGTGGAATAACGTGTATTAAATGAAGTACATCCGGAAAATGACATTGACAGATGAATTGCAGAGTGTTAAGATAACGAAAATGAACTTTGGAGGAAAGCAATGAAAGCATTCTTATTTTCAACAGCATACTTTTTCTTTTACTTTTTCGGCTTTAGCTTTAGCAGCTTTAACGAAAAGGTGATTTGTGCTGTGGAAAAAAGGGCGTTTGTATGAGAATGAAGTAATCATTGTTTATATGAGCCTCGCAGTGTAAATCACTGCGGGGCCTTTTTTATTTCCGATGTCCGGCAAAGCAGAGCCATATCTGTGAATCTAATCGAACGATATAATACCAATATTAAGGAGGAAGCAGCATGATCATCGTATTAAAGCAAGGAATTGATGAAGGACAGAGAACACATTTGAAGGAGTGGATTGAGAATCAGGGTATCAGTGTTCATGAATCGGAAGGGGAGTATTGTTCCATACTGGGATTGATTGGTGATACAGGCAAGATCGACATGGAACTGATTGAGAGTATGGACATCGTGGAGTCTGTGAAAAGAGTCAGTGATCCTTTCAAGAGTGCCAATCGAAAGTTCCATCCGGAGGATACAGTTCTTCAGATAGGAGATCTGAAGCTTGGAAAAGGATATTTTCAGATGATTGCCGGGCCATGCTCCGTAGAGTCACATGAACAGATCTGTGAGGTGGCAGAGGCTGTTAAGGCAGCAGGAGCGACGATTCTCAGAGGCGGTGCATATAAGCCCCGTACCTCGCCCTATGATTTTCAAGGACTTCGTTCTGAAGGATTAGAGCTGCTGCTTGGAGCCAAGAAAGAAACTGGTATGCCGATTATCACGGAAATCATGAATGTCAATCATCTGCCCAAATTCGAGGATGTAGATATCATTCAGGTAGGTGCACGGAATATGCAGAACCATGAAATGTTGAAGGAACTGGGAAAGATCAGAAAACCGATCCTGCTCAAAAGAGGACTTGCCAATACATTAAAGGAACTTCTGATGAGTGCAGAATACATTATGGCGGGCGGTAACGAGCAGGTGATCCTGTGTGAAAGAGGCATCAGAACTTTTGAGACCTATACCAGAAATACACTGGATCTTTCTGCAGTGCCAGCATTGAGGGAATTGACACATCTGCCGATTGTGGTTGATCCGAGCCATGCAACCGGAATTGCACGTATGGTGGAGCCGATGGCACTTGCAGCGGTGGCGGCAGGAGCTGATGGATTGATGATCGAGGTGCATAACAATCCATCCAAGGCATTATGCGACGGTGCACAGTCCCTGACTCCGGCACAATTTGCAGAAGTTGCCGCCAAGGTTCGCAAGGTTTATGAAGCGGTGAGATAATACAGTACGATTTAATATTGCAGATATTGAAATATCACTATAATACAACAATACAGGAGGTTTCAAAATGGATATCAAAAATATGAGAGAAGAAGTTGCAAAGATCGACAATGAAATGATCGAATTAATCAGTACCAGAATCAAAAAATGCGGGGAAATCGCAGATTACAAGCAGAAGAATGGTCTGCCGCTTTATGATGGCAGTTCTACACAGGAAAAACTGAAGGACATTATGGAACATACAGATGAATCGATGCGTTCTTATGTATACATGATGTATTCCTTTCTTGCTGATATCAGCCGTTCTTATGAGGAAGGGCTGATGCACCCGTCAACAGCCTTGATGGATAAGATTACGAGAGCCATTGAGGATACGGAGAAGGCGTTCCCGTCATATGGCATTGTGGCATGTCAGGGCGTTGAGGGCGCATTTTCACAGCATGCATGTGAGCGGATTTTCGAAATTCCAAATATTATGTATTTCAATCATTTTGAAGGAGTATTTGCTGCGATTGACAAAGGCTTGTGCAAATACGGAATTCTTCCAGTCGAAAACAGTACGGCCGGTTCTGTCAATGCAATTTACGATCTGATGATGAAATATCATTTCTGCATTGTACGCAGCATCCGTCTGAAGGTAGACCATTCTCTGCTTGTAAAGCCTGGAACAAAGCTTGAGGACATTAAAGAAATCTATACACATGAGCAGGCAATCGGTCAATGCTCTGATTATCTGAAGGAATTGAAGGATGTGAAAGTAACGGCTTGTGAGAATACGGCTACTGCGGCAAAGCTCGTGGCAGAATCAGGACGGACTGACATAGCGGCGATTGCTTCACATGATTGTGCTGAACTGTACGGACTGCAGTCTGTCGGAGATTCCATCCAGAATACGGACAACAATTATACTCGTTTTATCTGCATTACGAAGAAGCTTGAGATCTATGCAGGTGCAGACAGAACGTCAATCATGATGACCATCGGACATAAGCCGGGATCACTTTATAAGGTGTTATCCAGATTCTATGCACTTGGCATCAATTTGGTCAAGCTGGAAAGCCGTCCTCTTCCTGACCGCGATTTTGAGTTTATGTTCTATTTTGATTTAGAGACTTCCGTGTACTCGCCGAAATTTACACAACTGATTTGCGAACTGGATGAAATGAGCGAGAAGTTCAGCTATTTGGGCAGCTATTTGGAGATTGTATAGGCGATACAAAATCAAAACGTTGTAAAGATGAAAACCGGGTTGAGGATTGGGACTTCATAAAAGTATAAAAATTTGTTATACTGTGTGAGGACAAAGACTCAACCCGATTTATGTGACAGAAGGAGTACCTTAAATGAAGAAATTATTGTTTGTTGATGCCTGTATTACAAATAAACAGATATCGAGAACGAGAATCCTGTGCAGGGCGTATCTGGATCGATATTGTGCAGGTCAGACAGAGGAAATAGAAATAGAAACGGTCGTGCTCGCAGACCGTATCATTTTGCCAATGACGGCAGAAAAATTAACAGAGCGGGATAAGCTGATCGAGATGGGTCATTTAGATCATCCGTTGTTTGAACTGGCAAGAAAGTTTGCAGGCGCAGATTATATTGTGATAGGTGCACCTTATTGGGATTTGTCATTCCCGGCCATTTTAAAGGTCTATATAGGGAATATCATGGTTAATACATTGACTTTCCGATATGACGAGCATGGGCAGCAGGGATTGTGCAAGGCTGAGAAGCTGGTCTACATCACGACCGCCGGAGGCTATATTGGAAACAAGAATCATGGATATCATTATGTGAAGGACATTGCCAATACACTCGGAATCAAAAACACAGAATGTATATCGGCGGAAGGCCTTGACATAAAAGAAAATGATGCAGATGAAATCTTAAAGAAAGTAATCAGTTCGTTGTAAGATTCGCTACAAGCCAGGGTCGTTTTTTGAGAGAAAGTGCATTTACGGAAAAGGAGAGTATCATGATGCGGCAGTTAAAAAAAGAAGAAATGTATAAAATAGAGCCTTTATATGCGGGTTGGGAGGAATCACTGCTTTGGTCATGTATGCAGGGTCATATGGGACGTGCCTGGGCAGATGATGCTGCAGCGCCAACCGCAGCAGAAATACTGTTGGGTGATTTTTTTTATTTTGCAGGAGATCATAATGCACAGGGAGCAGAGACGCTGGTCGGACATATTCCTGAGGATTATACGACCTCTTGGTCGCCCTTGCTGGTGCCGCAAAATGAAGAATGGGCTCAGGTGATAGAGCGTGTATATGCCGGACGCTATACAAGGCTGACACGTTATGCAATGAAAAAAGCACCTACGAAATTTGATCCTGAAAAGCTGCAGACGTATGTGGAAGCACTTCCGTCCGGCTATACGATCAGGCAGATTGACCGTGACTTATATCACCAGGCGGTCAGGGAAACGTTTTCACAGGATTTTTGCTCTCAGTTTCAGAACTGTGATGACTATTTGGAAAGGGGCCTTGGCTTTATGGTGCTTCATGGTGAGGAGCCGGTTGGAGGGGCTTCTTCCTATTCAGTATATACAGGCGGAATTGAAGTAGAATTTGTGACAAAGGAAGAATACCGCAGAAAAGGACTGGGGCTTGCAGCAGCTGCGAGGCTCGTTCTGGAATGTCTGAAGAGAGGATTGTATCCGAGTTGGGATGCGGCAAATCTACAATCCAGAAGGATTGCGGAACGTTTGGGATATATTTTTGATAAGGAATATCCGACGTATGCTATCCGAGATTACAGATAAAGTCGGAAGAATGAAAAAACAGGGGAAGAGAAATGTTATACCAGATATGTAATGGTGCAGTGCGCTTTGCGGCTGACACGATTTTAGAAAATGTAAATTTTGAAATCAGGAATACGGAAAAGATTGCCGTAGTCGGAAGAAACGGCTGCGGTAAAACCACGCTTCTGAAACTGATTGCAGGGGAGGTGGATTTGTCCAAACGGGATTCTGATGAGGATGTCTATATATCACGCGCAGGCAATCCGACCATCGGTTATCTGAAGCAATTAACCTTTGAGGATGAGAATCTGACACTGGATATGGAGATTCGGAAGGTCTTTGCGCCGATTCTGAATATGAAAAAAAGACTGGGTGAACTGGTAGAGGAAATGGAGACAGACGCAACCGAAAAAAGGGTTGCCGAGTATACCTCCTTGGAAGAAAAGTTCAAGGATCTGGGCGGTTATTATTATGAAAAGGAATATGATACAATGCTGCGCAGCTTCCAGTTCGAGCTTGCAGATAAGGAAAAAAAGCTAAGTGAATTTTCAGGAGGGCAGAGAACCAAACTTGCCTTTATCAAGCTGCTGCTCAGCAAGCCGGATATTTTGCTGTTAGACGAGCCCACGAACCATTTGGATATTTCAACAATAGAATGGCTGGAAAAGTATCTGCAGAATTACAACAGGGCAGTAGTCATTGTTTCACATGACCGTATGTTTTTGGACAAGGTTGTGGATGTGGTCTATGAGATTGAACATCAGAAGATCAAGAGATATGCGGGCAATTATACGACCTTTATGCAGCAAAAGCGTCAGAATTACGAGAAGCAGATGAAGGATCATGTTGCACAGCAAAAGGAAATCGCACGCTTGGAAACCATCGTTGAGAAGTTTAAGAATAAGCCGACGAAGGTTGCCATGACACGTTCAAAGCTCAAGCAGATCGAGCACATGGACATCATAGAGGCTCCGGATAAATATGATAATAAGACCTTTCATGCAAATTTTGAACCGAATCAGGAGACGGGAAAGGATGTACTGCAGGTTACAGACTTGCTCATCGGATATGATAAACCGCTTGCAAAGGTTTCGTTAGACATCAAGCGGGGGCAGAAGCTTGGTATCATCGGCGGAAACGGAATCGGAAAATCTACACTTTTAAAGACCTTGGTGGGTATGATTGAACCCTTAGCAGGTTCTTACTCTTACGGAAATCATGTAGAGGTGGGATACTTCGATCAGCAGATGGCACAGTATTCCAGTGAAAAAACAGTATTGGATGAGTTTTGGGACGAGTTTCCGTCCCTGATGCAGACAGAGGTACGGAACTGTCTCGGTGCATTTTTGTTCAGCGGTGATGATGTATTTAAAAAGGTCAGCATGCTGTCGGGAGGCGAGAGAGTGCGACTGGCGTTAGCAAAGATTTTTAAGCGCAGACCGAATTTTCTGATTTTGGATGAGCCGACGAACCATATGGATATTGTCGGGAAGGAAACATTGGAAGCCATGCTGCGGGATTATCCGGGCACTGTTATTTTTGTTTCGCATGACAGATATTTTATCAAACAGGTTTCGGATATTCTGCTTGTAATGAATCGGAGTGAGAATACCGGGCCGGATGCAGCAGGAGAGTGCAGACTTTATACATTCGGCTATGAACAGTACATGGAAGAAACAGGCGCCGACTTACAGGCTGAAGAGACTGCAGCAGGAAAGAAAAATTCCGGAAATATAAAGCAGATGAGTCCTTCTAAACAGGAACCGGCGAAAACGGATCAATCGGCAGATGCTTCTGCGGGCGGCAAATATTATAATCCGGGAAAAGAACAGTCTAAGCTGGAGCGCAGGATCAAAAAGATAGAGGAACAGTTGGAAACATGTGAGACTGAACTTCAAAAGCAAAAGGATGAATTACAGAACCCGGAGCTGACCAGCGATTATGTAAGGCTGCAGGAGATTCAGAACAGCATTGATGAGCGGGAGGAACAACTGCTCAGCCTGATGTCGGAATGGGATGAATTACAATCCATGCTGACAGAAGCGTGAAGTAACAGATTTTAACAGATGTAGTATCAAAAACCACATTACGGGGTGTCAAGCGTTTTTGAAAATGTCCCCAAATAGTTAAAACATTAGCCCCAGCGA
>CAZABT010000110.1:0-9267 GCA_964483395.1 uncultured Lachnospiraceae bacterium
AAATGTCAAGAAGAAGAATTATTGCCGGCAACTGGAAGATGAACATGACTCCCAGTCAGGCTGTTGAACTTTGTGCAACATTAAAGGATCTCGTTAAAAATGATAATGTAGATGTAGTGTACTGTGTACCTGCAATTGATATTGTACCGGTAGCAGAAGCTGTAAAAGGTACAAACGTTAAAGTTGGTGCAGAAAATTTCTATATTGAGGATAAAGGAGCATATACAGGTGAGATTTCAGCTCCGATGTTAAAGGATGCTGGTGTTGAATATGTAATCATCGGTCATTCCGAGAGACGCGAATACTTCAAAGAAGATGATGCATTTTTGAATGCAAAGGTTAAAAAAGCCTTTGAAGCAGGTCTTACACCCATTCTTTGCTGTGGTGAAAGCTTAGAGTTAAGAGAGATGAATGCATATCTTGACTGGATTCGTCTTCAGATCAAGTCTGATCTTGTCGGAATCAGTGCAGAACAGGTAAAAACACTTGTCATTGCTTATGAGCCAATTTGGGCTATTGGAACAGGAAAGACAGCATCTGCGGATCAGGCGCAGGAAGTATGTAAAGCAATCCGTGACTGCATTGCAGAAATGTATGATGCACCTACAGCTGAAGCAGTTCGTATTCAGTATGGCGGATCTATGAACGCAGGCAATGCAGCAGAACTTCTCTCAAAGCCTGACATTGATGGTGGATTGATTGGTGGGGCGGCATTAAAGCCTGATTTTTCTCAGATCGTAAACGCCTAATTTGCTCATTGGTTTGTTGATTTATAACAAATTAATCAGGTCGTAAACGCTATAAAAAGAGGACTTCCTTGTGACAGGTTCACAATAGAGTCCTCTTTTATTACATGTTATCATTTGACAAAGATACTTTTTGGCGAAAGAAGTCGTTTGGAACTCTTTAGCGGAATAGCACCTTATCCGGCGAACGCAATCCCATCCATTGGTCAGACGATGGTAATGTAGGCCGACACATCTGCCTGTCAGGCTGGTTTTTGATCAACTTTTCAGCCTGGTTCTTTATTTCCTTTTGAATGTAGGGGAGCTTCTGATGATTGCCACCTGATACATCATTAAGCTTCTCGTCGGTTACATTTTCTATCTTTTCATCGATTGCAGCTGTTGATTCTAAATCTTTGTTTTTTTCTGTCATATTGTGTTCCTCCTTTGTTTAGATACAATTCATTGTTTGTTTCATTTCATATTCTATTATACGATGGATTGGCTGCACTGTCACATAATATTTATGAAATATTATGTGAGAAAGAAAGCTTTACCAAAAAAAACATTTATGTTAACATATGGCTAACAGTATGATACGGGTGAAAGGCAGACGGAAGAGTATTTAATCGATTATATATAGAAATATTGCGTAGGAGCCGTATGGGGAATCACTATATCAGAACTGTGAGCAGAATTTTGATAGAGGTATTTGGTGAATACGGGGCGGTTTATCGAATCGGGGGAGATGAATTTTGTGTGGTTTCGGGAGAAATGTCAGAGGATTTATTCCGACAATTAAGCGAACAAATAGAAAAGCATATGCAGAAGGCAAGTGAGAGATATTTGGAACGAAGGATGTCAGTTGCCTGTGGATATGCAGCTTTTGATGCGATGGCGGATCAGAATCTGCGGGATGTCATTTCACGGGCTGAGCAAGCGGTGTATCGCAATCAGCAGCACATGAAGAAGGTCGGCAGTATGTAAATGGCTGTCTCTAGATTAGCCGACAATGGATAAAAAGGTCTGATAAGCATCGGATAACTGCTGATATATGGAATCCAGACCGGTATAGTCCTTTGCACGCAGCTTTTCTGTCAGTGTGCTTGCTGTATCATACAGTGGAGTCAGACCGAGATTACCGGCAGCTCCTTTGATATTGTGTACGCAATCAAAGGCATCTTGGTATTCCTGCTGCTTCAGATATTCGCCCAATTCATCAATGTGGAAAGTGTTCTTATACTTTTCAAGAAAAGCAAGGTAGGTTTCCTCATTGTTCAGCAAACGATTGATGGCACCTGCGGTATCACACCCGAAATCATTGAGTTTTTGAATCACCTGGTTCATGGCAGAACCTCCTTTTGTATCATTTTACTTCGTGAGAACTCTCCCCTAATTGTATCTTAGGGGTATCTCACTACGTGAGAACTCTCCCCTAATTGTAGCATAAAGGGGGGAGGGGTGGCAATCATTTCTGAGGGGAGAATGGAAAATTATGAAATATCGAATCTTATTGATAGAGGATGACAGCATTATAGCGGAGGAAATTCGGACTTTTTTGCAAAAGTGGGATTTCGAGGTTGGACTGATTCAGGATTTTTCCGTGGTGATGGAGGAGTTCGGTGCTTTTTCACCGCACCTTGTATTGATGGATATTACGCTTCCATTTTTCAATGGATACCATTGGTGTACGCAGATTCGTCAGGTATCGCAGATTCCGATTATTTTTCTTTCCTCAACAAGCGATAACATGAACATTGTCATGGCAATGAACATGGGAGCTGACGATTTTATTGCGAAGCCGTTTGATCTGCAGGTTTTGTCAGCTAAGGTACAGGCAATGCTGCGCAGAAGCTATTCCTATCAGGGCAAGAGTGAATTGATTGAGTGTCAGGGAGTGCTGCTGAACACATCTAATGGAACGATGAACATAGATGGCAGAAGAGTGGAACTGACCAAAAATGAGTTTCGGATTTTGCAGATTCTGTTTTCACATAAGGAAGAGATTGTCACAAGAGAGTCGATGATGGATCATTTGTGGGATGGGGATTGCTTTGTGGATGACAATACATTGGCGGTCAATATGGCAAGGCTGCGAAAGAAGCTTGCCGAGTATGGCAAAGGGGATTTGATTGTCACCAAAAAGGGACAGGGATATTTGCTTTCGGAATAGTGATATCTCATATTGGCGGAAGGGAAAGACATGATGAAAAGGATAGGCGGATGGTTGAAAAAGGAACGTTCAATGATTGTGGGAGCACTGATTATGGCAGCTTTGCTGATTGTCTGTACCTTGCTCTACGGAGAAAATGTAGCATCTATGAAGCTGACTTTATGGATGTGTGGCTTTTTCTTTTTTTTCTGGTGCCTGTTGTCGCTGTATTTTTATTGGAAGCGAAGTGTCGCTGTCACCAAAGCAAATAAGGAACTGCAGCATTCCATTGACAGTCTGCCGGTTCCACAGGATGCGATTGAAGAACAGTATCAGGACATGATACAGACTCTTTATGACCGGTGTATGGCATTGGAACATGCCATTAGAGAACGGGAGAGCGAGGAAAAGGACTATTATACACGTTGGGCGCATCAGATCAAGACACCGATTGCCGCTATGCGTCTGATCCTGCAGAACATGGAAAATCAGACAAGAGTATCACAGCTCTCGCAGGAACTTACGAGAGTGGAGCAGTATGCGGGAATGGCACTGCAATATGTCAGACTGCAGGAAACCGGTACAGATCTGAAGATTGAGTCATGTGATGTGTATGAGATCACAAAACAGGTGTTGAAACAATACAAGAATGTGTTTATTGAGAAGAAGCTTTCTCTTGTCTTTGAACCATTTTCCTGTTCTATTGTTACAGATGAAAAATGGTTTGCTTTTATTTTGGAGCAGGTCTTATCAAATGCTGTAAAATATACGAATCAGGGTGGTATTTCGATTACCTGCACAGAGCAGGAGGATGTTTGGCTGATGAGCATTCAGGATACCGGAATCGGAATCCGGAAAGAGGATCTTCCGAGAATTTTTGAAAAGGGCTTTACCGGCTACAATGGGCATATGGACACGCGCTCTACTGGGATTGGACTTTATCTGTGTAAGAGAACTGCCGACATGCTTGGTATCAGGCTGCAGACCGACTCGACGCTGCAGCAGGGTACGAGAATACAACTGTTTCTGGCAAAAAAAATCTGATTTACAGGATGCGTTCTATTTTGAGAAATCTTGTATTACTTGAAGCTTGTCTTACAAAAATGAAAGATACTGCCGGCGAATTGTAAGGCTACATCAATGCACTGATTCTGGGAATGTGTTAGAGTGTTGCTATAAGGAGGCAGATAACATGTCATTGATGGAAATTAAAAATATTGGGAAAGTATATACAACGAGATTTGGTGGTAATCAAGTAAGGGCGTTAGAAAATGTCAGCTTCTCCGTAGAGCAGGGGGAGTATGTTGCCATTATGGGTGAATCCGGTTCGGGAAAGACAACGCTTTTGAATCTTTTGGCATCCCTGGATAAGCCGACAGAGGGAGAAATATTGTTAAACGGTCAGTCTTTTGGACAGATCGAACAGAAGGAACTTTCTGCATTTCGCAGAGACAGACTGGGATTTGTATTTCAGGATTTTAATCTGTTGGACACCTTCTCCCTCAAGGATAACATTTTCCTGCCGTTAGTGTTGCAGGGAATGAAACCGGAGATCATGGAGGAACGGCTGGTTCCGCTTGCTGAGAAGCTGGACATTCGGGATTTGCTCGAAAAATACCCATATGAGGTATCGGGCGGACAGAAGCAGCGTGCTGCCGTAGCGCGAGCACTGATCACAAAGCCACAGATACTGCTTGCAGATGAGCCGACTGGTGCACTGGATTCCAAGGCTGCTCACAGTCTGTTAAAAATATTTGGTCAGGTAAACCGGGAGGGGCAGACCATTTTGATGGTTACACATAGCATTCAGGCAGCAAAGTGTGCAGGCAGAGTGCTTTTTATCAAGGATGGAAGCCTGTTCCATCAGATTTACAGAGGCAATGCAACAAATGAGGAAATGTATACGAAGATTTCTGACACGCTCACGGTGTTACAGCAGGAGAGCATGGAGGGAGGAGTAAGACATGAATAAGATGCGTCTGCTTCCGAAGATGGCTGTGAATTCAATTCTGAGAAATAAAGTGGTTTATCTGCCGTATATCCTGACCATGGCGCTTGCAGTGGCAGTGTATTACACCTTTAGCTGCATTATCGGAAACGAAATGCTTGCCAATGTGCCGTATGCGGGTTATATGCTTATGCTGCTGCAGATCGGTCGCGTCCTGCTTGCAATCATATTAGTTCCGTTTCTGTTCTATACAAACAGCTTTCTGATCAAGCGGCGAAAGAAGGAACTGGGACTCTATACAGTATTGGGACTGGAAAAGAAGCATGTTGGTATCATGATGGTTGCAGAGATGCTGTGCATGTATATCTGTGCGGTGGTAACAGGTCTGCTCGTATCTATGGCTTTTTCAAAGTTTATCTTTCTGGTGCTTGTCAATGCATCGGGGATGCCGAGAGATGCAGTATTTACAATGAATTTGGGAAGCCTGATGTCCACGTTAGCTTTGTTTGGCTTCATATCGGTCATGAATTTGCTGACGAACCTATGGCAGGTGACAATGAACAATCCGACTGAACTGCTGCGGAGCGGCAGGAAAGGAGAAAAGGAACCGAAGCATCTCTGGGGATATACAGTGGCAGGTGCACTGGTGCTTGGACTGGGATATTTTACAGCACTGCGGGCGCAGATGGATTCTTTTATTTTTATCAGCTTCTTTTTTGCAGTGCTGCTGGTAGTCATCGGAAGCTATTTCCTGTTTACATCCGGAAGCATCGCATTGCTGCGCAGATTAAAAAAGCGCAGAGATTACTATTACCGGAAGAGTCATTTTGTAACGGTTGCAGGGATGCTGTACAGAATGAAGCGCAATGCCTCCAGCCTTGTGAATATCTGCATTTTCAGTACAATGATCATGATTACGTTGATTTGTACAATGACCTTGACGATTAGCGGAGATGACATTATAGCCTTTGATTCACCCTATGATGGAGAATATACATTTTATTATGGTGATACAGCCGAACTGGATGAATTTCACGATATGGTGTCAGAGCTTGCCGGTGAAAATGAAGTGGAAATAGCTGAGGATATCGCGTATCGTTATGGCTCTTTCAGTACGTTAGTCAATCAGGATGAATTCTGCAGGGATACAGGAGTGGATATCCAGAACCATGAGATGCCGGTTTCTGTACTGACACTGGAGGACTATGATGCAGTTACAGGAATGCAGGAGACACTGGAGGAGGATGAAATTCTGTTCTTTTCCACGGCAGAAGATTATGCCTATCCGCAAATCGTCAGGGATGAATTCACATATCGGATCAAGAAACAGTTGTCTGAACTGCGTATAGACACGAAGGAGCCGCATACCTATTCTAATCGTCGGTATTATATGATTGTGGAGAATGAGGAAATCAGGACGCGTTTATGCGGGGACGGCAGAATGTATAAGGTACTGCTGAATGTAACAGGCTCGGAAGCGGGACGCCTTGGATTTCTGAGCACACTGGATGATTATGTAAAGAAATTACCAAACTATAGCTATACGCAAAATGTAGTTGACCGCAGTGGAATGATGGAATCCATGAATGGCGGGCTGCTGTTTATCGGTGTGTTCTTTGGATTGATTTTTACGATTTTTCTTGTATTGATCATGTATTACAAACAGATTGCAGAGGGGATGGAGGACAGTGACAGCTTCCATATCATGCAGAATGTCGGTATGAGCAGAGAGGATGTCAGAGAAACCATTAAGAGTCAGATCTTGTTGGTATTCGGTCTGCCGCTTGCGGCAGCAATCATTCATACCTTTGTCGGTCTGCCGCTTACTGTGAAGCTGCTGTATGCGCTGAACATTTATAATGTTACCAATATATTAGTATCTACGGGAATTGTGATGATGATGTTTGTGGTGTTCTATGGAGTGAGCTATCTGCTGACGGCGAGGACATATTACAAATTGGTGATTAAATGATGTGAGTATTATTTTAGTGTGTCCGGCGGCACAAGTTTCTCTGAAATGAGTACATATGACACATGTAACTTGCTATTTGCGGAGTGAAATGCTATTTTAATGAAATGAGAGATTGACAAAAGTCGGCACAAAAAGACAGGAAAGGATCCCCCTAATTGACTATCATTATGGGTAAGAGGTAAGCAAATGGAGTGGACGGAGAGTCTGAAGACGGCGATTGATTACATGGAAGCTAATTTATTGAAGGAGATCAGTGCCGAGGATGTGGCGGAGCAGGTACATATGTCTTCTTTTTATATGCAGAAGGGCTTTAAGATCATGACAGGTTACACGATTGCGGAATATATTCGCAGCAGAAGATTGTACCTTGCGGCATTGGATATGATTACCGGAAGGGAAAGGGTGATTGATCTTGCATATAAATACGGATACGATACACCTGAAAGCTTTACAAAGGCATTCAGCAGATTTCATGGTCTTTCTCCGATGCAAATGGATTCTATGCATATCAAAACATTTCTGCCTCTGAAAATCAATGTTTCAATACAAGGAGGAAATGATATGGATTATGCAGTGGAGAAAATGACAGAATTTAAGATGATTGGATTTGAAAGGGAGTTCTCAATGAATGATTCCTATGAGAAGATTCCACGATTTTGGGATGAGTTTGCAGAGCAGTATCTTAAACCGCTGCTTGCATCTAATAACCCGCAGACAGAGATTGAGAAAGCAATCTGCGATTGCTGCATTGGTGCATATGGAGTTTGCATTGATGACATTGGCAGGGATGGCAAATTTCATTATCTGATTGCAGGAGTTTATCATGGAGGATCGATTCCGGAGGGACTTACGCTGTGTGAATTTCCAGATATGGAGTGGGCAAAGTTCAGATGTGTCGGTTCTATGCCGGGGGCTTTACAGTCAGTCAATACGAAGATATTTCAGGAATGGCTTCCGGGCAATGCAGAGTATAAGATTGCCATGGGTGCAAACATAGAATGGTATTCTCAGGGAGACGGCAGTCTGCCGGACTATGAGAGTGGCATATGGGTTCCTGTGGAACGACTTTGAACTTTTTGAAATCAATCAGTGGAGGAAGCTTATATGAAGACGGAGAAGAAGATCAAGAGCATCATTGAAACTTTGGACGCTGATGTTTGTGGAATTGCAGCTGTGGAGCGCTTTTCGGAGGCACCGCAGGGCTTTTCACCGACGGATATTTATGCAGAATGCAAGTCAGTGATTGCTTTTGGTGCTGCAATTCCGAAAGGTGCATTGACGAGCGGGCCGGGGCTTGTTTACTCTCATTTTAACGGTTCGGTTATCTGCAGCCGTGTGGATGAAATTGCATTATTTGCTGCGAAGAAAATAGAAGCTGAGTATGGCTGTACTGTGGTACCTTTGCCTTGTGATGCACCAAATGATTATTGGGAGCCGGAGCATCTGACGGCAAAAGGACTGATTTCCATGAAGCATACAGCAGTTCTGTGTGGGCTCGGCCAATTGGGGAAGAGCACACTTTTATTGAATCCGCAGTTTGGAAATCTTTTGACGGTAGGGGCTGTTCTGACCAATCTCAGCCTGGAATCAGATGAACTCTGCGAAAACATATGCATTCCAGGGTGCAGAAGGTGCATAGAGGCTTGCCCTGTACAGGCGATTGGAGAACAGCATGTTGATCAGAAGCTATGCAGACCGAATACTTATGGTAAGACAGCCAGAGGCTTTGATACCGTCAAATGCAATTGCTGCAGAAGCGTGTGCCCTATGCGATTCGGCAAGACATCAGATGTATCACAAGGCTGACAATCAGTGCAGCAGTTGAAAGTCTGTGAGCAGGCTTCCATTTATTCTTTAATTGTTTTCTGAACAGATAAGTGACTCCAAGCAAAATGGAACACAGAATACAAATTGTCCCCCAATTGAGTGTGAATAATACGGCAGCCGGCTGAAAATCAGCCAGCGTAGCCGTGGGAGGATTGCCGGCAAGAACCCCATGGATGATGCCGGTAACGATTAGTAAGATTCCTGCCGGAATGTGCAGTTTACATAATATCACATTCAAGCCTGTCTGTGGTTGGTGTTTGATAAAAGGCTGCATTGCAGTGAACAGACAGAGCAGTGTGCAAATACATGCAAATACTTTACTCAGATACATGTTAGATACCTCCTTAATATATCGCTTCCGGTATGCCGTCATATTTGATGTCTTCAGGCATTTCCAAAATGTCGATGACTTTTCTGCTATCCAGATCGACCCAGACCTCCACAATCGGTTCCATAGACATTGTCTTTTTCAGAATTTCTTTTCCGCCCTGACAGTCTTCGCGCAGAGTGGCTTTGGTCAAAATGATTTTATACAGGTTGTGATCATAGCTCTTTGAGGCACTGTGACCGCGACGGTATTGGATTCCATTTGTTGTGGTCAAGCTTTTTTGTAACAGTTGTGGCTAATAAAATCAGATTTATT
>CAZABT010000111.1:0-9182 GCA_964483395.1 uncultured Lachnospiraceae bacterium
TTTGTATTTGCCGCCTCATGTCCCTTTTCGGCAACACGGCCGACTACATGGTTGGTTCTTGTCAAAAAGCGGGAATGATCGTGGTTGGACAATTCATTCATCGATACCTGCATGGAGGGTGCTGCAAATTCTGCATAGTGAACCCGCATCATTGCCCAGAAATGATTGGCATTTCCGATCATATTCGGCCGAAAGTCATCACTGTGCTTCTGCATGCCCGTAAAAAACCATGTCACGGGTTCCATAAATGCATCGTAATTCATGACTGTATCCCACTCATCACCATGAAGCCATTCATTTGGGCTTCCGTAATGCTCCGCAATGATTATCGCCTCCGGATTTGCTTCCTTAACCGCCTTACGAAAATCCTTCCAGAACCGATGATTAAATTCCGGAGTATGTCCGAGATCTGCAGCTACGTCCAGACGCCAGCCATCTACATTGTAGGGTGGTGATACCCATTTACGTGCAATATCCATAATATACTGATACAGCTTCGGTGAATTTTCATAATTCAACTTTGGAAGCGTATCATGTCCCCACCAGCCATCATATGCCGTATTATACGGCCACTTCTCACCTCTGAAATCAAAAAAACTTCTATAAGGACTATCTGCTGATATAAAGGCACCCGCCTCATATCCGTCATTATTTTCGTAAATCCTCTCGCGATCCATCCATTTATTAAAGGAACCGCAATGGTTAAATACGCCGTCCAAGATTACCTTCATGCCGCGCTTATGTGCTTCCTCTACTACCTTGATAAAAAGACGATTGCTTGCCTCCAGATTACGCTTGTCCGTCACACGTCTGATAAACTTAGTCGCCTGACGGTTCTCATACTCGCCATCCGGCAGCAAATCACCCCCGTCCTCAACAATCTTTCCAAAGTGGGGATCTATATAATCATAATCCTGACAATCATACTTATGATTAGACGGTGAAACAAAAAGTGGGTTAAAATAAATAGCGTCAATTCCAAGATCCTGCAGATAATCCATCTTATTCAAAACGCCCTGCAGATCACCACCATAAAATTCCCGAATCCCGGATTTGTCAGGCCATTTATCCCAATCCGTCACACGAACAGTAGTGCCGTTGATATAATGATACTCCCCTGTCTCCACATCATTCGACGGATCTCCGTTACAAAAACGGTCTACAAAGATCTGATACATGACGGCATTCTTTGCCCATTTTGGTGTATGAAAGCCGGGAATCAGTTTAAATTCAAAGTATGGATTGACATCTCTGACAGCACCACGCAAATCGTAGAAGCATGAGATGCGCCCCGCAACCACCTCAAAATGATAGGATATTCTGTCATTGTCCAACTGATATTCACATTCATAATAATCAAAGGTGTTGATGGTCTGATACTTCTGCATCATGACTCGGTCATTCTGACAGATAAAAAAGACATGATCCACATTATTCTTTGCAGTACGAAAACGTATCTTGATTAAGCCATATGGATTTGGCTCCATCGGTATCACATATTCATCTGAAGGATCACTAAACAATGCTCTTTTATTTAAAACAGGCTTCATGCTGGAAAGATAAAGCCCTTTTTCATATGGTGAAGAACCGGTATAGTCCATAATACAGCTCCTTTGTCTCTATATTGTTGCAAACGAATTCACTTTATCTATTATATTTTATATAACCTCAATATACAACCCCCTCGGCAGAAAATGTACTATATATAGTATTGATCTCTTCCTTTTTTCTATTTCTAAACAGTAAAAGAGACAGCCTCACGATTGCTGCCTCTTTTGGAGAAGGTATTTCTTTTCTTATGGGGTATAGTAAAAACTATACAATGTATTGGGGGGGTTACAAGAAGTATTATAGCATCGGCACCCTACCCGGTCTAGATTTAGAATTCACAAATTTTACAAAAGTGCGTGTTCATTTTTGTTAATTTTGCACAAACAATGCTTCAAATTCTTCTCTGTTGATCTTTTCTTTTTCCAGTAGCAGTTCCGCACATTTATGCAGAACATCTTCATACTGTTTGATTATGCTCTCCGCTCTCTGATAGCACTCATCCATAATTGCCTTGACTTCCTGATCAATCTCGCCTGCAACAGCCTCGCTGTAGCCTCTTGCATGTGCCAGATCCCTGCCTATGAATACCTCGTCATCTTCATTGTCGTAGCTGACAATACCGATCTTATCCGACATACCATACTTTGTGACCATATTCTTCGCCATCTTAGTTGCACTCTTGATATCCTGTGATGCACCCGTTGTAATATCATGGAAGATCAGCGACTCTGCAACACGTCCGCCAAGTGATACTGTAATGTCCTGCAGCATCCGTTCCTTGGAGTTAAACATTTCATCCTTTTCCGGAAGCGGCATTGTATAGCCTGCTGCCCCAATGCCGGTCGGTATGATCGATACTGTATAAACAGGTCCGACCTCCGGTAATGCATGGAATAATATAGCATGACCGGCCTCATGATAAGCCGTAATTTTCTTCTCCTTATCGGAAATGACCTTACTCTTCTTCTCAGGCCCGATTCCCACCTTGATAAATGCTTTCTTAACATCCTCCTGCACAACAAAGCTTCTATTCTCACGTGCAGCAAAAATTGCCGCCTCATTCAGCAGATTTTCAAGATCCGCTCCTGTAAACCCTGCCGTTGTTCTTGCAATCTGCTCCAGATCAACATCGTCTCCTAACGGCTTGTTTTTGGAATGTACCTTCAAAATATCCTCACGGCCTCTGACATCCGGTCTGCCGACACCGACCTTTCTGTCAAAACGTCCCGGTCGAAGAATTGCCGGGTCCAGAATATCCACGCGATTCGTTGCTGCCATTACGATAATACCCTCATTGACACCAAACCCATCCATCTCAACCAACAACTGATTCAAGGTCTGCTCACGTTCATCATGACCGCCGCCCATGCCGGTTCCTCTGCGTCTGGCAACGGCATCAATTTCATCAATGAAAATAATGCAAGGTGCATTTTTCTTTGCCTCAGCAAATAAATCTCTCACACGTGAGGCTCCCACACCGACAAACATCTCTACAAAATCAGAACCTGAAATACTGAAAAACGGAACTCCTGCTTCTCCGGCAACCGCCTTGGCCAATAAAGTCTTACCGGTTCCGGGAGGGCCCTCAAGAAGAACACCCTTGGGAATTCTTGCTCCGACCTGTATATATTTCTGGGGTGCTTTAAGGAAGTCTACAACCTCCTTTAACTCATCCTTTTCCTCATCCAGTCCTGCCACTTCTTTGAACGTCATCTTATTTTCATCAGTAGAAAGCTTTGCACGGCTCTTACCGAAGTTCATGACCTTGCCGCCGCCTGCTCCGCCTGCCTGACTATTGGTGTAGAAAATAATCACCAGAATGATACCGAAAATGATCAGACTCGGCAGCATATAACTCATGAACCAGCTTGCCCTCGTCACATCCTTCAGTGTATAAGTTGGAAAATCCTTACGCAGTTCCTTCTCAACCTCTGCTACATCTGAAACAAACAAGGTCTTCTCCTCGCCGCTTGTCAATGTAATCTGCAGGACGCCCGTCGGCACCTCTGCATTCGGCTGAATCACAATATCCGTAATCTTGCCGCCTGCAAGATATGCCCGATATTCACTGTCCGTAATATAATCCTGAGCCTCTGTCCACATACTTCTCCATAACAGGAGCGATATAAAGAAGGCTCCGATCAGAAGTATATAGAATCCCACTCCTCTGCTGTTCTGCTTATTCAAAATATTCCTCCTTCCGGAATCAGCTTATTCCATTTCCACAACACCTATATAGGGAAGATTTCTGTATTTTTGTGCATAGTCCAAACCATATCCGACTACAAACTCATCCGGAATCTGAAATCCTGTATAATTTACATTAACATCAACAACTCTGCGTTCCGGCTTATCAAGCAGGGTACATAGAGCAAGACTTGCCGGCTTTCTCTCATTCAAGATGTTCAAAAGATAGCTGAGCGTCCTTCCGGAGTCAACAATATCCTCTACTACAATTACATTTTTATCAAGCAGTGCCTCATCCAGATCCTTGGCAATTCTGACAACACCGCTGCTCTGTGTATCATCTCCATAACTGCTGCAGGACATAAAATCCATTGTTACCGGTACGGTAATTCTCTTGGCCAGTTCACACATGAAAAATGCGCCGCCCTTTAATACACATACCAAATGTACCGTTTTACCGGCATAATCCTTACTGATCTGCTCTCCGATCTCCTTAATCTTACGATCTACTTCTTCCTCTGACAGTAAGACTCTGATCTTCTCACTCATTTGCATTTCCTCCATACACATGTACTTTTAATATCTTTTTTGTTTCTTCTGTAATCTTATACATCTCACTGATCCGATGACCGATGACCCACAATATATGGGGTCCGTCTGCCAGCAAAACCAGTTCCTCACGTTTTTCTCTGGGTATTTTCTCATTGATGCAATACGTCTTGATTGTTTGCCGATCCATATCGGCATTGATACAAAAGAAGTCGTTTGTCTCGCGATTACGCAGCCACAAACCGCTCTCTATTTTACCATAATCAAACTGTTTCGTATACGTTTTTTGCTCAATCTTTTGTTTTTTTTGAGGTTCCTCCAGCATAAAATCTACACACATTCCATTTGGCAGTCGCACTGTTTGGGGAATCTGATCAATCTGTACCCTGAGCATTGCACTGGTTTCGGATTGTTTCTGTCTGCAGATTACAATATCCTCATAGCCACGGCTTGCCGTCAAGCCCTGTGGCAGCATGACCGTCTTGCCGACCTCTCTCTCCAGCAGTCCAAGCACATCCTTGACATGCCTGTTCCCGATATCTTTCCATTCCCGCGCCAGCCGTTCCATGGCGATCCGAATAATATACTGCCTTATAATCGGCTGACACAAGGATAAATCTTCAGCCTTAATCCGCCAGTCGTCGAATACATCCAATGATGCAATTTCTGCAAATTTCTGCGAAGCCTGTCCATATATATACTGCTCCGCCTCCTGCATCAGCTCGGCTGTCTCGGCGATATGAGATGCCGCACGCTCCTGTATCTCTTCTTCTATCATCGGCAGCAGACTGTTTCGGATTATATTACGGGTATAATGGCTGCTCGCGTTCGTTATGTCTGTACAGTAAGCCAGCCTATGTTCCTCTAAATACTGCTCAATTTCCTTCCTGTCTACACACAAAAGAGGACGGATGATAGCATCCCGAACGGGCAGTATGCCACCCAAACCCTTGATGCCACTGCCACGAAACAGCCGGAACAGGACAGTCTCTGCCTGATCATCCTTATGGTGTGCCACTGCGATTCTGGCAGCACCAACCTTTTCCCTGACTTCCTCAAATGCTCGATATCTGATTATCCGGCCTGCTTCTTCAAGCGTCAGCCCATGTTCTCCCGCATAAGCGCTGACATCCTCCTCATACAGATAAAAGGGAAGGCCCTGCTTCTCACAGATATTTTGGACAAATAATGCATCTCTGACAGCATCAGCGCCGCGCAGTCCATGATTGACATGTACAACATATAGTGAAAATGGATACAGTTTGCCAATTTCCATCAGCATAAAGAGAAGGCAAACCGAGTCTGCCCCTCCTGAAACACCAATTACGATTTTATCCTGTTCTAAAATCATATGGTGCTGCTCAATATAGCTCCGAACCTTTTCTATCATTCACTGCTCCTTGATTTCGCATTTCATAAACCTATATATTCATAATAAAGACTTCTTTTTGAAAAATCAAGTAAAGCTGCCTCTTTTCCCACTACTTTTTCCAAATTCCCGCTACCAGCACAGACATATCATCCTTGACCTCCTGATGCGACATTGCCATGACCTTATTCAGAATCTTGGAGGACATTTCACGAGGACTTGTCCGTTTTGTCTTTTCTATAATTCTGCACAGAGCCTCCTCCGGCTGTTCTCCGCCGACTCTGTCCAGCACTCCGTCCGTAACCAGTATAATATAGTCCTCGTCGTAAAGCTTCTTCTCTATACAGTCAAAATCCTGACGATGGAAGATTCCTAACGGCAGACTCGTAGATACCAGTGTTTCCACCTTTGTATCGCGTTTAATAAAAGTCGTCGATGCTCCTACCTTAATGAATTTGCATACTCCACTGTATAAGTCAATATCCGCAATATCCAAGCTGGAAATTGCCTGCTCCTCCGATCTGGCAACCATTGCTCCGTTAATCATCTGCACAACCGCCTCGCCGGAAAAGCCTGCTTCCAAAAACTGCTCCGTCAATTCTATGATGGTCTCGCTCTCTTTGCATGCCCGGCTGCCTGAGCCCATTCCGTCTGACAGACTGACGACCACACGCCCCGGTCCGACCTTGGTAAATGCATAGTTGTCTCCTGATATTTCCTCCCCTTCCTTGGGCAGTCTGGCAACTCCCGTCAAAACACGAAATGCCGCATCCTCCTCAAAAAACACCGTCGCATATTCCCGTCCGATTGTCATTGCTCCCTCAGCGGAAGGTACAAGATTCTTTCTGCATACCTCTGAAAGCAGTTCTGCAATCTCCTTAACAGCGACCTTATTCCTCCGCTCCATTTTCAAGGTCACATATACCTCTATCCGATGTTCTTTCTTCTCCACGACCAGTATATTTTTAGAAATCACGCCCTCCCGACGCAGCCTCTTGCGTATCCGTTCCTCTAGCTTTTCCCCTACGTCTACCACATTGTAGATTTCCTCGGCAACCTCGGATATAATGTGTGCCATTTCATTCAGTTGACCTGCAAGCACCACCCGATTTTCCATAAAACGGCTCTTCCACAGCATTTCTCTCCTGTCATGCAGTGCTTCCTGCATTGGGGCGGCTGTTGTAATCAGGGCACCTCCCTCTCCGTCAACGGAAATTGCTGTTTCCTCCGGTACATAAGCAAATGTTTTTGCAAGATTACGAAACGATTCTGCATATGCTAATAGCCGGCCTCTTCCCGGACCTTTCAGAAACAGTTCCTCCTTTTTGTTCACACTATGTATTTTTCGTTCCGAGCTGAGCAGAAAACGAAGGATACCTCCTGTCAAAAAGGAGGCACTGATGACCAGAATGCTCTCTAAAACTCCGGTGATCAGCACCATATCTGAATTTGCAGAGAATGCACTGCCTGCAACATCCATCGACAGCAAACTCAATCCGCTGATGACATACCCCTTCCACTTGCGGCAAATACGATGCCGTCCCTCCAGCAGCCGCACGACCACAATCGTTACGATCATCGGTATCACATACCGAAGCATTTGATCCAACGGGAGTACAAAGGTCAATGCAATCGTAAGCAGCGGACATAGGATGATCCTACAGACTCTTTCCATATACATTGCACTGAAAAAAATCAAGCCAAACGGATTAATTCCATAGATGCTTCCGCAGGAAAGCATAACCCCCACTGCACAAATCAATAATTGTTTTCCTTTTTCTTTTCTCATGTCTAATCCTCCTTGTTCATTTTGTAGACCCATTATAGAAGGATAAGACACTTATATTTGTCATTTCGAGGTGCTTCAGGTACATTATGAGACTAAAATCCCCAACAAAAAAGCGACTACCCGCAGATAATCACTTTTTTCATTCCTCTTCTGCCTGAAATATGATTTCATCCTCATATACAAGCCCTAATTTCTCTTTGGCAACCTCTTCTACATATTTTGCCGTCTTTGTATACTTCTCGTATTCCTCAAGCTCTTCGACCCGCTTTTCTTCCTTTGCAATCTGTTCCTGCAGGGCTTCTTCACGCTTAATATAAACCGCCTGTTTCTCCTTGAGTCCAACACTGCCGATCAAGAGTACAACAAACAACATGCTTACTACGACCGCTACGCAGATCATGCCGAGCCGATTCTGCCTTCTTTTCCGAAAGGCACTTCTTCTTGCCATATACATCTCCCCTTGCAAACAGCCTACACCCTTTGTAAGCATCATCGTTTACATAACATTATTTTAACCATTTTTGCCCGCGCCGTCAAGGCATTTTTCACAATATGTATCTTTTGGCGCATCCACCGATATAATCTGCGTACAAATAAATAGCTCTTTTTGAGTACAAAGCAAATCGGCCGGAGCAGTAAATACACCAGTTTGAGCAGCCATTGTAGAATCCATTGAATGACCAGTGTCGTATACTTTACATATGGGCCGCTAACAGTTGTCTTATAAACAATCATACCCAACAGGCTTCCCAAGACAGCAAACCATCTGAGCACACCATTATTTTCTTCCATCAGCATACCAAAAATACAGATGCTGCACACAATCCAAAATCCCATATCCTCCAGTGCAATCCATATATTCCCGTGCTTAATGATTCTGCGAAGAATGCGAAGCGTATCATACAAAACCGTAATCATGACCCCCAGAAGAAGGGCGTGCAGTAAGAAATCCAGTTCCTGCCATATGCTTTGACTCATGCCGTCTTCCTCATCCCCGACTATTTGAACAGCTTCCCAAACAGTGATTCTCCCTGCTTGGAAAATCCGGATAATTCCGAATAGGTCAGACTGTCTACCTTACCCTCAACGTCTATCTCTCCCTTTTCAAGCGTCAGGCGATTGACATGCAGATCACTGCCCTTGATCATAAGCATTCCCTGTTCTGTTTCCAGCAGAATTTCGCTGACATCAAAGGACAGCACATCCGAAACCCCACAGATATTACATGTCCTTCTATTTGATAAGCTTAATTTATGCACCCTCTGCTTATTGATATCTTCCATCATAAAACCCCCTCATATACATCCATTTCTTTATCAGTATATGCGGAGGAGCTGCTTCGTATGTTGAGATGCTTCAAATATACTTGAACATTTCTCCTGCCTCGTCCTTCTTCACCGTTTCTTTAACATCAAGAACCTCTACCTTAACATTTTTATTTCCAAACTGGATTTCCAGAATGTCGCCCTCAGCAACATTAGCAGAAGCCTTGGCAGGACGCCCATTGATCATAACTCTGCCCGCATCGCATGCTTCATTTGCTACTGTACGTCTCTTGATGATTCTGGAAACCTTCAAATATTTATCTAATCTCATAGTCTTTCCTTCCGATCACGGAGTCTTTCCTCCGTATACCAAAACAGAGAGTCTGAAAAGACTCTCTGTTAAAGCAAATAATATCAATTATTTCTTGTTTACTAAATCCTTTAATGCCTTACCAGCCTTGAACTTAGGAGC
>CAZABT010000112.1:0-8595 GCA_964483395.1 uncultured Lachnospiraceae bacterium
AAGCGGCAAGGTGGAGCTTCATTACGAAACGGTTGACGGCCCGGAATTTCTGAAGTCTATTGTTGATGAGTTCAAGGCTTTGGGAGCACTCATGGGAATTACACTGCATGCTGACATAGAGAAGGCAGATACACCTTATGTAAAAATGGATAAGCTGCGTACACGGCAGATTTATTCCAATCTCCTCAGCAATGCCTTTAAATTTTCACAGCCGGGGCAGACGGTGGAATGGAATATGGCCGATACAATCATAGATGGAACACACATGGAGTTTGTGACTTCCATTAGTGACCATGGCTGCGGAATGAGCGAGACTTTTATGAAGCATATGTTTGAGCCGTTTGTACAGGAAAATGTTTCGGGGATGTTCCCACGGGAAGGCACTGGTCTGGGCTTGACGATTGTAAAGAAATTTGTAGAGCTTGCGGACGGAACAATTTCGGTAGAAAGCGAACCGAATGTTGGAACAACCGTTACTCTGCATATGAAACGTGAACTTCCCACAAAAGAAGAAGTAGAAGAATTGAAACAGCAGAAATCTCTTTCAACACACTATCCGGAGGTGCTTCGCGGGAAGAAAGTGCTTCTCTGTGAGGATCATCCGATCAATCGTGAAATTACAGTGCGTCAGTTAAAGGAGGCAGGCATTGACACGGATTGTGCCGAGGATGGCAGGAAGGGTGTCGATATGCTGAACAGTACCCCGGAAGGATATTATGATGCTGTTTTAATGGATATCCGCATGCCTGTTCTGAACGGAATTGAGGCAACAAAAGTAATACGATTGTTACAGCGACGGGACGTGAAGGAAATCCCTATTATTGCTGTGACGGCAAATGCATATAGTGAGGATGTGACGTCAGCTCTGGAAGCAGGAATGAATGCTCATATCGCAAAACCGGTGGATTTGAATCAACTGTGTGAGACACTTGCAAGGCTGATTGCTGAAAGAAAAGAGAGGGGAAAGGTGCAGGATGATAAAATGCAAGAATAGATTTGGCTTGATTTTTTCACTCTTCATACTGTTCATACTCATCTTTGCTTTGCCATGCGAGGCTTCGCAGAGAGAAGAGACAACAGAGCGTGCAGACCAGGAGGATGGACTCTGTCACACAGACTATGGCAGCAGTGCTGCAGAAACGATATTGCCGTTTATAAAGGCAGAGAAAGAGTTTGTATCAAGCTGTAAGACACTTGTTGTAGGGGTAAACGGGGATCGTGCACCCTTTGCCTCCTACGATCAGAATACGGGTACATATAGTGGAATCTGCATTGATGTTCTTGAAGAAATTGCAAAAACCAGTGGCTTGCGGTTTCAGTATGTAGTACAGGAACCCGGAATCACCACTGCTGATATGCTGACGAGCGGCAAATATGATATAATATGTGGTGTGGAACGGGACAATTTTACGACCAATGAAGCAGTGGTACCGACGAATGCTTTTCTGGAAAGTGCAGTAGTTCCGGTTGGAAAAGCAGGCAGGGCTTTGGATCTGACTGGGAATCTGACTGCAGCAATTCCGTGCTCTTATCAGGCACTTCAGAAAATGCTGGAGAGGAATTATCCCAATCTGACCGTTGTCGGATATGATTCGAGTCGGGAGGGATTGACTGCGGTCGCATCCGGAGAGGCAGACGTTTTTATACAGAATACGCATCTGCTGAGTCTGCTGCTTCAGGAGCCGGAATATGAGGAACTGGATATGCTGCCGGTGGAAATCATGACAGAGCATACTGCCATGGCACTTTCACGATCAAGTGACCCACTGCTTCTGTCCGTACTGAACAAGTCAATAGAAAATATGAACTCTGCTATCATTACGGGCAGTCTAATCAAATATACCTTTGCTTCACCTTATCGCTATACCTTTGGCGATTTTTTGTACAAATTCCGTATTCAGCTGGTCGTTGCCGGTATTCTGCTTCTATTCTGTTTTGGACTGATCACCTTGATTGCGGTCATCAAGCAGCGCAGTGCCAGTAAGCTGGAAAGTGTTAACCGAAGCTTACAAAAAGCAGTTGCCAAGGCAGATAGCGCGAATGTTGCCAAGTCGCAATTTTTGGCGCAGATGAGCCATGAGATCAGAACTCCCATGAATGCCATTATCGGACTGACGGGCATTGCCAAAACAGAGACGCATAATCCGGATAAAATAGAAGATTATCTTACGAAAATAGACGGCAGCTCCAGACTGCTGCTCGGTATCATTAACGAGATACTGGATATGTCTGCTATTGAAGGCGGAAAACTCAAGATAGACAATGCTCCTTTTGATCTCAAGCAAATGCTGACGAATCTTTCAAATGTATTTTATCAGCAGGCAAAACAGAAGGGCGTTAATTTTCAGATTCATCTAAAGGGTGTAACAGAGGAGATGGTCATCGGAGATGAACTTCGAGTCAATCAGATACTCATGAACTTATTGTCGAATGCAGTGAAGTTCACTCCGGCAGATGGGAAGATTGATTTGATGGTACTGCAATCCAGTTGTTCCATAGATAAGGCGCAATTTCGGTTTCAGGTGTCGGATACAGGCTGTGGAATGAGCGAGGATATGCAGGCACGCCTGTTTCGTCCTTTTGAGCAGGAATCGGCATCAACTGCGCGCAAGCATGGTGGCAGCGGGTTGGGACTTTCCATCACAAAGAGTCTTGTGGAGATGATGGGCGGTACCATCAGTATGGAAAGTGCAGTTGGAAAAGGAAGCAGCTTTACGGTTGATCTTTCCTTTGGAACGATGGAACAATCACACATGGCGGGTAGAATGCAATTTTCTGAGATACACACGCTGGTTGTGGATGACGATGAAGAATCCTGCGAATACTGCTGCGTTTTACTGGAACGTCTTGGTGTGCGTTACGAAATCGCAACTACCGGAGAGAAGGCATTGGAACGATTGGGGGAGGCCGAAGACAGCAATGATCCCATTCAACTATGCTTGATCGATTGGAAAATGCCGGATATGGACGGCGTGAAGGTTACGCAGAAAATCCGAGAGATCTTTGGAGAAGATTCAGTGATCATCATTGTTTCCGCATATGATCTGAATGAGATCGAAACTGAGGGAAGGGCGGCAGGTGCAGATGCATTTATAGCAAAGCCGCTGTTTCAATCAACGATATTTGATGTCCTGACGAGAATTGCAGGAAAGGACTATTTGAGGAAAGCGGTTGTCCCTGAGAAGGAACAGTATGATTTCACGGGCAAAAGAGTGTTGATTGCCGAGGATGTCGCATTGAATATGGAGGTTGCGGTAGCAATGCTGAGGCTTGTGGGAATTACGGCGGATTGTGCAGAAAACGGCAGGCAGGCCGTGGATATGTTTGAAGAAAGTGAGGCAGGCAGTTTTGACTGTATCCTGCTGGATATTAATATGCCGGTTATGGACGGCTGCGAGGCGGCAAGGGCCATCAGAAGATCTCTTAAACCGGATGCAAAGGAGATCCCCATCTATGCAATGACAGCCAATGCCTTTTCGGAGGATGTGAGGGCAGTGCTGGATGCCGGAATGAATGGACATATTGCAAAGCCGGTAGAGGCTCAGAGGCTATACCAGATGCTGCAGGCGGCGTTTGAGGGGAGGGATACTGCATGAACCGATTTAAACTGTCTAAGGCCGGTATTAATGTCAATGAGGGATTGAAGAGATTTGGAGGAGATCTCGGAAGCTATGAAGCGCTGCTGAACAAGTTCCACACTGACGCACACTTTCAGACCATGTGTGCTGCAATCAATGAGGGGGATGCGCAGACTGCATTTGCGGCAGGCCATGCAATCAAAGGGGTAGTAGGAAATCTCAGCATGAACCGGTTGTACGATGGTATGGTGCTGCTGGTAGAGGCACTTCGTGCCGGGGATATACAACAGGCGAAGGATTTGCTGCCTGCTGTGACCAGAGATTATAATGATGTGATTACCGCATTGTCAGAGTAGTTACAGAGAAATGAAAAGATGAGACAGAGAGGAAAATGAATATGCAGCATTCTGACATAGTAAATAACACCAAGGAGCATGAAGCCGAATTGGAAGCTGCACTCGAAAGACGCAGATTTCGAATGGTTGTCGATGAATTGAATGCGGCGGTGTTTGAGTGGGATTTGAAAAAAAAGAAATTTTATTGCTCGGAGGCATATGGGAAATATGCCGTCAGCCGTGTCAGTGAAGAAGATGTTTTGAATAATTGCGGACCGATGGATACGGTGCACCCGGAGGATGTTGCAATTTTACAGGAGTTTTTCAAAGAGACAAAGGCGGGTAAGGAGCGGGTAGAGGTCGTACTGCGGTTGAAAATGCTCGATGGAACCTATCGTTGGTGCCGTATGCTGGGTTTTTATTATAAGGATGAGGATGGAGTTCCAAGCCGTACGGTGGGAGTGATCATTGATATTCATGAGGAACATGAATACGGTGCAGAGATGGAACGCAGCAGGGAAAGAGATTTGCGGCTGCTTTCCAGCATTCCGGGCGGAATTGCAGTTTACCGTTTGAAAAAAAATGGCGTTGTTTCAGCGGATTATGTATCCGAGGGACTTGCCAGAATGTGCGGATATGACTATGAGGAGTTTGTTTCTTATATCAGTGCAAATGCCATGGTAAATGTCCCAAACGGAGAGATCCCTCGAATACTGGAAGCAGCACGGAAGAGTCTTGAGACGAATCAGCCCGTCAGTATTAATTATCATATCCATACGAAAAATGGTCCGGACATATTGATTCGTCTTGACGCGAATGTCATCGGAGACAGTGAACTGGGAGAAGATGATCTCGCAGTTTGGTATGCTGTTCATACAGTTGTTACAGAGGATGCAAAGCAGGCACTGCGGGAGCAGAAGTATTATCGTATGATCTTGAACATGACGGGAACAGCCTATTTTGAATGGGATTGTGAAACGGGCTTTTATTCCTCAGATACATTTATGCAGTATACCATCAGCGATGACGGTTTTGATGCGATCATGGGGAGCAGGGAAGGACTACGGGGCGTTTATCCCAGCGATCGGCCGGCACTCATCCGATATGTAAAAAGGATGAAAAACGGTCAATTTAGTGAGGGTATTACCATTCGGATGAAAATGCATGACGGTGGGTACCATTGGACAGAAATCATGGGTTATGCAGAGAGAGATGAAGCTGGTCGTTTTACACGTCTTGCAGGTGTCATGCGCGATGTGGACAAGGAGCGGAACGATCAGAATGCCAAGCTGCAGGAGGCACTGGAAAAGGCACAAAAATCCGATCGTGCAAAGTCAGAGTTTCTTTCTCAAATGAGTCATGAGATCCGTACTCCGATGAACGGAATCATAGGGATGACGAAGCTGGCACAAGGCTCTGCGATCGATCCGAAAACAAAAGAATATTTACAGGAAATAGATGAAAGCAGCCAATACATGCTGGGCTTGCTGAATGATGTGCTGGACATGAGCCGCATTGAAAGCGGCCGTCTGGAACTGAATCAGGAATGGGTAAATGTGACTTCAACGCTTTGGCCTTGTATTCAGATGCTGGAGACGATGATGCGCGCAAAGAACATCACCTTTGTACATCCTGATACAAGCAAAAGAGTCAATGTTGAGTTCTATGTAGACCCGCTGCGCATCAAACAGATTATTATGAATCTGCTGAATAATGCCTACAAATTTACACCCGGTGGTGGTACTATAGAGATGGAAATCAAAAATCTTACCCATGACGAAAAACATGCTGTGGATCAGGTGACGATTCGTGATACGGGCTGTGGCATGAGTGAAGAGTTTTTGAAAAACGGTATATTTAAGGCTTTTTCACAAGAACAAAATGAATTTTCAAATTCTCTTCGCGGAACAGGTCTTGGACTTGCAATCGTAAAGGAAATTGTTGAAAAGATGAACGGAACGATTGAGGTGACAAGTAAGCTGCATGAGGGTACCACTTTTATCGTGACACTTGCATATGATTACCGTGTGCAGAAAAAAACAATCGTGGATGCCATGCCGGAGTGTGATATCAAAAAACTGACAGGAAGGCTTTTGCTGCTGGCAGATGATCATCCGCTGAACCGCAAGATTATTAAGCTGCTGCTGGAAAAGGTCGGTATGATTGTGGAAGAGGCAGAGAACGGAGCAGAAGCTGTGAAGCTGTTTGAGGCCTCTGAGGTGGAATATTACAGTGCGATACTGATGGATATTCGGATGCCGATCATGGACGGTCTGGATGCTACAAGAGCCATTCGGGCGTTAGAAAGACCGGATGCGGGAACAGTTCCCATCATAGCCATTACTGCAAATGCCTTTGCAGAGGATATTCGTAAGAGCCGTGAAGCCGGTATGAATACGCATCTTGCAAAACCGGTTGAACCACAGCTTCTGTATGAAACGCTTGTGCGGGAAATGCAATCGTGACGGCTGAGGTACGCCAGCGGGATATCAAACAGATCAAGATGGAGAGTTTGCAGAAATGAAATTATATTCAATCAATATTCAGGATGTTATATTCAAGGATTCGCTGATTATCTGGAAGGCTTCCGGTACGGTGGAGCAGATGAACGAATATATTTCCGAGAAACGTCAGAAGGCGGCTGCGGGGTTTCGTTTTGAAGCAGATCGTAAGCGCTCCCTGTGTGCGGGTTATTTGCTGAATCATGCAATCCATGAGAATTACCCGGCAATTCAATTGCCCTTGGAAACAGCATATGCCGAGCCAAATGGGAAACCTTATTTTCAAGAACATCCGGAGATACAGTTCAATCTGTCCCATTCGGGAGATTATGCAGTATGTGTTCTGCATGACAGACCGGTTGGGGTCGATATTGAACAGTGCAAGCATATGAAAGAAAGTATTGCAAAGCGTTTTTTTGCGCCTGAGGAATATGAGGATATCATTGCCGTGCAGGATGAGCAGGAGAGAACCAGACGCTTTTATCGGTACTGGGTACTCAAGGAGAGCTTTATGAAAGCGGTCGGACTGGGTCTGCAGTTGGAAATGAAGGCATTCAGGGTCTGTCTGGGAGAGCAGATCACCTATGAGCATCATATCAATGATAAAAACTACGAAGCAAGGCTGTATGAGGCGGCAGAAGGATACTGCATGGCGGTCTGTACGGAGGTCTGAACAGAATACGAAAAACATTGCCACAAATGTTGCCACAAAACAACAAGCGGGTCTGCATTCCTTTGCAAACCCGCTTGTTTTCTATATTTTCTCAACTCGGAGTGACTAGATTCGAACTAGCGGCCTCCGCCTCCCTAAGACGGCGCTCTAACCAAACTGAGCCACACCCCGAAACGTGTACTGATGCGCTTTTCAGCGCCACAAATGGTATTATATAATATTTGCGAGAGCACGTCAATACTGAATTTAGCTAAAAAATAACAGCACAAATGTGTCTTACGTCTGACAATTGACATAATTGGATTCTTTTTTTGCAAAAACATCAAAAATATATAGAAAGATATTGCCTTTTTATGGTATAATATCGTCAGATATTATGTGATGTCGCTATCAATATTGGGGGTACTGGTTTTATGGATGAAAGAAAACTATCAGCATTAGCCCATTGTGAGACGGATATTCAAGGCTCATTACAGAGGTTCTGCGGGGATGAGGAGCTTTATTAATCATACCTTTATGATTTCCTGTCAGAGCCGACAATGGAACAGCTTGGGCGGGCTGTTAATGCAAAAACATGGAACGAGGCTTTTATTGCGGCACATGCATTAAAGGGACTTGCGGGAAACTTGGGATTCATTCCACTATATCATGCCGCCGGAGAGCTGGTTGTGCTGCTTCGTGCAGGCAGACTTGATGAGATAGACGAGGTATACGGACAAGCAAAGCAAAATTATAATGCATTAATCAACGCAATTAGTACAGGGGATGAAGGAGTAACAGGAGGAAGATAGGATGACAGTGAATCATAAAATAAAAAACGATACAGAGCATAAGGAAAATTATATTGTGGGGATCGGAGCCTCGGCCGGTGGTCTTGAAGCTTTGCAGAAGCTGCTGACAGCGCTCCCGTCCAATACAGGCTATCCCTATATTGTTGTCCAGCATTTGTCTCCGGATTATAAGAGCCTGCTGGGTGAGATCTTATCCAAGTATACGGACATGCCTGTTGTACAGGTAGAAGACGGTATGCTGATTAAGCCGGATTTTGTCTATGTGATTCACCGGGTAAGAATATGCGGATTTCCAATGGAAAGCTGTGGCTGAGTTCGCAGAAGGAAAAAGAACTGAATCTTCCGATTGATATGTTCTTCCGTTCACTGGCAGAGGAGGCGGGAGAGCATGCCATTGCAATCATATTGTCAGGTACGGGCTCGGACGGAACGAACGGAATCAGAAGCATCAAAGAAAATGATGGGATGATCATTGCACAGGAACCGGAGAGCGCAAAGTTTGACGGTATGCCAAGAAGTGCAATCAGAACCGGACTGGTGGATGCACAGCTGACACCGGAGGAAATAGCGTTGGAGCTGCAGCACATTTCCAATGCAATGCAGGAGAGCGGTAAGCCGGCAAGAACAGAGCGTCAGGTGGATGAAGAACTGATGCGCAGGATTTATGCAATTCTTAAAAAAATCAGCAATATTAATTTTACGCACTATAAACAAAAT
>CAZABT010000113.1:0-8456 GCA_964483395.1 uncultured Lachnospiraceae bacterium
TTCTACAATAAAAGCAGTATGCACTTTGAAGCCAGATTTACTTTTTATATAACTTTTTATTTTTTGCAGGTTACTCTCTCATTAGGTCTATACTCATCAGCTTTTTCAGCGATTTTATCCGTCGGGATTTTCCCTTCACCCTCACCAAACTCCACATTTACGTTGATATGTGTGTCGGCATTTTTGTGGGAAAGGAGTACAACCGTCTCCACATGCACAGTCTGCCCAAACTGATCTACAGCCTGTATGTTCCGTAACTCATAGCCGCCATCACAGAGAATCCGCAGGTCACGGGCGAGAGTAGCTGAGTCGCAGCTGACATAGACAATACGCTCAGGCCGCATCTTTAGCATGGTATTCAGACAGATTTCATCACAGCCCTTACGAGGCGGATCTACAATGATGACATCACACGTCGCTGCTCTGCCGTTTTTCTTTGCTTTCTCATAGAATTCCGGCAGGACTTCCTCTGCCTTTCCGACATAGAATTCAGCATTGGTGATATTGTTTAACTTAGCATTGTTGCGTGCGTCCTCAATCGCCTGTGGAATGATTTCGACCCCATAGACCCGCTTAGCCCGTTTAGCAACAAAGAGTGAAATTGTTCCGATCCCGCAATAGAGATCCCATACGGTTTCCTCTCCGGTCAGACCTGCATACTCCAGTGCTTTGCCGTACAGCTTCTCTGTCTGAAGCGGATTGACCTGAAAGAATGACTGCGGCGATATCTGAAATGCAACATCCTGAATATAATCTGTAATATAAGGCTGACCCCAAAGCACCGTCGTCCGCTCCCCCATGATTACATTTGTATTTTCCTCATTGCAATTTAATGACACGCTCGTCAGTTTCCACTTGAGTTTCTCTGCTTCATTGCCAAAACCATTCTTGCCATACTGGTCAATGGCCGTTCTTAACTTCTCAACCAGGACTTCCGACTTTGGCAGCTTCTTATCGTTAATGATCAGACAGACCATCACTTCCCCTGTCTTAAAGCCTTCTCTGATCAGCACATGTCTGACAAGTCCTGTGCCCGCCGTCTCATTATATGCCGATATATGACACTCCTTCATATAAAAAAGCACGGCCTCCAAGATCACTTGATTCAACCGTACTCCCAATGCACAGTCTGTGTTCGGAATGATCGTATGCGTCCTTCCCGCGAAAAAGCCCGTAACCAGATTCCCATTCTGATCACAGCCTACCGGAAACTGCGCCTTATTCCGATAATGAAATCCGTATCGCCATTCACCCTCTGCATTAACCGCAGTCGTCTGTTCCTCACACATCCCTATGATCGGCTCCATGATGGCATCAATCATCTCCTGCGAAAACTTTCCTATGTGAATCAAACTGCTGCGTACCTTATTCTCTTTATATCTTAACTGCGCCTCATATGACAAAGCCTGAATCTGACACCCACCGCACTGTCTGTGATACCTGCAGACCGGCTCTGACCGATCTCCGGATGCATCAAGAATCCTCTCCAAACGTGCAAATGCATAATTCTTCTTCGCCTTTACAATCCTTGCATCGACTACATCTCCCACCAATGCATCCTTCACAAATAAGGTATAACCGTCTACCTTACCAATTCCTTCTCCATCTGCCCCCATATCCTCGATTTTAACTGTTAATATCTGATTCTTACTATAATTCATTCTCTTATTCCTTCGAAGTCTTTCTGACATTTGACTCCAACAGCCGATTATATCCAAGCCATCCACTTTCTGCAGAGGATGCAAACAGTTCTGTCATCGTCTCCATCTTAGCATCTGTGTTATCCGCAAAATTCAAAGCCACCGCCTCTACCAATGCAGGCTTCTTCGGAGAACCATATTCATACTCTCCGTGATGTGCCAGAATGCAGTGCTTTAATTCTCCTAAAAGCATCTTTGGGAATCCCGGGATTGTCTTTGCCTTTTCACTGATCATTTCACTGCCCATAACAATATGACCCAGCAATTGACCATCATCTGTATAGTCGTTTTCCGGAAACAGCGATAGTTCTCTTGTCTTTCCTATATCATGGAAGATGGCGGCTGTCAACAGCAGATCCTTATTCAGCACCGGATATGCCTTGGTATAATACTCGCACAGCTTGGTCACACTCAATGTATGCTCCAAAAGTCCCCCGACAAATCCATGGTGTACTGCCTTTGCCGCAGAACTTTTCTTAAATGCAGCTATAAATTCCTGATCCTCTTCAAAAAATGCCTGAGCCAGTTTTCTCAGATAATCATTGGAAAGTCCCTTGATATAACCCAGCAGTTCTGCATACATTTCATCTATATTTTTGCTGCTGACCGGCAGATAATCCGCAGAATCGTACTCGCCCTCCCTGCATTTTCTGACGCGCTTCACGCTTACCTGAAGTGCACCTTGAAAACTACTTACATCACCGAATATCTCTATATAATCCAGTGTATCAAAATCCTCTATTCCTGCGGAATTCGGTTCCCAAATCTTTGCGTCTATTGTCCCCGTCTTGTCCTGCAGGATTACATTCTCATAGGGCTTTCCATTCTTGGTCACGGCCGATTGCTTATGCTTGCATAAATAGATATCTGATATCCTGTCTCCCTCTTTTAACGCCTCAATATACTTCATGTAATCTCTCTTTCCTGATACTTTCTATTTTTTTATGATTAGCATCCCAACTTTATTCCAACGTTCCCAATGTAATATCATAGGACAGATCAATGTATCCGTCTTTTCCCAGTCTCTTGACAGTAACCACTGTCAGATCGCCCGGCTGGCTTTTGAGCATTGCTGCCTTATAATCTTCAAAGGAAGTAATCTCTGTCGTTCCAATCTTAATGATCACATCTCCGTTTTGAATCCCTTCCTGCATTGCCGGCGAATCCACGATCACCTCTGTTACATATGCCCCCATCGGAACGCCCAGATCAATATTGGCCGCTTCCGTAACATCAGTGCCCTTAATTCCAAGATATGCAATATCCTGTCCGTTGGACAGCTTCTCGATTGTAGAAATCAGTTCTGAAACCCCATATGCCTTGATCATATTACTGTTTTCGGTTCCCATTGCTTCCTGACAGATGAAACCCAATACCTTGCCATCCAGATTAATCACCACACCATTACCTGTCTTACTGCCATAAATATCAGTTGTGATCAGCTGCAGACTTGTATCAATCAGATTCACCGTATAATTGCTGGAAGTCACATAGCCCATTGCTACAGAGTCCACATAGCCCAGCGGATTGCCAATTGCTATGACTGGCGAACCAACCAGCGCACTTTGCTTTGTATTTCCCCACTTTGCAGGTGCAATTGCTTCCATTGTCTTTTCCCCAATGGTATCCAGTGCTACCGCAATAATCGCCAATCCGGTATTTTGATCATATTTCTTGATCTGACCGGTTGCTACTGATGCATCACAGAATTTTACCTGTATTGTCTCTGCCTGTTCTATCACGCTTTTATTAGCAAGAATCAGCAGTTCCTTACCATTATCTGCAACGATCAGTCCTGATGTCTGATTCTGATTTTCATAAGCATTCATGAACCAATCTACATTAGGAGACAACCCTGTAACCGTAACAATAGATTTCCCGGCTTCCGTAGCTATACCATATAATTTTTCGGAAAGTATCTTGTAATCTTCAACCTCCAGTTCTACCTTTTCAACCTTTTCCACAATCTGCGTCACAACAGGTTCCTTTTCCACAACTTCGGCAACCGGCTCCTCCGGCACATCTGCCGGTGCCTCTTCTATCGGCTCCTCTTGTGGAAACTCAACCTTCTGCATTTCCTCCGGATAGAGAAGCGCATTGATATGCGGCTGTGCAAAAAGAAAGGTAAAACCTGCAATCAATCCAAAGAGTATCGCCAAAAAAACTGTCAGCAGGATCTTTCCCAACAGTCTCTTTTTATTAATTGGCTTTTCCTTAATTGTTTCTTTTATAAATTCAAAATTTTCTTCCCCTGATGTCTTCCCCGCAGTGGCAGATTCTTCAATTGCCTCTGAATCTTCCAGATTCTTATTCTCTTGTTCATCCATAAGTTTCTCCTTCTCCAAGTCGCTATGGCAACAATCTTTACTCATTATACTAGACAACCATACTTTTTACAATACAAAATGCCCCCTTAAAGGTGTACAGCCGTTGCGCAATCGCACGAATTCTGCTAAACTGTAAGTTGCACTTTTAATGTTCAATTGAAGCAACAACATAGTAGGAAAATGACATGAATCAAAAAGTATTTAAAACTCTGGAATTTAATAAAATATTGGAACAGTTAGCCTCTCGTGCGGGCTCAGAAGGCGGTAAAAAGCTTTGTCTGTCTCTGCTGCCCTCCTGTAGCCTGCAGGAAATACAACTTATGCAGACGCAGACCGCAGATGCCCTGACCCGTCTGTTCAGAAGTGAAGCTGTTTCTTTTTCCGGCATCAAGGATGTGACTCCTTCCGTCAAAAGACTGGATATGGGAAGTTCCTTGTCCATAGAGGAGCTGCTCGGCATTGCCGGACTATTGGAAGCTGCCCAGCGCATCAAAGCATACGCAGCCAAAGAAAATGATAACATCCCCGACGATTCCCTCACGGAATCCTTTGATCTGTTAACACCGCTGACCTTGATTTCCTCTGAAATACGAAGATGTATCCTTTCTGAAGATGAGATCAGCGATGAGGCAAGTTCGGCATTAAAGCAGATTCGCCGTAATATGAGACTGACCAATGACAAAATCCATTCTCAGCTCTCTCAAATGGTCAGTTCCTCTTATAAAGCCTACCTGCAGGATGCTGTCATTACCATGCGTAATGATCGCTACTGCCTTCCGATCAAGGCCGAATATAAGGCAACCGTGCCGGGAATGATTCATGACCAGTCTGCCAGCGGTTCAACGCTTTTTATTGAACCCGCTGCCATTGTGAAACTGAACAATGACCTGAAGGAACTGCATTTACAGGAAGCAAAAGAAATTGAAGTGATTTTGGCAACACTCAGTGCAAAATGCGGTGATGTAACCGAACAGATTACCCTGAACTATCAGACTCTGATCAGTCTTGACTTCATCTTTGCCAAAGCCGCTCTTGCAATGGAGCAGAATGCCACCCTCCCCACGCTGAATACCGAGGGCCGGATTGTGATCCGACAGGGACGTCACCCATTACTGGCACAGAAGACTGTTGTCCCAACTGACATCCATCTGGGACGGGATTTTGACCTTTTAGTCATTACAGGACCAAATACAGGCGGAAAAACTGTTGCTCTCAAAACAGTCGGCCTGCTGTCACTCATGGGACAATCCGGTCTGCATATTCCTGCACTGGATCGTTCTGAAATTGCTGTGTTTACAGAAATCTTTGCCGATATCGGTGATGAACAGAGTATTGAACAGAGTCTGAGTACCTTCTCCTCACATATGACCAATACTGTCTCCATTCTGCAAAATGCAGATGAACAGTCCCTTTGTCTGTTCGATGAGCTGGGAGCCGGTACTGATCCGACAGAAGGTGCTGCACTTGCGATTGCCATTCTGACAGATCTGCACCAGAGAAATATCCGTACCATGGCAACTACACATTATAGTGAGTTGAAGCTATATGCCCTGTCCACCCCCGGTGTCGAAAATGCCTCCTGTGAATTTAATGTAGAGACTCTGCGTCCTACCTATAGACTGTTGATTGGTGTTCCGGGCAAAAGCAACGCCTTTGCAATTTCTGGTAAGCTTGGACTTCCGGATGCCATCATTGACAGCGCTAAGACACATCTGGACGAGCAGGATGAAAGTTTTGAAGATGTTCTTGGCAAGCTTGAAGCAAATCGTATTACGATAGAAAAAGAAAAACTGGAGATAGAGCAATATAAGCTGGAAGTAGAAGCACTTCGTGAGGAGTTGAAGAAAAAGCAGGAAAAACTGGATGCCTCCCGTGATAAGATCATAGCAGCAGCAAATGAAGAAGCACGTGATATTCTGCAGGATGCCAAGGATCTGGCAGATGAAACCATTAAAAACTTTCAGAAGTACGGTAATGGAAAGGGTACAATACAGGACATGGAACGTGCACGTGAAAAGGTTCGTTCCAAAATATCCAAGACAGGTGGTTCTCTGGCTGTCAAACAGGTGTCAGATCAACGCAGGCAGCACAAGATCTCTGATTTCAAGCTTGGTGAATCGGTTAAGGTTCTGTCCATGGGTGGATTGACCGGTACCATCAACTCACTTCCTGATGCAAAAGGGAACGTCTTTGTGCAATGCGGCATTCTCCGTTCCTCGGTCAACATACGTGATCTTGAAATCATGGATACACCGGATATCACAGGTCCCGGTATGAAAAAGTATCAGAGCAGCAAAAAAGGAGAAATGGATCTGTCCAAATCCTCTGCTATTTCAACTGAGATCAATCTGCTGGGCTTGACCGTCGATGAAGCCATTGCCAGATTGGACAAGTATTTGGACGATGCCTATTTGTCACATCTCCCGAATGTCCGTATCGTGCATGGAAAGGGAACAGGCGCTCTCAGATCCGGTATTCATTCTTATCTAAAGAGAGTAAAATACATTCAAGAGTTTCATTTAGGTGCTTTTGGGGAAGGTGACGCAGGTGTCACAATTGTAACGTTTAAATAGGAATTTATGCACAACGTGCAGAAAGGGAACGTACACATGGCAAGCAAACAGAAAATATTGATCGTGGACGATGATACCAATATTGCAGAATTGATTTCACTGTATCTGACTAAGGAGTGTTTCGACACACATATGGTACATGATGGCGAACAGGCATTAACGGCCTTTGAAACCTTTGAACCCAACTTGATCCTGTTGGATCTGATGCTGCCCGGTATCGACGGCTATCAGGTGTGTCGTGAAATCCGCGCCAAATCCTCTACTCCCATTATCATGCTGTCTGCCAAAGGAGAAATCTTTGACAAGGTTCTCGGACTGGAGCTGGGTGCAGATGACTATATGGAAAAACCTTTTGACGCCAAAGAACTGGTTGCACGTGTAAAGGCAGTGCTGCGCCGAACCACCGGCACAAAAACAACCGCTCCGATATCCGATACCAAATGTGTGGAATATCCCGATCTGATCATCAACCAAACCAATTACTCCGTGCTGTATTACGGTCAGTCTGTAGATATGCCCCCGAAGGAGCTGGAACTGTTATACTTTCTCGCATCCTCTCCCAATCAGGTCTTTACCAGAGAGCAACTGTTAGATCATATCTGGGGCTACGAATATATCGGTGATACCCGAACCGTTGACGTACATATCAAGCGACTGCGCGAAAAGATCAAAGATCATACTGCATGGCGTTTATCTACGGTATGGGGAATCGGTTACAAATTCGAGGTGAAGTAGCTTGCACATGAAACAGACACTCTATTTGAAGTTCATACTTGCTTACCTGATCTTTGGTCTGCTGAGTTTCGTTGCCATTGCAACCTTTACTTCAGATCTCACTCTGGACTATCTGATACAGGAAAAGGCTTCCTCTATTTATAAGGAGGCCACTTTGATTTCCACAAAATATGCCTCCAGCTTTTATAAGGATACCTTGTCTGCGGATGATGTCCGTGAACAATTGGAAGCCATTGATACCTATGTATCCTCACCTATCTGGATTATTAATTCTGACGGAAATGTCATATTTAATTCCAGAAAGCTTATTTCACCGGACACTCCTATGATGGTTGAACATTTTGATCCCACCGATACAGGAAACCGGTTTTACATGATTGGCAATTTTTATGACCAGTTCCAAGAAAATGTAATCAGCGTATTCTCTCCAATCACCTCTAATTTTAAGGTTAGAGGCTACGTGGTCATTCACGCACCCCTAAGAGAAATCGAAGAATCACGAGATAAGCTGCTGAACATATCCTACGTAACACTGGGTATCATTTTCATTTTGTCTACGACCATTCTGATTGTATTTACAGATATGGTATACATTCCGCTGAAGAAGATTACCAAGGCTACCGAAGAATATGCGGGAGGCAATCTGAAATATGAGTTTTCGGTCGATAAGGATGATGAAATCGGTTATCTTGCTGCATCCTTGGGATATATGGCAAGTGAGCTCAGCCGCTCAGAGGATAATCAAAAGAAATTCATTGCAAATGTTTCCCACGACTTCCGTTCTCCTTTGACCTCTATCAAGGGCTATCTGGAAGCAATGCTGGATGGAACCATCCCGCCGGAAATGCAGGAGAAATATTTAAAAATCGTGCTCAACGAAACAAAACGTCTGACAAAGCTGACCAGCTCCCTGTTGTCATTGAACAACCTGAATACTAAGGGTATGCTGTTGGATACAACTGACTTTGACATCAACAAAATCATCAAAAATGTAACTGCTACCTTTGAAGGAACCTGTACCAAGAAACGCATATCCTTCAATCTGGTTCTGACTGGACATACATTATTTGTATCTGCCGATATGGTCAAAATTCAACAGGTATTATACAATCTGATTGATA
>CAZABT010000114.1:0-8448 GCA_964483395.1 uncultured Lachnospiraceae bacterium
TGTTCTTGTAGCACTGGGAGTACTCATTTTATGTAATTCTTTATTTTCGAGAATATGATACAGGGATATTTCTATTCAATTGGTAAAAGGGTCATTTTTATTTTAATCAAAAAGAGTAGCCTATAGCAAGCTACTCTTTTTGTGTTCTACAAAGCTTTTAAAAGTATTATGATACTTTACTTGTATTTGCTCTGATAATCAATAAAGCACCAACCAGCAGGACAACACCTGTCAGAAGTGTGATGATTACATTTTCAGTTATGCCGGCAACGATATATCCGATGAAACAGCAGGCTGCAACTACCATAGCATATGGAATCTGAGTAGATACATGGTTCACGTGGTTGCACTGGGCACCAGCTGAGGCCATGATCGTGGTATCAGAAATCGGAGAAATATGATCACCGCATACGGCACCTGCCAGAATTGCTGAAATAGAGATGACAAGTATCTTAGCATCTGCCGGAAATACAGCAGTGATGATTGGAATCAGGATACCAAAGGTTCCCCATGAAGTTCCGGTAGCAAATGCGAGTCCGGTTCCAATCAGGAACAGGATGGCAGGGAAGAATGCATTGGGGAAGGAACTGTTTGCAAGTGCAGAGGAAACGAAAGCACCTGCTTCCAGTCTGTCGCTGCAGAATCCGCCCAATGTCCATGCAAGAATCAGAATCAGAATGGCAGCGATCATTACACGGAAGCCCTGTGGAATCGCATCTGTGAATTCCTTGTAGGAAAGTACCTTGCGGGGTATGTAAAGTAAAAACATGAATACCAGTGTTACAAAAGAACCAAGCACCAAACCAAGAGAAGCATCACAATTTGCAAATGCTTCAACAAAATTTACACCCTCAAAGAAACCGCCGGTATAAACCATGAAAGTAATGCAGGCGATAATCAGAAATACGATTGGAAGAACCAGATCAAATACCTTACCCTTTGAAGATACATGCATTTCATTCATCTGCTCGTAATCATCCGAACCGCTGAAAAGATCTCCATTTGCTGCATTTTCTTCATGCTTCTTCATAGGGCCGAAGTCAAAGCCAAGGACAGAAATGATGATAATCATGAGAATGGTCAGCCATGCATAAAGGTTAAAAGGAATGGTCTGCAGGAATAATGAGAATCCGTCTCCCTCTGTATAGCCGGTAACAGCAGCCGCCCAACTGGAAATAGGTGCAACAATGCAGACAGGAGCAGCAGTTGCATCGATCAAATAGGCAAGCTTTGCTCTGGATATTTTATGCTTGTCCGTAACAGGACGCATAACGCTGCCGACAGTCAGACAGTTGAAATAGTCATCTACGAAGATCAGGACACCAAGTCCTAGAGTGGCAAGCATAGCGCCGCTTCTTTTCTTGATCTTGCCGTTTGCCCATTTGCCGTATGCGGCAGAACCGCCGGCTTTGGTCATTAATGTAACAATGATGCCTAAGAATACAAGGAAGATTAAAATACCTATATTCCATGTGTCCGACAGCTTTTCCATCATCATTTCAAAAATGGCAATCAAAGTTCCCATCGGACTGAAGTTTGCATAAAGCAAAGCTCCTGTTACAACACCTACAAAGAGAGAGATATATACCTCTTTGGTAATCAATGCAAGTGTAATTGCAATAATGGGCGGCAAAAGCGCCCAGGCCGTACCTATAAAATCCATAATACCGTCTCCTTTACCTCATAAAGTGTTAGAATGAAAAACAAGTCGAAAAAACAACTCACTAACATTAAAATTACCACATAATCCGGTTTCGGTAAAGAGAGAAAAGTGGTATACTGGATTATATTTATCAAAAGAGGACATAGATATGCCATCACAATTTTCACGTACAGAGCTTTTGTTTGGAACAGAGGCTATGAATAACATCAAAAAAGCCCGTATTGCTGTATTCGGAATCGGAGGCGTCGGTGGATATGCCGTAGAGGCA
This sequence comes from uncultured Lachnospiraceae bacterium, assembly GCA_964483395.1. Taxonomy (GTDB): domain Bacteria; phylum Bacillota; class Clostridia; order Lachnospirales; family Lachnospiraceae; genus JAAYYM01. The sequence goes on from CAZABT010000114.1 coordinate 1,932, forward strand.
TTGGCGCGCAGTGGAGTCGGAACGCTGGATCTATATGATAATGACACGGTATGTGAGACCAATCTCAACCGACAGATCATTGCCACAAAAAAAACAATAGGGCAATATAAGGTAGATGCGGCAAGAGACAGGATAGCGGAGATCAATCCGGAGGCAGTCGTAAATACTTACAGGATGTTTTATATGCCGGAGGTGTCAGCACAGGTTGATCTCTCGGTATATGATTATGTTTTGGATGCCATAGATACGGTTACCGGCAAGATTGAGCTTGTAGTACGGGCAAAGGAAGCATCCGTGCCGATCATCAGCTCTATGGGCGCCGGAAACAAAACAGAGGCTTCTGCATTTGAGGTTGCTGACATATATCAGACATCAGTGTGTCCCTTGGCCAAGGTCATGCGCAGAGAACTAAAGGCAAGGGATATCAAGAGTCTGAAGGTGGTTTATTCCAGAGAACAGCCTAGAAAACCAGTGGGAGAGTGTGATGAGGAACCGGGAGGGCGCAGGCAGATACCGGCCAGTAATGCATATGTCCCGGCGGTGGCTGGTTTGATTATGGCAGGAGAAGTAATTAAGGATTTAAGCGGAATATAGATATCTAAGCAGAAAAAAATCGATCTCATGAAATTCACAAGACCGATTCTGCTGCGCGATCAGGGGCTCGAACCCTGGACACCCTGATTAAGAGTCAGGTGCTCTACCAACTGAGCTAATCGCGCTTAACACTACTATTACAGCGCAAGGACAATTATAGTATATAGTTTTCGGAATTGCAAGCATTTTTTTAAGAAAATTTTTAGATGAATTTTTAAGGAAAGAGGAAAGAGAAGAATGATATTTGAAACACATGCACATTATGACGATGAAGCCTTTGATAAGGACAGGAGAGAATTGCTTGAAAATATGCGGGAAAACGGCATTGCATATATTGTGAATGTCGGCGCAAATATAGAGACTTGCCGCAGTACCCTGAAGCTGACGGAACAGTACGATTTTATATATGGAGCTATGGGTGTACACCCAAGTGATACGTTGGAGCTGAATGAAGAAAATATAGCGTGGCTGGAGAAAAAATGTGCGTTGGATAAGGTAAAAGCAGTTGGTGAAATCGGCCTGGATTATCATTATGAGGAGCCGCATAGAGAACATCAGAAGAAATGGTTTATCCGACAGTTAGATGTTGCCAGAAGAGTGAAGTTGCCGGTCATCATCCACAGCAGAGAGGCGGCACAGGATACATTGGAGATAATGAAGGCAGAGAAAGCAGAAGAGATCGGTGGAGTGATTCATTGTTTTTCTTACGGTATTGAGATGGCAAGAGAGTATCTGAATATGGGGTATTATATCGGAGTCGGCGGCGTACTTACCTTCAGTAATGCAAAAAAGCTGCGGGAAGTAGTTGAATATATACCATTAGATAGGATACTATTAGAGACGGACTGTCCGTATTTGGCACCGACTCCCTTTAGGGGGAAGCGGAACTGCTCACTTTATATTCCGTATGTGGTTGAGGAAATAGCAAGGATCAAGGGTATTTCCAAGGAAGAGGTTGAGAAGATAACGATGCAGAATGCAAAGAGAATGTATCATATTTCCTGAGAAGCAGTCAGCGGACGGCACAGGTAGTCCTTGGAGAGGGACTCTAAATAATGACTACAATATTGTATAAGGAAAACGCAATGGGAACACTCGGAAATCCAAGAATTACAGCAGACATCATTCAAAAATATCATTTTGCTTTTCAGAAAAAATATGGACAAAATTTTCTGATTGATACGCATATTTTGGATAAGATCATAGAGGCGGCAGATGTGACGCAGGAGGACTTTGTCATAGAGATCGGACCCGGTATCGGAACAATGACACAATATCTCTGTGAGCATGCACGAGAGGTTGTGGCGATTGAGATTGATACGGCGTTGATCCCGATCTTGGAAGAGACATTAGCAGTCTATGAGAATATTACAATTTTGAACCGAGATGTTTTAAAAACTGACCTTAACGAAATCGTGCGGACACGTAATCAGGGAAGACCGATCAAGGTAGTGGCAAATCTGCCTTATTATATTACGACGCCAATTATCATGGGGATTTTTGAAGAGCATGTACCGGTTGAAAGCATAACTGTTATGGTACAAAAAGAGGTGGCTGATCGTATGCAGGTGGGTCCCGGAACTAAGGATTACGGTGCTTTGTCTCTGGCGGTTCAATATTATGCCAAGCCACAGATCATAGCCAATGTACCACCCGGATGTTTTATTCCCAGACCTAATGTCGGTTCAGCAGTGATTCGTCTGACTGCACACAAGGAAAAGCCGGTCAGTGTCAAGGATGAAAAGCTGATGTTTGATCTTATCAGAGCATCCTTTAACCAAAGAAGGAAGACGCTGCTCAACAGTATCCACAATGCTTCCTATCTGCAGATATCAAAGGAAGCTGTACTAAAAGCTGTGCGGGCAATGCAGCTGCCGGACACCATACGCGGCGAAGCATTGACATTGGAACAATTCGCAGAATTCACCAATATTTTAGGTTCATAAAAATATTGACAATATCCAATGTTGGATATATAATAAGTTCAACATTGGATAAAGAGGTGCACAGATGATTCGGGGAATCATACTTTATTATTTGAATATGAAGCCAACGCATGGCTACGAAATCCAGCAGTTTATTCAGTTGTCGGGAATCGACCAGTGGACGAAGATTCAGTCTGGTTCCATCTATTATGCCTTGAGTAAGCTGGAGAAGGAAGAAAATATTACGGTTTTGCGGGAAGAAAGAACCGGATCAAGAATACGTAAGATTTTTCAGATCACAGAACAGGGACGGAAGACACTTTATCAGGAAATGCAGCAGGAACTTGCGACACCGTTGTTTCAGATCGGTTCTTCCAAATTTATCATTTCTCCCATCCTGGCAACACTTTCTGAGAAAGATATTAAAAAAACCATCACAGCCCATATCAGTGAATTGCAGAATACGTTGGCATACTGGAAGCTATGGAGCGATAAGAAAACGGGCGAGGACAAGTACGGTTTGACCAAGCTGAGCTTTCAAATGTCCATTGAATCTCTGAATCAGCAGATTATATGGCATGAGGAACTGCTTTCACATATAGATTATTATAGGCAGGAAGCTGAAAAGATGAGTCATATGATAACGTCATTTGATGCCGATAGTATTAAGGAATTGGAGGAGACATCGGGTAAAGATGATCAGCTCAAGCTGCTGAATGAGCTTAAAGATGTGGTGACGGAAGATCCGGAGCGGGCACTGGAAAACATCAATGCCTTGATACAGCAGATTAAGAAAAAAAAATAGAAGAATTCATGGAATACAAAAAGAGAAATTGGAAATCGTACGATTTCCTCTCTTTTTTAAACGCATATCCAACATTGGATATACAACATCATATAAACAATATAAAAGGAAGGAAAGAGGAAAATGGAATTGAAGCAAAAGGATGTAGAACAGCTAAAGGTAACAGATTTGGTAAAGAGCTATGACGGAAAGCAAGTAGTCAAAGGCATCTCCTTTGAAATATGCAAAGGAGAAATCATTGGATTCCTGGGAGCAAACGGCGCAGGAAAGACAACCAGCATCAAGGTTATGACAGGATTGGAAAAAATGGATTCCGGAGAGGTCAGGTATCTTGGAGAACCGACGGAGATGAAGTATCGGAACTATCAGCATGATATTGGTGTCGTACCGCAGGACATTGCTCTTTACAATGATTTAAGTGCATATGACAATGTGAAATTCTTCTGCTCCTTATATGGGTTTCGGAAAAAGGAACTGACAGAGCGTGTGGAGGAAGCACTTAGATTCGTGGGACTGTGGGAGCACAGAAAACAACTGCCGCGTAAATATTCAGGAGGAATGAAGCGTAGATTGAACATTGCATGTTCGATTGCACATTCTCCAAAGCTTTTGATCATGGATGAGCCGACGGTGGGAATTGATCCGCAGTCCAGAAACCATATTATGGAGACGATACGTGAGTTGAATCGAAGAGGAACTACGATTATTTATGTATCACATTACATGGAAGAGGTTGAGACTCTTTGCAGCAGGATCATCCTGATGGACCATGGAACAATTTTGGAGGACTGCGGAAAGGAAGCGCTGAAGAAAAAATACAGTGCACAGGGGTTTCATACGCTGGAGGAAATTTTCCTGCACATCACCGGAACAGAGTTGAGAGATGAGGTGGAATCAAAATGACGGCATTTATAGCTGAACTAAAAATCAATTTCAAGCATCGGATATGTGACGGCTTTGCAATTGGATATAATATTATTTTTCCGGCAGTGATGATAGGCCTTTTAGGCATACTTTGCAGAAATTTTGCACATGGAGGAATCAGCAGCTATCAGTATTATACAGTGGTGACCATCCCGTTCTGTATCGTTATGGCAATTGTTACGGCTGCATATGCAGGAAAGGATGATGCATATGCCAAGACTGCAGAGAGGGTTTTGCTGGCACCGATTTCTAAGGGTGCAATTGTCGCTGCAAAGATCATATCCTGTACATTAGTTATTTTTCTCTGCAGCATAATAACTTATATTGGCATGGCGCTGCTTGTGGGAATCGGAAATGCAGGGATTGGATTGATAGCACTTGTATTCCTGACCTTATCTTTTGTAACAGCGGCAGTCGGAACATGTATAGGCCTTGGCATGAAAAATTTTATAGTTTTTAAAAATGTAATGAATCTGCCGATCTGCATGTTCGGAGTGATGGGTGGGGTCTTTTTCCCAATCGGAATACTGAACAGAGCTGGAAATACCCTCTTGCTGTTGTCACCCTTCCGGTGGATCAACCGGGGTATCTTCCTGTTATTGTATGATAACAGTTCAAAGCTGATGATCAGTATCAGTATTATTCTTGCAGTGACAGGAGTGCTTTGCAGCGTAGCTGCGACTGCCGTATTTCAGAAGGAGGAGTATTTCAATGGAAGCTTATTTGGTTATGAAGAATAATTTGAAAAGGGTATTTCAGAATAAAATCACATATCTATGGATGCTTCTGATTCCGGCAGCCATTGGTCTGCTTGGAATGCTCAGTACAAGCATTATGGAGAGCAGACTTCGTATCGGACTGCTGCCGGGCGCAGAAATGGCAGAGATACAGGAAAAGCTAGAAGCACTTGATTTTGCAGAGTATCGGATTGCGGACAGAGCTACGATACATACCGAGCAGATCATGGGGACTTATCAGTGTGTAATTGACAGTGAGGATTCTAAGGAAGCAGCAGGGCTCATAGAAGGGCTGCTGTCTGAATTTCAGCAGCAGGAGCAGCTTACTCAAAGCGGTCTTTCTGCACCAGACAGAGCCATAGCAATGATTGTAACGGTCTATCTGGTCATTGCTACATTATACGCTGTTAAACTGATTCAAGATAAGAATGCCGGAACCGTAGAGAGATTTTGTCTGTCCGGTGCGGGAAGGTCTGCTTATTTTAGCGGTTATGCTGCTTCAACAGCTATAATCGTTGCGATACAAGTTATGATTGCAATGATTGTTCTGACAGCATTGGGAAGTATTCCCATTTCAGGTATCCGAACCAGCATCCTTGTATGGGCATCGATTACCGGTGTAGCTACCTTGTACGGAGTGCTACATGCATTTCTATTTCGGAAGGAAATGACGGCAAATATTATGTCATCTTCTCTGGCGATCATTCTGTCAATTCTGGGGGGAACCTTTGTTGCAGTAGAAAATATGCCGGTGGTATTACAGTGGCTTAGCTGGCTCAGCCCGATCAGATGGTTGCTAGAGATGATCGAATAACGTGTCGCATAGTTTTGAGAAAAAGAAGCACCAGAGTGAATTTTAAAACAAAAAACAGCAATACATCAAGCATAAATAAGTCTTTCGTTTTTAGTTCGTTTGTACTATAATGATAAATAAGAAACGGAGGGCTTGATATGGCCGAGAATACATTTTGTTTCTTAAAGGGTATTGTAGATTGTGAATCGGGGCGAATTCAGGATTGTAACATGAAGAGAGTTACGAAATGTATGCTTGAGACTGAGGAGGTACAGAAGAAACAACAGAATAGCAAAAAGAGTGAACCGGTATTTTGTTATTTAAAAGGAGTTGTTGACTGTGCACCCGGCAGGGTTCAGGATTGCAATATGAAGCATTTGAATAAATGCATGCTTGAGGAAGAAAAATAGAGTGTCTGAGGATGCTTTATTTTTTTGTGTTTGAATCAAAAAAAGTGTCATTTTTCCAAGGATTTTGGATGGATATTTTTTGACATTACACAAGACCTATGGTAAACTTATTTAAATATGTGCAGATATTGTTGTTTCGCAGAAATTTTTGTGATGGGGTGAAAGACAGTTGGATAAATATGAATATCGGGTCCGTGTCGAGCAGATCAAAACGCTGTTGGAAAAGCGTGAGTATGTAGAGGCAATGAATGTAGCCGATACAGTTGACTGGCGCAGAGTAAAAAGCGTATCCATGTTGTGTACCGTCAGCGAAATATATAAAATAAACA
>CAZABT010000115.1:0-6442 GCA_964483395.1 uncultured Lachnospiraceae bacterium
GTTTTGTTCATTGCGAACTCCTCCTCTATTCTGAGTATGTTTTTTTCAACGTTTGATACTTGAACTAACGTCTAACAATACTTATACCCTTTTTCCCCCTATTTGTCAAGGAATATTTGGTATATTTGTTGTATTTCAGCCACTTTCACGTGTTTTTGATTACATAATATCGCGTGAATAATGTTATGTAAATAAGTTCCAGTCACTATTTCTCTTTTGCCTAGAACTATTGTATTTTTCTCTAAAAATTGTTATTCTTATTTATATGTATTTATTGATTACAGGAGGGTTTTTCAATGCAACTGCAGGATTTTGATTGCTATCAAAGCATCTATATCCAGTGCCACGACAACCCGGATGCAGATACAATCGCCTCCGGATTTGCCCTGTTTACTTATTTTAAAGAACTGGGGAAAAAGGTTCGCCTGATTTACAGCGGAAGATTTCAAATACAAAAAAGCAATCTGATTCTAATGCTGGAAAGACTCTTTATTCCAATTGAGTATGTTTCACCTGCAGACATCTCCCTGAAAGACGATCTCCTGATCACAGCTGACTGCCAGTACAGTGCAGGAAATGTCACAATGATTCCTGCCAAGCATGTTGCCATCATCGACCACCATCAGATAGAAGTGGAAACCGTTGATACAGCTCTGATTATGAGTAACTTTGGCAGTTGTTCCACCATTGTATGGCAGCTTCTCACAGATGCCGGCTTTGACTTCAGCACGCATCCTCAGGTTTCCACCGCGCTGTACTATGGACTTTTCACGGATACCTTGCAATTTGCGGAAATTTACAATCCGGCCGACAAAGATATGCGTGATTCACTGCATTTTTCTCAAAGTATCATCAATCTGCTCCGCAATTCCAATTTGTCCTCCAAAGAACTGGAAATCGCCGGGATTGCCATGATCCGCACCATTCATAATGATGCGAATCGCTATTCCCTGATCAAGGCACAGCCCTGTGATCCGAACATTCTCGGACTGATCAGTGATATGTGTATACAGGTAGACAACGTGGATATGTGTGTCGTCTATAATGAACTGGACGACGGCATCAAATTTTCTGTCAGAAGCTGTGTCAAGGAAACCAAAGCAAGTGATTTGGCTGCCTATCTTGCTGACGGCATCGGCTCTGGCGGCGGTCATCTGGAGAAAGCCGGAGGCTTCATCAGCCGCAGAAAATACGAGAAGGTGCATCCCGGATATCATACCGAGGCCTATTTTTCTGAACGTATACAGCAATATTGCTACAGCTTTGACATTATATATGCCAGAACCTATGAACTCAATACCTCCGGAATGGCATGCTATAAAAAACGGCGGCTGCCGATCGGATATGTCATACCGGAAGAATTTCTGGCAATCGGAACGCCTATTACCGTGCGTACCTTGGAAGGTGATATTGACACCAGTGTCACAAAAAATATGGTAATTATGATTGGTATTAAGGGTGAAGTATATCCCAGTACACAGGAGAAATTTTCCCGCAGCTATTCACTGTGTGAGTCTCCCTATAATCTTAATGTTCCTTATAAACCAACTATCAAGAATCTGCTGGATGGCAATGTCCTGTCTCTTGACCAATATGTCCGATCCTGCGTATCTTCAGGTGAGACCTACATTTATGCGCGCCCTCTTGAAAAGTCCGTCAAGGTCTTTACTGAATGGGACGAGGATAAATATATGCTCGGAAAACCGGAGGACTATATCGCAGTCAGAAGTGATGATCCGCATGACATCTATGTCATTGAAAAAAATATTTTTCATACTACCTATGAGGAGTGTAAAGAGCCGTGAAAGAATTTTTTACCTATGATGCGTTTATCAGCTACCGACATGCTGATTTAGACAAATATGTAGCAGAGACACTGCATAAGAAGCTGGAAGCCTTCAAGCTTCCCCACTCCGCCTCCAGAAACCGGTTAGAGGGGGAAAAAACAAGAATCAAGCGTATCTTTCGTGATAAGGATGAACTTCCGATTGCAAGTGATCTGGCAAGTCCTATTATGACCGCTCTGAATGAATCAGAGTTTCTGATTGTCATCTGCTCCCCCAGAACGCCTGAGTCCATCTGGGTAAAGCGTGAAATAGAAACCTTCATATCACTGCATGGCCGGGATCATGTTCTAGCTGTTCTGATTGAAGGCGAGCCCTCAGAATCCTTTCCGCCTGCTCTGCTTACAGCCCGCAAAGAGGTCACTTTGGAAGACGGAACCAAGGCACTGCAAAAGATAGCCGTTGAACCTCTTGCTGCAGATGTACGCGGCAAGACACGACATGAAGTCAAAAGAAATATCCGGCGCGAGCTGCTGCGCCTTGCTGCACCCATGTTTGACTGCAGCTATGATGATTTAAAGCAGCGCCATCGACAGAGACGACTCAGAAGAATCCTTGTAGGTGCTCTTTTGATCAACCTGTTTCTGATCTGCTTTGGCAGCTTCAGTACGATACAGGCACTCCGTATCAGCCGTCAGGCAGAACAGATTCAGCAGCAGTCAGAGGAAATTCAAAAGCAGTCGGATCGAATCCATGAACAATATCAGAATATCCTTGTTTCCAGTTTGAATACACTGGCCGATACGGCACTTCGTCTGCTGGATGAAGGGGATCGTATGAAAAGCATTCTAGTCGCCGAGACTGCTCTCCCTACCTCTTCCAATGATCAGGAAACCCCTTTGGTTTCTCATGCGGAATATGCTCTCGCCAGTTCACTCTACGTCTATGAAAATGAATCAGAGCTGCTTCCGGACCGGGCACTGGATCACGATACCGATGTGCAGTTTATGATGCCATCGCCCTCTGGGGAACGCCTTCTGACCGTTGATTCTACTAATATTGCTACCATTTGGAACACGGTAGTCGGAGAACCGATCGCCACATTTATCACTGCAAAGGACAATCTCTATCGTCCTGATGAAGACTCCTTTGCATTTGTCAGTGAAAATGAGGTTGTTTTTTATGCAGACAATACCATAAAACGATATAACTATGAAACCGGTGAGATGCTTTGGGAAACAGATGAGACTTATATCTATAATTATGTCTTTTCACCTGACAAAACACTCATGGCAGTCTCAGATCATGGGGAAATCTGTGTCTATGATTTGGCAGACGGCACTGTAAAGACAACCTGGAAGGCTCCGTCCTCCGATGAACTGTCAACCATCGGACAAACCATGACCTTCAGCAACGACTCACAGCTGCTTGCCTTTACCGCACAAGATATCCGCAGTGAAGGTTCCGGCCTTGTCCAGATTCTTCAGCTCTCATCTGCCTCTATTACACAGACACTGACGACTGAGTATCCTTATATATGTTCTCTGCTGTTTACGGATGATTGGCATCTGGCCATTGCCGCCAACTCCTATGCTGACCTTACTACAGATCTCTTTATGACCAATCATTCAGGAGATGTCCTGCTTTATGATCTGAGAAGCAGTGAAAATACATGGGACAAGCATTTTGTAGGACAAACGATATATTCTCTAACGTTGTCTCTAACAGACCAGCCCTTCCTGATTGCCACCTCCTATGATACAGTCAACTCATTGACGCTCGGAAACGGTTCCTTGATGGGCTCCATCAATTTCTCCTCTGCAATCATTGATGCTGTTTCCTATAACAATAATACATATGGCTACTGTGTCACACGTGACGGCAATGTACAATCCATTAATTATGACGGTGGTATTATTTACAACATCTACTTTGAAACCTGCAGCAGCAATATTAAATCCTCCGTAAAAGCATCCAACTATGTTGCTGTACTGTCACATGCGTCACGTCAAGTCATATTGTACCGTTTTGTAGAAAATGCACATATGGAACCACTAATGGAGTTGGATGATAATACATCTGACATTGGTGTCAGCCAGGATGGAAAATACTGCTTTGTTACTACCTCTACCAATCAAAATGCACTGATTGGATATGACTACGCCACAAACAAAGAACTGTTCCGGCATGAATTCGATCAGATGATCTCACATGCCTTCTATGCCGGTAAGGATGACCAATATATTGTATTATTCTTTACGACAAATATGGAAATATATGATTCGCATACTGGAGAACCAGTTAAGACAATTGCTTTTGCGGACTGTGGCTATGTCAATTCCTACTGTTACCGCCCTGAGACCGGAAAGCTGTATACAGCGCAGGAACACGGACTGTGCACCTATGATCTGTTTGCACTATCTGAAGATGCCGTAATCGAAAGTGAACTGTTTACTGCCCAAACTGCCTCTGCTGCTGCCACCTATGACGGAACCACCTTTATCCTCTCCAACAAACAGACCGGACAATTGGAGGAATACACAGCAGATCAATTGGAATCTCCGATGAAAAGCATTGCAATTAACACAAACTATGTAACCAGTCTTTTCTACAGCAGTGATGGAAGCCAGCTATTTGTTGTCTACCAAAATCGACAGGTAGAAGTATATCAGGCAGAAAATCTGACTCTGCTTCATACCTATCATGATCTGAACAACTCCTCAACCAGATACATACCGCTAGGCAATCCGGAGGGCGACTATATTCTTGCCAATGATTATCAGGGTTATCTCTTCACCAAGGAGCATGAGGTCAAAGCATGCTTTCCGCACTTCAGGTGTCTGGATTCCACCAATCAGAAGATTCTGGTACATTCTTACCGCAGACTCTTCGCAATCCCTGTCTACGATCTTGACATGCTGCTCACAGAAGCTGAACGCCAACTGAACGGACGTACTTTGACGGAGGAAGAAAAGAAAGATTTGTATATTCAGTAAGAAGACAAGGTCTACATTTCAATAAAATAGTCTTCACTGCACTTTGGGCTGCATACCTTTACTTCTTTTTTGTATTCACAGAATTTTTCATCACCGCTGCGGTTAGTGCATACAATATGTTCTGCACTTGCGCCTTCTGCAGTCATAAACGGATCATCTATAAACGCTCGGGATATCTTCCGCTTTTGAATCCCGCCGTTGGAGATCATATAATAATCTGCGGCAGGTGTATCAATGGTACTATAAGCACGAGTCGCGTGATGCTGGAGCTTTACTACTTTATAATGATTCTTCAGCACTTCCTCTTTCCGCAAACGAGAAATTAGCTGTGCCGGTGCATCACCTAGAAACAAACACTCTGTGCCCTGTGCTAATATGATACTTGTCGCATTGATGGAATTAACCATATAGTGATAGGTATAGACACAATGGGCATTGATATGCTGCAGGATTTCCGGCGGAAGCAACAAAACATATTGCCGAAAATAAGAACGAAGCTGTCGAAAGCTTCTGTCTAGACGATCTCTTGCCTCAGCATATTGTCTCCGATTGATTTCCTCATCGGACTGAAAAATATTCATATAGGAATATAGGCTGTTCTCAAAATTCTGTAATTCAGGCAGTACCCGTTCATGAAACAGAGGTCTTTCCAGAAGATACTCTGACACCAGTTCATCAAAGGATTGCTGCAGATCCCGAAAAGCAGTCTCTGCACTTACATAGCTTCCGGCCTCAGAGCCATACTCCTCCAAAACAACCTTGAAAAAGTCTTCCTCCTCATTGCTTTTGACCTTTCGCCTCGGCTCCTCAATTTCCAACTGCGATATCCGCGGCCACAATACGTCATATTCCTTTCCTGCAAATCGAATTTTGTTTCCTGCCTGTACAATACGAACTCTGTTCTGTGCTAATATTGGCAGACGTTCTATCAAGTCAATGATATTCTTGGTAAGCCGAAATCCCCAATTACGATTAGAACCAAGCAGCAGCATTTGTGTCATAGCCTCTGTAATGATCGGCATGTCATGCGTAATACAGGGTGGTATGTATATATTTTGAAATACAGGCTTTCTCTTCATTCCCAAAAGCCCATTAAAATGATCCTCGTGAAAATGAGAAATCAGCAAATCCACTGTACAATCCTCCTGAAGCTCCGGCAGCAGCTGACTACACGCAAATGCTTCCTTGGCTAACTCCTCTGTGCGATTATCCGACCCACAGTCTATGACCAGCTTTTCCTGACCCTCTGACAGCACAATACATTCGCCGCTCTTCACTTGTTTTGCTTCAATTCTCATTAGTTTGTTCGCTTCTTTCTGCAATCATTTGTTTTTCCTATCTTACTGTATTTTGGAATGGCATTTCAATAAGATTGCAGAAAAGGCACGATTCTTGTCACTTTTGGCTAGCAAATTCTATACTCCGATTCTGTACTCCACCAGCTTGCAGGCCACCAGCTTGCATATCTGCTGATTAGTTATTTACTGAGATAAAATTATACTTTCTATATAGACTGCTGATGGATCAATTGCATCTGAGATAGCATCAAAATCCATCACCATTATATTTTCTATATGGACTACTGATGGATGTCATATAGAAAATAAAGATTGAATCATCACACTTTTTCATACAATTTATTACATTTTTTCGATATACAAG
>CAZABT010000115.1:6542-8326 GCA_964483395.1 uncultured Lachnospiraceae bacterium
AGATTGAATCATCACACTTTTTCATACAATTTATTACATTTTTTCGATATACAAGTCTATCTGCTGCTCTATAGAAGCAATATCGCTCTTTTGTTTCTATATGAAGATATAAGATGTCCTCTATAGAGAATTTCTCAAAAAAGCACCATTAAATTACCACAATATTACATTTATTCTCTATATAGAATTCCTACATAGCTCCTATAGAAACTGTCATCCATTTTGTAATGCACAAACATATACCGCACAAACATATAACTTACATTGCAGTTCTGGCAGCAATTGACTACTTGTAAACGCTTTGTCTGTCCAAGTTCCATTGCCAATTGCTGCACTGCATTTTTAATACATTTTAGATTTAGTGCATTTTAGATTTAGTACATTTTAGATATAATACATTTTAGAACTTTCTGAATTTCTTCAAATCAGCCGGTACTTCTGACTGATGATGAAGCCAACAGCAAGCGCTGTTTACTGTCTGTACTGCCATGGCAATAGCAACTGCATTTAACATAGCCATACATCCATACTTTTTCCAAAGATTAGATATCTTCTTCATATTCCTATCTCCTTTCCCTTTTTTCGTATATATATATGATGATGTTATCTTACTGTACTTAATCTATTATTTTCAATAACTATGCAGAAAAAGCACGATTCTTGTCACTTTTGGCACACTATAATATAAAAAGTCAGCGGTATAGTAAATATGTGCTATACCTCTGACTCATCTCAAAATCTCATTTAATAATTATATTATAGATTTTGACTAACTGCTTCTTCCATTGGAATAATCAATGATATCTCAACCGCAAACCTATGCTCCTCCACATTGATGTGCATCAGTCCATTGTTTCTCTTAACTGCCTCCTCTATATTATGAAGTCCTACTCCATGCTTTTCTTTATCTTCTTTATCTGTGATAAATTGATTTCCTCTTCTCTCTGGCATTTTATCTATACTATTTTCTATCTGTATATCACAGAAATGTTCCTTCGATGTACGTATACAAATTTGAACATATCGCTGTTCTGCACACTTAGATGCTGCTTCAATAGCATTGTTCAACAGATTCCCTATGATTGTCATCAAATCAATTTTTGATATTTTAGTTAGGTCAACAATAGGCTCTATTTCCGCTGTATACTCAATTCCTAATTGTTTTGCCTGATTTTCTTTCTCGCATAATATTGCATTCAAGATAGGATATGCACAGTATGTCTTTGATTGGATTTCCCTAACCTCATACTTCATTTCTTTTAGAACTTCATTGATTTCATCATTATTTCCTTGTTGCGACAGACTACTTATGGTTCGAAGATAGTGTTGCAAATCATGAATAAACTTTCTATGTTCTTGATTTACTTCTTCTATTCTTTCATAATGCTTACTTTCCATGTTATGAATCTCTAATTGAGAAGCTTGATACATTAATTGAGAAGCCTTTTCAAACAGATAAAACACTATTGCATTAGAAAATAACAGCATAAAACATCCCATTAGCAATATTGCTTTGGGTATACTGATAACACCAATACTAATATCAGAGTATATAAAACCTACAAATATTATAAGACTGGTAATAGGTAATATGTACACCCATCTATACAATTTTCTATCAATATAGTTCCCTATTTTATTATTGATATACTTGATGATTCTGAAAACAATTAGTGATATTGTCTTTTCTACCATAACAATCAATGTCCAATTATATGGGTTTTCCATCACTTCAATGTGTTGAAGTCCACATGCAACACTAAAAATAATCTCAAAAATCAATT
>CAZABT010000116.1:0-8261 GCA_964483395.1 uncultured Lachnospiraceae bacterium
CTTGGGACATTTTCCCGTTTGGTATATAAGGACATTATCATAAATGGTTTATAACAAGGGTAAATTGCATGATTTAGCCTTGACTTCAAACAACGATTATGGTATTATAATGTTCGTTGCAAAACTCATTTCTATTCAGAATGGCAGATGCAGCGATAGGATGTGCGTGTAGCTCAGCTGGATAGAGCGTCTGGCTACGGACCAGAAGGTCGCGTGTTCGAATCATGTCACGCACGTAATAAGGACTCTTGTAAATGCAATGTTTACAAGGGTTCTTTTTCGATACGAAGGAGAGCCTCATGGGAGAGACTACAGAATTGAAATATGATGCATTTATCAGCTACAGACATGCTGACTTGGATATTTTTGCCGCAGAGCATCTGCACAGGCTGTTAGAGAATTTTAAGGTGCCGAAGCTTGCAGACAAGGAAATGCGAAAGAACCAGATTCAGAAAATCAGCCGGGTATTTCGAGACAAGGATGAACTTCCGGCATCAGATAATCTTGCAGAACCGATAGAAGAAGCGCTGCGGAACTCACGTTTTCTGATTGTAATCTGTTCTCCGCGAACGCCGGAATCCAAGTGGGTATCGAGGGAAATCGAGTTGTTTGCCAAGTATCGCGGCAGAGAAAACATCCTTGCGGTTCTAATCGAAGGCGAGCCCTCTGAATCATTTCCGGAAGTTCTATGTCACGGCGAGCGGGTGATGCTCAAAGAGGATGGAACGACAGAAACAGAGCCGTATGAGATAGAGCCTCTTGCAGCGGACATCAGAGGAGCCTCCAAGGGTGAACTGCACAAAAGATTAAAGCATGAGGTTCTGCGACTTGCAGCACCGATTCTGCATTGCACCTATGATGATCTGAAGCAGCGTCATAAGGAGCAGAGGCTAAAGAGGATTATTTCGATTGCAACCACGATTGCTGTGGTACTGCTTGCATTCGGATGTTACGCAACCGTTCAGAATATAAAAATCAGAAGACTGCAGTCAGAGGCGCTTGCTGTGCAGGCGGCACAGGCTTACGCAGAGGGTGACAGGAAGCAGGGAATCGAGCTTGCAGGGACTGCTCTTAGCGCCCGTTACACTCCGCAGGCACAGGCAGAATTAACAGAGCTTCTGCAGGTATATGATAACGGAGAAGCCTTTCAGCCCTCAGCAGTTGCAAAGCATGATACAAAGGTATTGGATATGGCAGTGAATGAGGACTGTTCTTTGATCCTGTCTACGGATCAATTGGGACAGATCTATCTGTGGGATGGTATCACCGGAGAACTGCTGCATCAGGAGGAAAGCGCAATCGGATATGTGGCGTCAGATACGATGCTGTTTATTGATGAGCAGAGAGCTGTCTACTGCGGAAACGGTGGGATTGCACTGTTTGATGCGGCTAAGCAGAGCAGCAGAGTGATCGCAGATAATATTGCAGTGATCAAATTGGCCTTGAGTCATGACAGAGGTTATCTTTTGCTTACTGATGGAGCCGATGTTTACTTGTATGATACTGCTTCGTGGACATTGATTTATTCGGCCCCGGCAGATGAAAACGATACCTATGCAATTATGGGAGCTTTGAATGTAACCGATGGAGGGAAGCTGATTTCCTATGGCATGATGGATATAGATGTCAAATCCATGTATGTCGTTATTGATACGCAAAAAAAACAGGCGTTATATCAGGAGAGCCTGCCCTATGACTGGGTGGAATTTGCCCGCATGGAGGAGGATGGAAGCAGCTATGTGTTAAGCAAGAGCTTTTCAAGTGTCGGATCGTTTATGGTGGTCAGCAAAGAACAGCTGCTTCATTATAGTGCATCAGGAGAAGAACTGTGGTCTTATCAGGAAAATATGCTGATGCGGCAGCCGATTGAAAAACTACGGGACACGATTGTCCTTGCAAGCGGCAGTGACTTGATTATGATAGACTCTCAAACCGGAAAAGAACAGACGCGGCTTGGATTTTCTTCTAATATAAAGAAGATGATACTGACTGAGGAATCGATCCGCTGTTACTTACAGGACGGAACAGCATTTACAGTAACAGGACAGGGAGATCGTTATGATGCGGTTAAGCTGATGGAAAGTGCCGTTCAGTCTGCCTCGAAATATGCACAGAGTGGTGAGCATATTGTGATCATGCCGGAGGAGGATATACAGATTTATCTATATCGGAAGCAGATTGCAAAGGGCATGCAGCAATATGAGCCACTGGCATCCTACATATCGGGTGTTATGCTAAATGATGCACCGAATCGTGTCCTGACTTATGGCTTTGCAAGTAACGAAATGCTGCTGTTTTCTCCGGAGTCTGTAGCAGCTGAAACAAATGCGGCTGCCGCAGGAATTCATATACAATATGGAAATAACGAAGTCATCAGCGGAGTGTATCAGACTGTTGATCACAAGAATTTTGTCATAGTGACCAATGGATATGTGCGTGTCTATTCATGGGAGAATGGAAGTCTGGTCAGCGAGTCAGCTTTTGATGAATTTATTGATTATACTGCCGTTTCAGGAGATGGGCATGTGCTGTGTTTTCAAACCTTTGACGCGCTGCACACGATGTCGCTTGCACCGGACAGTACATGGGATATAGAAGAAATCAGCCTGCCGGAGCAACTGTATTATCGGTTTTACTTGAATTATGATGGAACCTGTATCATTGGCAGGGATGCAGAAATGAAGGGCGAGGTTTACAATCTTCAGACAGGTGAGACCAGCCCCCTTGTATGGTCTGCGGCATATATGGCATACAACGGAGTTCATAAGCAGTACCTTGTAGTTAATCAGGAAAATTCCTGCATAGAGCTTTATAGTGAGCAGAATGAACTGCTGTCTTCCATGGAGAAGAAAATCTCGATGATACAGAATGTAGGAGTCAGCCAGGATGGAAGGTATCTATTTGTTCAAAATCTGAATGCGACGCTGGAGTTATATCGTGCTTCTGATTTGAAGCTGGAATATACTTTGACTGGAATGGATGTGCCGATTGGAAGAGTGGAGCCGTATGGAGGAAACAAGTGGGCTTTGTACAGCAGTGATACTTATGGTGGAACCGGCTATTTATGTAACAGTCAGTTTGAAATCATCGGGCGGGTTCCAAAGCTGTATTCTGTCAGTCAGGATGGCAAGACACTTTATACAGCAAACCAAAATGGTATGCTTTCAACTGAAATATACTCAATACGGGAACTGCAGGCTATGATGAAAAATACAGCAGAGCCTTGATTAAGATTAAGCCATTGTATTGTTATGCATTTTCAAATGAGTCAGGCGTCGCTGCTTTGGAGTGATGCCTTTCATTTTTTTATAGGTCTTGATAAAGTGGCTGCAGTCTGTGAAGCCCGTCTCCTGACTGATATAATCCAGATTGTAGTCGGTAAAGAGCAGCATATCATCAGCCTTGCAGACCTTGATGAACTCTATGTACTCCTTGCAGGATTTACCATACAGCAACTTGAAGCTTTTCGCAAAATAGGAGTAGCTCATACCACATTGTCTGGCCAGTTCTTCTATACGCAGCAGCTCATCAGAATGCTGATCGATGTATTCGGTAATATTGTTGAGTGACAATTCATCTGAATCGGCAGGCAGCGGTTTATCAATCTGAAAGCCGGCTTCTCTCCATAATCGCATCAGATAGATCATCAGGCTGCAAAGATGGGAATGAATTTTAATATCATATCCATAATCCTGCTCATTGATCTCCCTGACACAATCCAATACAATGTCTTTTACATGCAGCCGGTTCAGGATATCCTCTGTAAAATGGATATCGGCACAGACATCATTTCTGGCACTTGCAAGTATGGCGCTCAGCTTAGGGGTATAGCTGTTCGCTACGCTGAGCGTATTAGCATCAAATTTGAGTGCAGCATAACGGACAGGTTCACTGCTGGTACTGTAGAGTGCATGGATGGCTTTAGGATGGAACAGAATCAGTTGTCCCGGCTCCACAATATAACTCTTGTCGTCACATTCAGCCATTGCGGTACCCTCCAGCATGTAGATGATTTCTGTATAGTAGTGCCAATGTGGTCTGACCGGAAAGTATTGTACAGCGGAATCTACAATGAAAGCTTCGTAGGGAGAAGTCAGCATATCGCCATATTCAAATAGGTATTGCATGTAGTCCACCTCCCATGTCGGAATCGAGTTCATAATGTAAAATAGATTTGTACAATTTTTGTGTCTAATTATTATAGCATGACAAATTTCAAAATGATAGGGTATAAATTAGAAGTGACAAAAGCACAGAGACAGAATGTGGTCGTGCATGAACTGTCTTGAAAGCAATGTTGAGAGGAAGCAGAGATTATGGATTATATCAAAGGAGTTACATTTGGTGCATTTGCATGTAGAGACAGTTTGAAAAGAGACGAAGCACGGATAAGTTTACATAACTTAAAGGAGCGAACAGGTGCCAATACGATTATTTTGGTGCCAAATGCATTGCAGGATACGGCACAGTCTGAGGAGATTGATTTCACATCCAAAGCGACCGTTTCAGATGAAGAGCTGATTGCATTTATCCGATATGCCAAGAGCATCGGTCTGAAGGTGTTTCTGAAGCCAACAGTTAATTGCAAAAATGGCACATGGCGGGCGCATATCAATTTCTTTGATAAGGATGTACACTGCGAACCGAAGTGGAGCAACTGGTTTGCGTCTTATACGGCATATCAGCTTCATTTTGCCGAGATTGCCGAGCAGGAGCACTGTGAGATGTTCATAGCCGGCTGTGAGATGGTTATGTCTGAACGCAGAGAACAGGAGTGGCGCAGGTTGATTCAGGACATTCGCGGGGTATATACAGGACTTGTTTCCTATAATACAGATAAATATCAGGAGGAATGCATTGCATGGTGGGACTGTGTGGATGTGATTTCTTCCAGTGGATATTATCCGATTATGGATTGGGAGCAGGAACTTGATCGGATTGAGAAGGTCGTGATGCATTTTAAGAAGCCCTTTTTCTTTGCAGAAGCAGGCTGCATGTCAACAGAGGGAAGTGCCAAGGTGCCAAATCACTGGATGCTGCGTGGGAAGATCAATTTGCAGGAGCAGGCTGATTGGTATCAGGCAATGTTTACAGCCTGTGACAAACGTGACTGGGTAGGCGGTTTTTGCCTGTGGGACTGGGCAGCCAAACAGTATCCGGTGTCAGCGGCTTCCTCCGATGCCAGATATGACATATACGGCAAACCGGCTGAGCAGGTAGTGTGCGATTATTACAGCAGAAAAAGATAGTGCATTTTGATTTTATAACCATGTAATTTCAGACTAATTTAAGGTTTCTCCCACATTATATTCGTTGAAAGTTCACAAATTGAACACAGACGAAAATTAAAATAATTACCATGTGATGTTTAAGTGGAGGAAAATCATAATTATGGATGAAATGAACCGGAATCAAACAGGAGAGACAGCAGAATCCGAGGAATTACAGGAAATTGTGCTGGAGGTTCCTGCTGAAACGGCGAAGCTGCCGGAAGAAAAAAGAAAGAAGGAGCATAAGGCGGGTCAGGCGTTTTTGGTTTTTCTGAAAAAATGCAGAGTGATTTTGGTGATTCTTATATTGGCGGCCATTGGAGTTTTTGTCTTTATGAATTACCGTAAGAAGCAGACACAGGCTGCAATGCTGCAACAGAGTGCACAGATCGAAACGGCTGAGATAGAGACACGTGATCTGACGACGAGCATTACTACGACAGGAACCGTCAAAAGCATGGAAAGCAGAGTCATCAAGTCTGCCCTGACAAAGACAGAACTGTCAGAGGTGGATGTAGCAGTCGGAGATACGGTTGAGGCAGGTCAGGTAGTGGCGATTTTCAAGGATACAGATATTCGGACGGACATTGCACGTATGGAGGACAAAATCAACGTCAGTAAACAGACGGAAGCCATAGAGACAGAGGCTACGGACAGAGAATATGTCTATACATACGGAACACAGGCGTTATCTATTACACAGGCACAGCAAAAGGTGGATAATGCACTTAAAGATCTGAATGAAGCCTGCGATGGTTATGGAAATGCGAAAAGGAAGCTGCAGGCGGCAAAGGATGAAGGAAAGAGTGATACGGAGATTACACAGCTTGAAAATGCCGTGTCTTCGGCGTATCAGACAGAGCAGAAGGCTCAGACGACCTATAGCGATGCATTACAGGCTCAGACAGATGCTCTTCGCAGTGCAAATAACACACTTGCAAGCACAGATGAAAATTATGAGAAATCGTCCTTGACCAAGGGAGATACGACAGAGGAACTTGAGCAGCAGCTTGAGGATCTGCAGACGAGTCTCGACAATTGTGTTGTGACCGCACCGATAGGAGGTGTCGTTACTTCACTTGCAGTCAAGTCAGGAGATACTTATGTCGAGGGTGAAATCATGACCATCCAGAACTGCGAGATGTTCACGGTGTCTGCCCAGATTGATGAATATGATATCAGTGAACTGAAGGAAGGCATGAAGGTTGTCATCAAGACAGACGCGACGCGTGATGATGAGCTGGAGGGTGTTGTATCTTTCATTGCTCCGACTGCAACTGCCTCAACAGGAAGCAGTACGGACGCCACCTATGAAGTGACGATAGATATACTGACACAGGATGACAGACTAAAGCTTGGCATGACGGCAAAGCTGAACATCATCGTGGATGAGATTCAGGATGTAATGACGGTTCCTTATGATGCCATATCGACCAATGCCAGTGGAGACAGCGTTGTATATATAGTAGAAGGCGGCATGCCGGGTATGAATAGACAGAGCGCTCAGGGTGACAGAACAGGCGCAGCCGGAAGTCAGCAGAACGGTACGGCAGCCGGAGGCATAGAGGCAGGTGCATCTGCCGCCATCACCGGTACGGTGACGCCAACGATTGCAGTAGGTGATGCAGCAGATGCTCCTGTGATAGAGCAACGGGAGGTTGTTGTTGAAGTAGGCATGGAGAGTGACTACTATACACAGATTATCAGTGATGAATTATCAGCGGGCATGACAGTCGTGATACCCTCTGCGGCCGGAGAAGGCGGTTCGACCGAATCCTCCATGACACTCAATCTGGGCGGCATGGGCGGAGGTATGGGCGGCGGAGGCGGAGCGCCCGGAGGCGGTGTCCCAGGTGGCGGAGGAATGCCATAATGGGTGAACGAAGAATCATAGACATGAACCATATCATCAAACGATTTTTCATTGGGCAGCCGAATGAACTGGAAGTGCTTCACGGACTTGACCTACAGGTAAATGAAGGTGAATTTGTCTCAATCGTAGGGGCCTCCGGTTCGGGGAAGTCAACGCTGATGAACATTATCGGAGCACTGGATCGACCGACTGAGGGCGATTATACGTTAGATGGCGTGAAGGTATTTGAAGCAAAGGATAAGGAAGTTTCCCGCATCAGAAATCAGAAAATCGGTTTTGTTTTTCAGACCTACAATTTGGTGGCCAGAACCTCTGCACTGAAAAATGTAGAACTGCCGATGCTCTATGCCGGTATGGGACGCAGAGAGCGTACCAGAAGGGCGAAAGAACTGCTGGAAATCGTAGAAATGGGCGGACGCGCATCTCACAGTCCGGATGAACTTTCCGGAGGACAGAAACAGAGGGTTGCGATTGCAAGGGCCATGGCAAATGATCCGGCAATCATTTTAGCAGATGAGCCGACAGGAGCACTGGATTCACAGACTGGTCGTTTGATTATGGATATTTTTCACCGACTGAATCAGGAGCAGGGAAAGACCATCGTTTTGATTACTCATTCCAACGAATTGGCGGAGGAGACTGAACGTATCATCACAATCAAGGACGGCTATATCACCGGCAGCCGGGAAGGGAGCAGATATCATGCTGTTTTTTGAGAATGTACTGCTGGCGCTTTCCGGACTTTTGGCAAATAAAATGCGAGCACTGCTGACAATGCTCGGTATTATAATCGGGATAGGTTCTGTGATTGCAATCGTAACGGTCGGTAACTCATTGACCAATTCCATTACAAGCTCCATGGAATCTATGGGTGCAAACAATGTAACGGTCGGATTACAGCAGAAGTCGACGGAAACAGAGACAACCGAGAGCGGAATGACCTTTCGGGGGCCGGGACGGCAGAAGCAGCCGACGGAATCGGATTATTTTACAGACAGTATGCTGGAAGAACTGAAAGAAAAATTTCCAGATGAAGTCAAGGACTTTTCCATCGAAACCTCGCTTGGCTCCGGTCAGGTCACAGATGGAGAATTGTATGCCAATGTCAGCGTAACGGG
>CAZABT010000117.1:0-8225 GCA_964483395.1 uncultured Lachnospiraceae bacterium
ATCAGGTAACTGATGCAGACATGGTATTACTTGCCAGAGATATTTCAAAACAGATTGAAGCAGAACTGGAATATCCCGGTCAGATCAAGGTAAGTGTTATCAGAGAGTCACGTGTAGTTGACTACGCGAAGTAATCGTAGATGACGAGAAATCACAATTACACAAATTTATAATGTACTAAAAACCCCAGAAAACGTGATGTTTACTGGGGTTTTTCTAATTCTCGAATTCTATGGATTCCTGCAAATTTCTATCTTATTGGCGCTAAGGGTGTCAAGCTTAACCCCAAAGCACCTAGTTAAAAATACATTGACATAAAAGAAAAATATTCTCTTCTATAGAGTCTTCTAAAAGAGAAGAATAATTAATAATAAAAATCGGCAAGTCATATTTGGGGACTTTGTAATAGTATTCAGCTATACTGGAGACACGAAGTCCCTTTTGTGCTGCTTTTTTCACGATTTCAGAACCGGTTTTGTCTATATCAGCATGGAGAAGAAAATGAAGTCCGGCATTGGCTTCCGTGATTTTGATACAATTTGCATAGGGAGAATTCTTAATACATTTCATCACCAAATCTCTGCGGCTGCGATAAAGATTACGCATACGATTCATATGTCTCTCAAAGTAGCCGTCATTGATAAAACGTGCAAGTGTATATTGTTCAAAATTTGAAACTGTGCAGGAATAAAAAGAAAGTTGGTTTTTAAAACGTTCTAACAGTTTTTGCGGAAGAATCATATAGCTGATACGGATCGTAGAGGATAGACTCTTTGCAAAGGTGTTCATATAGATAACTTTATCCATTACATCAATACTGAGAAGTGCCGGAATCGGTTTTCCATTAAGCCGAAATTCACTGTCATATTCATCTTCGATTATGAACCGTGAATCACTGGAAGCTGCCCATCCTAATAGTTCATATCGACGGCTGACAGGCATGATGATACCGGTTGGAAAGTGATGAGTGGGAGTGATATGTACAATATCAGCATTGCTTTGTTCTAATGCTGACAGCTCAATGCCCATTTCGTCCATTGGAATATGCAGACAGGCTGCTCCATAGCTGGTATATACTTTGGAAATTTTCTGATAGCCGGGATCTTCAACAGCATAGTTCTGATTGGTGCCAAACAGTTGAATCAGTAAACTATAGAGGTATTCGGTTCCGGCCCCAACGATAATGCGTTCGGGTGATACATGAATATTTCGAAAGTTCTTCAAGTGATTTGCGATTCCCTGTCGAAGTTCTATGATACCGCTTCCGGGAGAGGGGGTCATTAATTCATCTTTTTGTGTTATCATGATTTCTTTCATGAGCTTTGTCCAGACGGAAAACGGAAAATATTCAGAATTTGTCTGATTGTTGGTGAAGTCTGCAGCCCAGTTGAAGTCAGAAAGAACAGAAATCTGTTCTTCTTCGGATGATTTCAAAGCAGAAGGCGGTTCCAAACGTTCCATTTTGGCCACATAGAAGCCCTTTTTGGGCAGGGCATAAAGATAGCCCTCTGCAACAAGCTGGGCATAAGCATTTTCTACGGTAATATTGCTGACACCCAGATGTTTTGCAAAGCTTCGCTTAGAAGGGAGTTTATCGTGGGCATGCAGCCTATCACTCATGATATCATCACGAATGCATTTATAGATATGTTCATAAAGGGTATCTGACCCTATATCTGTTAAATCATATGTAAGCATAAGCACTGTGACCTCCTTCTGACCTTGCAAAAAATAATGAATCTGAATATTTAAATATGGTCAGCTTAAATTATAATGGACTTCATAATAAAAAGCAATCCTTAAATATTGCTGAAGAAGGAGGACAAAATGAAGCAGGACAGGTATGAATTAAACAAGGAATTAGCTCAGATGTTAAAGGGTGGTGTCATAATGGATGTTACGACACCGGAACAAGCACATATTGCAGAGGAAGCAGGGGCATGCGCAGTTATGGCGTTGGAAAGAATCCCGGCGGATATCCGAGCGGCCGGTGGTGTATCAAGAATGAGTGACCCGGGAATGATTAGAGAAATCCAGGATGCAGTCTCCATTCCTGTAATGGCAAAATGCAGGATTGGGCATTTTGCAGAAGCACAGATCCTGGAAGCTGTTGAAATTGATTATGTTGATGAAAGCGAAGTTCTTTCGCCTGCGGATGATATTTATCATATTAACAAGAGAGAGTTTAAGGTTCCGTTTGTGTGTGGAGCAAAGGATTTGGGAGAGGCATTAAGAAGAATCAATGAAGGTGCTGCCATGATTAGAACGAAGGGAGAGCCCGGAACAGGAGATATCGTGCAGGCAGTACGGCATATGCGCTTGATGAATCGTGAAATCGCGCGTGTTACTTCCATGCGTTCGGAGGAGTTATATCAAGAAGCAAAGGAATTACAGGTACCTTTTGAACTGGTGGAATATGTTCATGAGCATGGAAGACTTCCTGTAGTGAATTTTGCAGCAGGAGGGATTGCCACACCGGCAGATGCAGCACTGATGATGCAGCTTGGTGCAGAGGGCGTCTTTGTTGGTTCTGGAATCTTTAAATCCGGTGATCCTGTAAAACGTGCCAATGCGATTGTAACAGCAGTCACGAACTATCAGGATACAAAGATGCTTGCAAAATTATCAGAAAATCTGGGGGAAGCAATGGTTGGCGTGAATGAACAGGAAATAGAACTACTGATGGCAGAAAGAGGTAAATAGAATGAAGGTCGGTGTACTGGCGGTGCAGGGAGCCTTCGCAGAACACATTTCTGTTTTAAAGAGGCTGGGAATCAAAGGGATAGAACTGCGTCAAAAATCAGATACATTACAGGCATATGATGCAATTGTTCTTCCGGGTGGTGAAAGCACTGTTCAAGGGAGACTGCTTCGACAGCTAGACATGTTTGATACCATGAAACAGCAGATAGCATCCGGAATGCCAGTGCTTGCAACTTGTGCGGGTCTGATTTTACTGGCGGAAAATATAGAGAATGATACGCATACTTATTTTCAGACTTTACCTGTCAGTGTGAAACGAAATGCTTATGGAAGACAGTTGGGGAGCTTTCATACAACAGAATCCTTCGATACGCTTGGAGAAGTTCCCATGACATTTATTCGTGCACCTTATATTACTGAGGTACAGGATACAGTGCAGGTTTTGGCGAAAGTGAATGGCAAGCTCGTAGCAGTACGGTATCGGAATCAGCTTGCCATGTCATTTCATCCTGAATTGGATTTGAATACTGAAATTTATGAGAATTTTCTGTTGCACTGTTGATGTGCTGTCAATAGACGCACTTTTTCATTACCAATAGGTAAATATGAAACCTGCCAGTGGCGACAGTACAACCATAATGATGGAAAAACAGAAGGACTCAACTGAAGTGAGCGTTGCGCGCTGCTCCGAGGGAAACATATTCTGTAAAAGAGCATTGGTACGCACCTGTAAAGCATCATCGCCGACTGCCGCAATAAAACCGCCCAATGTTACTATGCAGTAGATGGGCGAGTGTTCAGCCAGTAATCCGGTCAGTACAAGCAAGGTCGATATGGCAAAGATACATTTATAACTGATTTTCGGGAACTTTAGAATGAGTCTTGAACCAACAATTCCACCCATTTCCATAAACAGCAGTGCTAAGCCGAGCCACCATTCAGATACCCCTTTTTCAGGAAGCTTTGCCTGCAGGAAAAACAACAGCAGAATATCAACGGCACCTACAAAAGAGTTGCAAAGCATTAACCCAATGGCTTTACGCACTTCCTTCAAAAAAGCAAAGCTTTCTTTAAAGCATGCAATCAGCCTGCTTCCTACTTTGCGTTTCACAGCGTTTGATTGATTCGCTGCATAAAGCTCTTGCAGGGAAAACAGAATTATAATTTGTATTGTACTTGTAATCAAATTTGTTCCATAGCAAATTCTATGCCCGATTGTAAGAGCGAAACCGGCGCAAAGAGTTGAAATACCGCCACAAAGACGATAAATAACCAACTGGTTCGACTCGTACCTTTCAAATCTGTTTTCCATCTTTGCAAGTTTGAGAGAATCATAGGCCAGAGCATCCCCCGAACCTGATGAAAAGTTGTAATTTAAAGCCATAAATGCAATAGACAGACATACCATAAAAAGATTATTTGAAAAAATCATTATGATATTGCCTATTATCCGCATAATAGTGCTGACAATCAGCATTTTCTTCCTGCCGAAAACGTCCGCAAAAACACCTGATGGAATCTCAAAAATAAGACTTGTAATGTGAAATACGGTTTCAGCAATTCCGATTTCCACCAAGCTGTAGCCTCTTGACGCCAAAATTGCGATCCAGACACCGGTCAGTGAAAGATTGTCCAGTACGGATGAGGTATATAATTTTGATAATTGTTTTTTAATTTTAAACATAAAAAATCTCCTTAACTGAATTTGTTAGAATAATCGTTAAGAAGATAATGCACAATTCTGTTTGATTTGCAGAAACACTTCAACCGTGGTTAAATCGGATTATGTTTATGACAACTCAACTTAAAAAAGAGCACACTATCCCCGTAAAAGGGATAAATTGAACCTTTTTGCAGTTGTATAGTTGTCGTTTTCCACAGCATATGATGAACCTCTAATCTACTATTTGTATAAATCTACACGCTTATTATGTCACATTTCACATAAAAATTCAAGAAATATAGCAATCAATTTATCGTCTGAAAAAAAGATTGTATTGGATGTACTTGATTAATCGGATATAATGGTTGTAAAGTAACTAGTATAAAACTTTTAGATGATTCAAGGGAGGGGCTCTATGAACTGGGAACCATGGACAGGGTGTTATCCAATCAGTGATGGCTGTGCCAATTGTTATTTTTACGGACCACGCGCAAAGCGTTATGGTCAAAATACTCCACAGAAAACGGATAAGTTTGATTGGCCTATTAGAAAAAATGCCAAGGGTGAATATAATATTAAAGGCAACAAGATTCTTGCGACCTGCTTTGCAACTGATTTTTTTCTGCCGGAAGCAGACGAGTGGCGTAAGGATGTTTGGGCCATGATAAAAGAAAGAACCGATATAGATTTTCTGATTATTACCAAAAGAATAGACCGATTTATGGAGTCGCTTCCATCTGATTGGGGTGACGGTTATGACAATATTAATATTGGCTGTACAGTTGAAAATCAGGAAAAGGCCGATTACCGGCTTCCGCTTTTTTTATCCTTTCCGATGAAGCACCGTTTCATAGCCTGTGCTCCCCTTTTGGAAGCAATTGACTTGACCCCCTATCTGCATGGCGTACAGCATGTTACTGTTGGCGGAGAAACAGGCAGGGATGCTCGTGTCTGTGATTATAACTGGGTGCTGGATATCCGGGAACAATGTGTCAAGGCAGGTGTAACATTTTGGTTCAAAGATACCGGTTCTTATTTTAAGCGTGATGGTGTAGTGGAGAAAATCAATCCATTTAAACAGACCACCATTGCAAAAGAATTAGACATCAGCATATTGAACGGGAAAAGACTGTTCTAATACTGCTGGTTTATGAAAGCAAGAAAGCCAGGAGGACTGAAAAGAATGACATTTATTAAAAACCTGTTTGCGAGTGCTTCGGATCGAAGAATAGTCGATGCGATTAATATCCGAAATCTCCGCAATATTTTTATTTTTTCTGCCATAGCATGTCTCTTTGATGCGGTGACCTTAGCACTGTTTAGCGTTGTAAGATTGAATGATCCGAATTTCAGGCATACTTTTCAAAATGTTGCCTATTGTGTGGTTGCCTGTGCACTCGTAATCTTCTTGTCGAAGGCGATGATACGAAAGTATGAGAAAGAAGGAAACATTTCAAATACTTTGGCCAACGCCTTGGCATCCTTCTTCTATGCGCTCATGTCGGCCTGGGGCATTATGGTGGATACCGCCCATTACAGTGCCGGGGAGCAGATGCTTACATTTTATATTGTACAGTTTTGCTTTTTGTGTTTTGTTGTCATGCACCGGAAGCTGGGCAGTGTCCTGATTGTGTTGTCCTTTTCATCTTTGTACCTATGTGTTTATTTCATAGATGGAGCGGTTAGGATGCAGCCTCAAAACTATATCTGTTTTATGATTATTGCGGTTGCGGGCAATCTGATACAGAATACAACACTGCAAAAATCCGAAAAAGCCAAGCTTGATATTCTCGAACTGAACCAGCTTCTCCAACAGGAGGCGGCGGTGGATGAACTGACACAGCTCAAAAATCGGAAAGCGTTACATGACGACTTCGAAAAGTATATTGGAAAATCTGTCTATGTCATTATGTCAGATGTAGATGATTTTAAGAGCTATAATGATACCTACGGCCATGTCGTGGGCGACAATGTGCTGCGTCTTGTTGCAGACACGATCAAGACAGCATTTTGTGGTGATGCTTATCGGTACGGCGGCGATGAGTTTCTGATTATCCTGACCGATTATTCAGATGCAGATTTTAACCGAACAATTGAAGAATGGAAGAAAGCCATTCTTTCCATTCAGATTGCAAAGGATGTGCCCATTATAACCTGCAGCTATGGCTGTGAACGATGTGTGATAGAGAATGCGGATGACCTGAGAACCGCAATTAAGCATGCCGATGACAGGCTCTATAAGGCGAAAAAGATGCGGGGATAAATCATTTTTGTGCAAGAATTACAAGCTGTCTGCTGTTTTTTTTCTGATTCAGAAAAGTATGAAGGAGTTTACTTCAACTGAATTATGTAAACTTTACTTCAACCGAATTATGTAAACTTTACCCTTGACATGGAAGTTTTTGCTATGTTATGCTTTATAAGGGTAGTACATAAGAAGGGAGAAGGGAATGAAGGGGAAATATATAGGGCGTCCTAAACAGATATCTGCACTTATGGTGACGGCAGGTATGATATGTGTTTGCGCGGGACTTGCAGTTGGTATAGTTGTATTTGAACGTTCTGTATGGAAGAAAACATATCAGATGAATGAGATCGGAACAGAACTTTTGGAGGAGCATCAGTATGCGGAAGCTGCCAAGGTGTATCAGGAGGTGCTGCGACTGGATGATGATAATGCGAATGCAGACAGAGGGCTGTCTGATGCCTACCTGGGTCTTGCGAGAGAGGGTACAGGAGAGGAAGCAGTCGGAAATTACAGACGTGCAATTGCTTATGACATGGTAAATTTCTCTGCATATCGGGAACTTGCGGATCTTTATCTTGGGGAGCAAAAGTACGAAGAAGCATTTCATGTCTTACGTGATTTGAATGAACAGTATTCAAGGATGCTGTCACCTGAATATCTGGCAGGCAGTATTGTCAGAGCCAGTTCTCACGAATGACACAGGAGGGCTTTATTTTGGAATATATAAATGTTTTTGGCTTGATTTTTATTGCTGTTATTATGATTCCCAATATTATATTTGCATATAAATGCAGAGATGGTTTTGAAAATAAATGGAATCAGAAATTTGTTGAGGTCATGGAACAGATCGGACGGTTTGGCTGTTTTGGATTTATGATTGTCAATATTCCGGGTACTTATTTTGGCTGGTGGTCCGATGGGGCATTTGTGGCTTATCTTATCGTGGATACCATACTTGCATTGCTTTATTGTGGAATTTGGGCTGTATGCTTTAGAAAGAGCAGTGTTTTTAGAGCATTGGCATTATCCATTATTCCATCAATTCTATTTCTGTTCAGTGGAATAATGAGCAGATCGGTTTTACTGGTTCTTACAGCAGCTATTTTTGCACCCAGTCATATTGCAATTTCATATCAAAATGCGAAATGATGAAGGAATGAAGATACAAGCAATCGGCATGCAGAAATTTGCGTACGGAATACTTTTTTCAAAAAAAACTTATGAAATAATGTTTGATGTGCTAAAATATAACCCGAAAGATCAAGTTCGAGTAATTTCATAAAGTATAATCTATCAAAAACGAGTAGCAAACAGCGTAAATCCAGTTGTTTACTGCTCTTTTTTTGTGGTTTACAGAAATAATCATATGCTCAGATTCCCATGGCGTTTCTCTCTACCATGCTTTCTATGATTCGAGAGGTTATTTTTTGTGCACTGGCAGAAGAAAGAAATAGTAACTGATTAGATTTAAAGAGCAAAATTGGGATTGAGGCAAGTAACTGTTTCTGTTATAATCTGTGAAAGGATCATCATACATAGATCATTTGCTTTTGGGGTCGAGAAAAGCAGGATCATAGTCTATATCAAGCGCCTTTTATCATTAGAAGACGT
>CAZABT010000118.1:0-8220 GCA_964483395.1 uncultured Lachnospiraceae bacterium
TACAATGGTTTTGATGATTCAAATAATGATGGTGCTAACATATTAATCACTCCTTCTATAAGTTTGTATGTTGTTGGTTGATACTTTTATTACTTCTTGCTTCCTATGTATTTGTTATACAACATATAGAACAGATAGTCAATAGAAAAAATGTGAATTATTTGTGAAAAGATTTTTGGTGCAACAGCATAATATCAGTTATGCTGATCTCACAGTATGGACATGTATTCATGGGTATGTTAAAATTTAGATATTGATTAAACGATAAAGCAAAAGTATCAGAATTGTATTGGGACTTCATGCATCTCCCACTATGGAAAAGAGGAAGCATCTATGGCTACAATCAAAGAGGTTGCGAAGGAATGTGGTGTATCCATTGCAACGGTATCAAATATTCTGAATCATAAGGGGCGCGTCAGTGAGGAAACGAGGCAGAGTGTTCTGAATGCAGCAAAAGAGCTGGGATACGTACCGAATATGCTGGCAAAGAATCTGAAACAACGTAAAAAGAAAACCATTGGCATTATTACAGAGGATTTAACGGTATTTAACAGTGCCGGTATTGTAGACGGAATCG
This sequence comes from uncultured Lachnospiraceae bacterium, assembly GCA_964483395.1. Taxonomy (GTDB): domain Bacteria; phylum Bacillota; class Clostridia; order Lachnospirales; family Lachnospiraceae; genus JAAYYM01. The sequence goes on from CAZABT010000118.1 coordinate 578, forward strand.
ATGAGAGACTGGAGGAACGAGGATATACGTTTTTGTTAAGTAATCTCCGGCTTTATAAAAAGTATGATAATGCCTTCTATCATCATGAAGCCTATCATGAACAGGTGGAGGCCGCGTTCAAAATTATGTTGAGTAAACAGGTGGATGGAGTGATCTATGTAGGGGCACATTGTAGGGAAATGAAAAGTATTCCCGGAGAGTATGAGGTTCCGATTGTAGTTGCTTATGGCTTTGCTGTTAATAAATCCATTCCCTCGGTTGTCTATGATGATGAGCAGGCAGCTTATGATGCGACGATGGAATTTATCAAGAAGAAATATCAGAATATTGCAGTCATTGCCGGTGAAGTCGGAAGCATGCATACGATCGAACGACTGAGAGGCTATCAGAGAGCACTATTTGATAACCACATTTTATGCAATCCAGAGCTGATCAGGTATGGAGACTGGACTCGAATGGGTGGTTATCAGGCATGTGAAGCATTGCTTCAGAAAAAGGTAGATGCAGTTTTTGCCATGAATGACGTTATGGCAGCGGGCATTTATGATTATATGAACGAAAAAGGGTTACTGGTCGGTAAAGATCTTGCGGTAATAGGATTTGATAATCGCGAATTCAGTACGGTATTCAACCCAGAGTTGTCCACTGTGGCGATTCCGTTGAGTGAAATCGGAAGACAGTCTGCCAATATCATGGTGGAACTTCTGGAAAATGAGTCCTATGAACCACAGCATGTATATAAGATAGAATGTGAATTGATTAAGCGAAAATCCCTATAGAATCTATTATTTTATAAATGGAATGATAGATTCTATAATAAGATAAAACGATTTATCACAAAATAATTTAGAAAAAATATGATAAAAAGCGCAGGAAAAGTGGATGTTCAAGAAACGTTAGTATTTTCGGCGCTTTTTGTGTTTAAATATTTCAAAAAACTTCTTGCATTTCAACCACACAAGTAGTATACTTTGCCCATAAAGATAAAACGTTTAATCACAACAGGAGTCTCATTATGAACAAACTATCATTGGTACCACTTCAAAACACAACAATCAATGATCGCTATTGGAATAAGTATATTTCTTTGATCGAAAGTGTTATTTTGCCACATCAATGGAATATTTTAAGTGATCAACTGGAGGATACCCCGACAAGTCATAGTCTGGCTAATTTTAAAATAGCTGCAGGCAGGGAACAGGGCGAATTCTATGGTGCCGTATTTCAGGATACGGATGTTGCCAAATGGCTGGAGGCAGTGGGGTTTTCACTGGCAACACATCCTGATCAGGAACTTGAACAGACTGCAGATGAGGTAATTGATATTATCGGAGAGGCACAGTGTGAGGATGGATATCTCAATACATATTTTACAATTAAAGCTCCCACACTTCGATTTACCAATCTGCAGGAGGGACATGAATTATATACAGCAGGGCATTTGATGGAGGCAGCAGTTGCTTACTATAAATCAACCGGAAAAGATAAGTTCCTTAGGATTATGTGTAGATTTGCAGATTTAATCTGTGAGGTGTTTTCTGAGGAACATAACAGCAAGGGCTATCCGGGACACCAGGAGATAGAAATCGGGTTATTCAAGCTATATGAGGTGACGGGAAATGAAAGATATCTGGAACTTGCAAAATCTTTTATTGAACGTAGAGGAATGGCACCGAACTATTTTCTGGAGGAAGAGAAGAAACCTGAATTTCATAAAATCTTTCCGGAGCTTGCAAATTATGACCCAATTTATTCACAGTCGCATCTTCCTGTCAGAGAACAGACAACGGCAGAGGGACATGCTGTAAGAGCTGTATATATGTACTGCGCAGCAGCAGATATAGCGGCTCAGTATCAGGACAAGGGACTTCTTGAGACCTGTGAACGTGTATGGAATAATATTGTAAACAGAAGAATGTATATTACGGGCAGTATAGGAAGCTCTGGTATCTGGGAACGATTTACTACAGACTATGATCTTCCAAATAATTGTAATTATTCGGAAACCTGTGCATCCATTGGTCTGGCCCTTTTTAGCAGAAGAATGGCACAGATTTATAGAGACAGCAAGTATATAGATGTTGCAGAAAAGGCACTTTATAATACGGTATTATCTGGAATAGCAATGGATGGAAAGAGCTTTTTCTATGTCAATCCATTGGAGATATGGCCTGAAAACTGTCTATCGGGCACTTCAAAGGAACATGTAAAGCCTGTTAGACAGAAATGGTTTGGAGTGTCATGCTGTCCTCCAAATATTGCGAGGACACTGTCCTCACTGGGAGAATACATCTACTTTGCCGATGCCGAATCAATATGGATCAACCTATTTGTTTCCGGCAGCACAAAGGTAATCATAGACAATCATGAACTGCGTATTACAGTTCAAACAGACTTTCCTAATGATGGAAAGGTTAGAATAGAGGTTGAATGTGATGAAAAAGTGCAGGCAAAGATAGCAATTCGGATTCCTGACTATGTAGAACAGTTTCAAGTGCTTTTGGATGGTGGCCACATTGAGAAGCAGATTGAAAAGGGGTATCTAATGATAGAGCGGGAATTCGGAAGCAATACAATAGATGTAGATTTTGCGATACCGCCAAGAGTGGTGCATGCTAATCCACTTGTGAAGGAGGATATCGGCAAGGCCGCTGTCATGAAGGGGCCGGTTGTATATTGTTTGGAGGAAGTGGACAACGGAACAAATCTGCCTGCTTATTATCTGAATCAGGGATGTGAACTGAAAGAAGAGTATTCAGAGAGTATGCTTGGCGGAACGACTGTCATTAAAACAGTCGGAAAGAGAATCACAGGACAGAATTGGGAGAAGGAAGGATTATATCGCGAAACAGCAGTCTTGTTTGAGGATTGTCCGCTGACCTTTGTTCCATATCCGTACTGGGGTAATCGCAAAACCGGCGAAATGCTGGTTTGGGTAAAGGAATTTTTTAATGTAATCTCAAAGGAGGATTAATATGAAAAGCAAAGTATTAGCATTATTGCTTACAGCAGCTATGACAATAGGATGTCTGGCAGGCTGTGGAGCCAAGACAGAGGAAGCTGCACCTGCAGCGGAAGCAACAGCAACAGAAGAGGCAGAAGAGACAGAAGAGGCACCTGCAGCAGAGGCAGCACTTGTAGAAGAGGCAAGTGGTGAAGCAACCACAATTACATATGCATATTGGGGAACTCCTGATGAAGCAGCCAGTGTACAGGAAGTGGCAGACAAGTATCATGAAGAGAATCCTAACATCACAGTGGAAATTATGTGTATTCCAAATGAGGAATATGTAGCAAAGCTGAATACACTTGCAACAGCCGATGAACTGCCGGATTGCGGTATCATGAGTGAAGCTGGTGTACTTGATTTTGGCTCAAAGGGTCTTCTGGCAGACATCTCTGATATGTATGCAGGTGCTGACGCAGCTCCGCTTGACTGCATTACCTTCAAGGCAGATGGAAAGCCGGTAGCTTATTCCGCAGCAAATGAAATTCTTGTTTTATACTATAATAAGGACCTTTTCGATGCAGCAGGGGTTAACTATCCTTCATCAACAGAAGCAATTACATGGGATGAGTTCGTAAAGACTGCTCAGCTATTGACACTTGACAGCAATGGCAAGAATGCAACAGAAGCCGAATTTGATGCGAATAATATCGTACAGTATGGCTGTACAGTTGATAATTGGACATGGCAGCTTGAGGTATGGGCACTTTCCAATGGTGGCAGCTGGTTCTCAGAGGATGGAAAAGAATGTACAATCAACAGCCCTGAGGTTGCAGAATCCATCCAGAAGGTTGCTGACCTTATGAATGAATACCACGTAATGCCTTATAGAGCTGGTCTGACAGATGATGGTGTACAATCAACTATTTGTGCAGGAAATATTGCAATGTCAACTGGTGGTGCATGGAACATGGGAACCTGTCTGAATGGTGTGGACTTCAACTATGGTGTAGCAAGACTTCCTATGATGAAGGATTCCGTAACAATCTGTACAGGTGGTCCTCAGGTTGTATTCTCACAGAGTAAACATCCGGCAGAGGCAATGGACTTTATCAAATGGTATATGATGGAAGAAAATAGCTGGGACAGCCTGATTGCAACAGGTATTTGGATGCCAATTCTTGAGAAGTATTATACTGACACAGAACTTACTAATAAATGGATTGATAATCCGAACTTCCCAAAGCATGAGGAATGTGTTGGTGCATTGGTAGATTACGCAATGGGTAATGCGAAATCAACCTGCTGGTATTATACTCCTCATACCAATGAGTTTATCGAACTTTTAAGAGCCGTTCTTGGTGATGTATGGACAGGTGATCAGACAGCAGCAGATGCTCTTTCAGAAAATTATGATTCTTTGAATGCAATCTTAAATCAGTAAAATATACTTTGTAACCTACTCCGGAGAAGGCTTACCGGTCTCTCCGGAGTAAAAAAAGAATATGGAGGAAACTCTCCTTGAAAAACGGAAAAAAGAAAAGAAAATATAATAAAAATGAATCTCTGGCAGCATTTGTATGTGTGTTTCCATCTATTATTGGATTGATATTTTTGACGTATATTCCACTTGCTGCAGTATTAGGCCTAAGTCTGACAAGCTGGGAGGGCGTCGGAATACCTCAGTGGGCCGGGCTTGGAAACTATGTGAAGCTTTTCACAACGGACCCTTATTTTTTGGACTCAGTTAAGGTAACTATATACTTCTCTATAATAACAGTCATTGGAAGGATGATTTACTCACTGTTGATTGCGTTATTATTAAATCGGAAAATACCTGCCCGCGGATTTTTCCGTGCGGTGTTCTATCTGCCTTATGTATTACCTGCAATGGCAGTATATATTGGTTGGAGCTGGCTGTATGAAGCAAACTTTGGTTTATTTAACTATCTGCTGTCGTTGATTGGCATACAGAAGGTCAAGTTTGTTGCTTCCTCCGAAATGGTGGTTCCATCGCTTGCACTGATTGCCGTGTGGCTTTCCGGCAATCTGATTGTTATTTTTCTTGCCGGCCTTCAAAATGTACCGAGGGTATATCACGAAGCAGCAGAAATCGATGGTGCAAACAACTGGCAAAGATTTTGCAATGTTACAGTGCCTTGCATGACTCCTATTATTTTTTATAATCTATTAATGGCTTTGATTACCAACATGCAGGTGGTAACACCGGCACTTGCACTGACACAGGGCGGTCCGGGAAATTCATCAAGATTTATATCCTATGTCATGTACCAATATGCCTTTAAGAGCGGAAAAATCAGTTATGCGTGTGCTATATCCTTTATTTCATTTTTGCTCATAGGTATATTTACAGTGATTCTGTTTGCTACGAGTAAGACATGGATTTTCTATGAAGGAGGCGATGAATGATGAACAGAGAGGGCAAGCTGCATAGTAAAAAAAGAAATGAAAGAATTGCAAATGTGGTGACCTTGATAGTCATCATCATATTGACACTGATCGTTATGCTGCCTATTTGGTGGATATTCCGTTCCAGTCTGATGACCAATGCAGAGCTGTTCAAATGGCCTCCAACATTCTTCCCACCGAACTGGTTATGGTCGAACTATATAGCAGCACTGAAATATTTTCCGTTTTGGGAATATTTCAAAAATACGATGCTGATTATTGTACCGGCGATTCTCGGTGGTACGATTACCGCAACCCTGAGTGGCTATGCCTTTGCAAGACTTAGATTTCCGGGTAAGAAGTTTCTGTTTGGTCTGTGCGTTGGCTCAATGTTGCTTCCAACCATGGTTACCTTGATTCCACTCTATATTATGTGGACGAAGGGATTTCATCTGGCAAATACGTTTTGGCCTTTGATTCTGCCGTATTTTTGTGGTGGCGGCGCTTTCAACATTTTCTTGATTAGACAGTTTATCAGCTCTATTCCAAGAGAACTGGATGAAGCGGCTACGATAGATGGAGCCGGAAAATTCCGCATTTTATTCAGTATCCTTCTGCCAACCATCAAATCGGCAATGATTGTAGTCGGACTGTTGCTGTTCATACAGATTTGGAATGACTTGCTCCAACAGATGATTTATATCAATACCTCAGATAAATTTACAATTGCGATTGGACTGTCTCAGTTTAAGGGATCGCTCAAGTCGGATTGGTCGGCAATTATGTGTGCAACTTGTTTATCGTTTATTCCGGGTGTTGTATTCTATTTGTTTGGACAGAAGTATTTTGTAGAAGGAATTGCATTGACTGGAATGAAAAATTAGGTGATTTATGGAGCATTCTTATGAAGAAAACAGAAATGATCATAGACAGAAACTATACAATCGGAGAAGCAGATGAACGCCTTTTTACTTCCTTTATCGAACATTTAGGCAGCTACTTCAGTGACCTTCGCAGAAGCCATGGCATAGAGTCTCCTTATCAGATCAAGACATGGTGTCTTGACAATGAGATGGATGGAGAGTGGCAGATTGGTCAAAAGACAGCCGAGGAATACACTGACACATACTTATGATGATGTGGACTACATTTCAATGCATCAGTATTATGGCAACACAACAGGAAATACGGCTGATTATTTGGCTTCCACCATGGATATGGAGCACTTTATTCATACAGTCATATCCACCTGTGATTATGTGAAGGCAAAGAAAAGAAGCAAAAAAATCATAAATATCAGTTTTGACGAATGGAATGTATGGTTTCATTCGATTACGACAGAAAAGGATGGGACAGCATGGAGGCAGACAATTTACTATCCGTTTTTACATGTGTCGCAGTATGGCTAGGGCGTTGTGTTAAATCCGATTCTGCATACCGGAAAGCATGATACACCGGCGCATGAAGATGTAACAGATGTTGATGCAATTGCCGTATATCATGAGGAAAATGAGACTGTTACAATATTTGCAGTTAATTGTAATGTGCAGGAGGATGTACTCCTTGAAGCAGATTTGCGTAATTTTGAAGGCTATGAGGTTTTGGAATATCTTGTGATGGAGGATTATGCAACAGAACAGATTAATTCCGCTGTAAAAGAAAGCGTGTTCCTGAAACAGAAACACGCTTATAAAAAGCAGAATCATATTTTTACAGCTGAACTGAAAAGTCTTTCCTGGAATGTGATTTGTCTTGGTAAATGCTTAGGGCAATAACTAATATGCTCAGAAGCAAACGATAGAGCTTCAACCAAAGGATGTCATGATTTTGAGAAAGAAATGATTTGAAAGTGAAATGATTGTTTTTGCCGATACAGACCTTAATGTGAGACACACTGAGGTCTGTATTGTTTTTGTGAAATATGTCATATTGTGTCGTATGAGATTATGTGGTAAGATACGAATCAGCTTATGTACCTATTGGAAATGTAATTGTATATGGACAATCATCCTACATAGGAACTTCCATATAGCCTGCATAAGCATCTTTGGCTTTTCAGCCGGAAATTCACTTACGAAAAAATCGAGATTATACTCAAGACTGTTCAAGACAGAGAAGAAAGAATACTCTCGGGAACTGCTGACAAAAACTGTGCAAAGCAGATTGTCTTTGTGCGCCCAATCATATATAATGGAGGTACTTGAATGAGTAGAAAAAAGATTTGTTTTGGAACTGCGAGAGTTTCTCATAAAGAATCGAAGTGAGGTGTTGAGTGTGCTGTTGACAG
>CAZABT010000119.1:0-8069 GCA_964483395.1 uncultured Lachnospiraceae bacterium
TCAATCTTCTTGAATTTACAGACCGAAATGAATTACCATTTTCAGAAGATATTCCGGCAGAGGTTATAACATTTCTTGATTCGACAGTTAAATCATTACATTTTGAAAAGAAGGACCAGAAGACTTTAATTCATTTGAAGTTTATTGGGAAAGAAGAGATAGTTCTTAATAGTACAGCACAGCTTAATCATTATTTATCATCTGGAACAATAAAGGGAATGATTATATTTACCCTTGCAAAAGAAGCATTGCAAACAGGAGGATATTTAATTGTTGATGAGATAGAAAATCATTTTAACAAAGAGATCGCGTTGACACTTCTCAGATTCTTTATGGACAACAAACTAAATAGTAATCGTGGAATACTGATATTCTCTACACATTATCCAGAATTGCTCGATGAATATGATCGAAATGATAGTATCTTTATTACAAGAAATAGAGCAGGTATTATAGCGGAAAATTTATGTAACATACTGAAACGAAATGACATCAAAAAAAGTGATGCGTATCAGAGTGGATTCTTGGAGGGAACAACACCAATGTATGAGGCTTATATACAGTTAAAGAAAAGCTTTTCTGCAGCACTTAATTAAGGAGGGCTGCATATGGAATTAGCAAAATATAAAGCTTGTATATGTGAGGGTTCTGCTGAAGAGGCAATTATTGATATTCTGTTAGAGAATCATTTGTTAATCTTTGAGCGAGAAGAGATGCTTGAAGAAAAAGTGATTCGGTGTCGCGAAGGAAAAAAGTTTGAAGAGAAATATTTAAGAAAAGGATTTGCGGATAAGATATCTATAATCAGAATACTAGATTCGAGAAGAGAGAATTTTAAGCTTAGCAAGGTATATCAAAATAAAGTAGTTGTGATTAATGCTGTTACAGCTCCGGAGATTGAAATGCTCATTATCTTCAATGAAGGAAGATACAACGAATTCAAAAAGTCTAAGAAGAGCCCAAGCGATTTCTGCAAAAGTGATTTGAAAATGCATGATGTAAAATCTTATGAATATGTAAAAGACTTTTTTAAGAATCCATCTATACTAATTGATGCAATTCGGGAATATCATAGAATTTCAAAAATTCTGAAGGATGAATATACATTATTGGATTTGGTAAAGTAAAATCAGGAGAACTGTTTTCTGGGAAGAAAAAGTATTTTGGCTGAGAATTGGATTTTGTGATGCGGATAGATGAATATTTTATGGGTATACTATATCAAAAATATTTTCCAAAAAGGAAGGGCACAATAACTTATGAAAAAGTATGGGATTTTGGTAATTGCGATCATCTCAGCACTATTGATTGTGGCATGCGGAAAGGAAACGGAAATGAAAGAAAATACCTATGAACATATCTCGCAGGAAGATGCTAAGAACCTGATGGATCATGAAGAAAATTGTATTGTTGTGGATGTAAGAACAGAAGAGGAATATACAGAATCTCATATTAAAGGAGCAATCTGCATTCCGAACGAAACAATAGATGAATCTGTGACGGAAGTGCTTACTGATAAGGAGCAGTTGATTTTGGTATATTGCAGAAGTGGGAATAGAAGTGTACAAGCATCAGAGAAGCTTGCAGAATTGGGTTACACCAACATAAAAGAGTTTGGTGGAATTAATACTTGGGAATATGAGACTGAATAAAATGTAGTACAGGACAAACTCGTATATTTTCACATGTTATATACTCCATTTTCCAATTGCATCCTATCGTAATCTATGCTAAAATGAAATCGAGCAAAGAGTATTACATTTCCTAAGAACCATTCTACATTGCGTAAAGCAATTCAAAACGGGATACTCCGTAAAAATTCCTTGCTTCTGACAACTAAATGACTCATGCAGGGAGTGACTTTGGAGACAGGAAATGCGATAATACCGCAGTCCTCTTCTGTATCCAAAATGATTGAGGAGACGGTATATGACAAGACAAAAAACGTTTGATTCAGATATTTACATTACGTAAAGCAATCTCAGAAAGTGATCAATGCATATGAAAAAACGAGAAATTCTTGCAATCATTCCTGCACGCAGTGGTTCTAAGAGTGTGAAGGATAAAAATATCAGATTAATAGATGGGAAGCCGATGCTTGCGTATTCAATTGGACATGCGCAGGCATCAAAGTATATTACGAGGACGATTGTCAGTACGGACAGCGAAAGGTATGCAGATATAGCACGGGAATATGGAGCCGAGGTGCCTTTTATGAGACCGGCAGAGTATGCAACAGATACGGCGCTTGATTATGATGTGTTTTATCATGCGTTGGAGTACCTGGAGGAGCATGAGGATTATGTACCGGAGCTTGTGGTACAACTGCGGCCTACATATCCCACCAGAAGGGTGGAGGATATTGACAGGATGCTTGAGCAGATGTTTGCTGATGAGACAATTGATTCCATGCGTTGCATTGCTCCGGCAACTGAGATCGCATATAAGATGTGGCGCAGTGCTCCGAATTTTTCAGATGAACCAGGCATAGTCAAACCGCCTATGGATGAACAAATGATGGAAATGACTCCGATTATGCAGGACATTCCGGAATGCTATAATATGCCGCGTCAGCAGCTTCCACAAATCTATTATCAGAATGCCTGTATTGATGTAATTAGAACAAACGTCATTACGATACAGCATTCCATGTCCGGACGAAAAATTGTCGGCTATAAGATGCAGGAGAACTTCGATATTGATACAGAGGAGGAGTTCAAACGCGCAGAAGAGTATTTGAAGATTACAAATGGAAATAAGAGATTTGTATTTGATATTGATGGAGTCATTGCGGGCTTCCGATCGGGACTTGATTATGCTTCGGCACCGCCTGTGGAGGAAATGGTACGGATTATCAACAAGCTTTATGACATGGGAAATTATATCGTGCTTTTCACAGCGCGAGGTTATGTGACAGGGATCGACTGGAGGCCGACCACGGAGGCTCAGATGGAGCGATGGGGACTAAAGTACCATGAATTGATCTTTGGCAAGCCAAATGCCGATTATTACATAGATGATAAGATGCTGGATATGAAGTTCCTATATCAATATTTTGGAGAATAAAATGATATTATATTATGTCATGATGCGGATAAAGGATGACGTATGGAGCCAAGAGCAGAATACAGAAGAAATATTACCCTTATCAATACGATGAATGAAATGATTATATGTTTTCGGCAGCAGAATTATAATCGTGCCGAGCGTTTATTTCCTGCATGGTCGCAGATGTTTTCGCAGACGATGGAGGTTCTTTTTGCGTCTAAGGATTATTTCAATCAATATGGCAGTTTGGTAAATGAATTAGATGTAATAGAGACAATGAAAGGAATTTTACAGGCACAGGAGCAGGGGGATTATATTTTGCTTGCGGATCTGCTGGAGCTGCAGCTGCTTCCTTTTCTCTATTCCGTGCAGGAGGTAATCCGTCAGAGCGAGGGCGGGCCGATTGCAGAGGATTATTTTGAAGCAAACCTCCGGACGATGACGGCAATTGCAGAGACGACAAGTAAAAATACTGTGGGCACAGAATCCAAGCATATTGAGAGTGCTGAACCAAAGGGCACTGCGAGTATAGAGACGGAGGACATAATCGAATTGGCAGATGATCTTCGTACGCTCCGATTTGATTCACTGCACTATATCATTGAGGACACAAATCAGGGATGTCCGACATTGAAATGTGTGACGGAAAACCAGAGCTGTTATCTGCACAGCAACAATGACCCGGTGGTAGAGGGGCTGCTTTTGGCAAAGGAGTATTATAAGGAAGAACTAGATCATTATACGGTCTATGGACTGGGACTTGCTTATCATATTGAAGCGTTACAGCAGCTATGTGATCAGACGAGTCGGATTGATGTCTATGAGAGTGATCTGCAGGTGATTTGTGCTGCATTTACCTATCGGAATCTGACACCGTTGCTGCAGGGAGGGGTTCGCATTTACTACGATCCTGATTTGACGAAAATGATGCGGATGCTTCAGAAATATCCGAATGGAATCATGCTTCATGCCCCTTCAATCAGAGGCATTCGGCACAGGGCACTTCAAAATAGCATGCATGAGCTGTTCGTACAGGAGAGCAGTGTGCGTAATCAGAGTGCTGATATGTTTCGCAATTACAGAAGTAATATACAGCAATGCAAACTGTATGTAGATATACTAAGAGAACGATTTGAGGGAAAATCGGTGTATCTGATTGCGGCAGGTCCTTCCTTGGACAAGAATTTGATACAATTAAAGCAAAAGCCTGAAAATGCAATTATCATGGCGGTAGGAACTACCTATCGAAAACTGATGCAGCTTGGAATCCGTCCGGATTGTGTGGTGTTTTTGGATGCAGCCGCCAGAATGTATGTACAGGCAACAGGCTATGAGCATGAGAATATTCCGTATCTGATGGCATCTACAGCTTGTCGTAAAATAGCAGCGGATTATCATGGACCAAAGTATCTGATCTGCCAAGAAGGTTATCCTGCTGCGGAGAAGTATGCACAGGAGCATGGCGGCCAGATATATCAAAGCGGGGGGTCTGTAAGTACAATTGCTATGGATGTGGCATTGCGGCTCGGTGCGGCACGTCTCGTATGTCTTGGACTGGATCTGGCTTATACGGGAAACAAAATGCATGCGACATGTGCCGGAAAATATGATATGATAGAAACGGATGATCTGCTGCAGGTCAGAGATTGGGAAGGACATCCGGTTCAGACTTCGGCAGCTTTGGACATGTACCGCAAGTGGGTTGAGAAGCGTGTCGAGACTGCATGGAGGGAAACGCCGGAGGTAGAACTGATTAATGCAACTGAGGGTGGTGCATATATTCATGGTATGCAGCATATCGAACTGGCCAAGGTGCTGGGAACAAAATTTAAAAAATCTAATCAAACTATAACGTAATATAGCAATAAAAAAGAGTGAGATTGTTTTGCTCAATATCGTTTTAAGGAGAGAAAAAAGTTGAAACAATATGATTATTTAATCGTAGGTGCCGGTTTGTTTGGTTCAATATTTGCGTATGAGGCTAAAAAGGCAGGCAGGAAGTGTCTGGTGATTGACCGCAGAAACCATATTGGCGGTAATGTATACACGGAGGAAGTGGAAGGAATCAATGTGCATAGGTATGGGGCACATATTTTTCATACAAGCAATCAAGAGGTGTGGAATTATATGAATTCTTTTGTGGAATTCAACCGTTATACCAATTCACCGGTTGCGAGATATCGGGATGAATTATACAATCTTCCTTTTAATATGAATACTTTTCATGCATTGTGGGGTGTGAAGACACCTGACGAAGCAAGAGCCAAAATACAGGAGCAGATGCAGGAAGCATTGGAGCAGGCTATGAAACATGCGGATGCTGACGGAAAGCTGCCGGAGCCTCAAAATTTGGAGGAGCAGGCGCTTCGCCTGATCGGTTGTGATGTCTACGAGAAGCTGGTCAAGGGATATACTGAGAAGCAGTGGGGCAAGCGCGCAACAGAGCTTCCGGCTTTTATTATCAAACGTTTGCCGGTTCGTTTTACGTATGATAATAATTATTTTAATGACAAATATCAGGGGATTCCAGAAGGCGGATATACAAGGATTATTGAAAAAATGCTGGAAGGCATTGAGGTGCATCTTGGCAGCGATTTTTTTGCAAGACGTTCGGAATACGAGCAGTCTGCGGAGAAAATTGTATTTACCGGCATGCTGGATGAATTTTATGAGTATCGTTTTGGTGAACTGGAGTACCGTAGTCTGCGTTTTGAAAATGAAACGCTGGAACTTGAAAATTATCAGGGCAATGCAGTTGTCAATTATACGGAATATGAGGTGCCATATACAAGAATCATTGAGCACAAGCATTTTGAATTCGGTACGCAGCCTAAAACAGTCATAACCAAAGAGTATCCTGCAACGTGGAAAAGGGGCGATGAGCCTTATTACCCGATGAACGATGAGAAAAACAATACGTTGTTTGCAAAGTATCGTGAACTGGCGGATGCGGAGGACAATGTGATTTTTGGCGGCAGGCTTGGAGAATTTAAGTATTATGATATGCATCAGGTGGTGGCGAGGGCGCTTGAGACTGTGCGTGCAGAATTACTATAAAGTTTTTCCTGCAATTTACCGATGTATATTAATAAGTAGAAAAGCATCACGCAGATTTATTGACAGACATACAATATTTCAGAGGGGGAGCAATCAATTGGACAATCACGAAATGAGTGCAGATGAAATACGGGTACAGCAAATGGAAGCCCTTCAGGTTGTGAATGAGTATATAGAAAAGCTGATTCCGAGTATGGAGACGGTGATCGGTGAACTGAACGGAGAAAAGCAGGAGGATACGGATGCCTTTTTGAAGCAGATTATAGATGGTCTTAATTGGGTGATTGAAGTGTTTAATGGTACCATGTCCCTGATTAATGAAGAACGGCAGCTGATGGATAAGGATGCAATCAATCGTGAGGTGGTGCAGCTAAGCGAGGCATTGATTGATAAAAATGATCAGAGAACCGCAACTGTTTTGGAAAGCGGTATCGTCCCGTTCCTGAAAGAGTTCCAAACTGTTTCGGCACTCTACCAATAAAAACGAAAAGCCTTGAGACTTGTTCATTCAAAGTTTCAAGGCTTTTTTAGCAGTAGCTGTTAAATAACATCCCGCTGTAATTACTGGCGACATAAGGATTAGCCAGTGAACGGCCGGGATTTTTGTATGCAACGATTGTTTTATCCACATAATGCATTGGATTCAGTGAAACCTGATTTGCTTTTCCAAGAACAGAACCGGCAAAGCTTTTGATGGCGCTGAATCGTTCGAGCGCGTCATCTTCCTGTGCTGTCTGCTGGAGAAGGTTTTTATCCAAGCTGATTGTGCCGTTATCCTGAACAGTAAGACCAATAGAATCCAGGTTGTTCTTATAGGTAAGTGAAATGTTGCTCATGTCATTGATCAGCCGATTCGTGTGCGGGTGTGCTTCCACATACTCAGAAGCTTTTTGCAGAAACGAATTATAGCCCTGTATCAGATGACTGATATTTTCTGTAAAGGATTCTACATCTGTTTTTAATCCGATTGTAGACGGAATGCCGGGTTCACTGATGCCATTCAGTGATAGACGGAAGGTCTTATCAATCGTAAATTCGTTGGCATAGGTGCTGCGCTCGTCTCCGTTTAAAATAAAGCTTGCATTCTCAGCTCTCTGGCTTATCTGGTTTAGACCGAAGTAATCAACTGTGCCGGACATTTTACTGGTATGATTATCTGAAACAACAAATAACTCATTTTGATTCTCGGTAATACCGGTCTCGGAAGATGTGAGACGAAGAGCGGTGTTTCCGTCTTCATTCTCCACTCTTTTTGCTTCAACGCCGATGTTAGATTTATTGATCAGGCGGGTGAGTTTATCCTGTATCTCGCGGTTGGTATCACCTTGATTGACATTGAACTGGAACTCGTAATCCAGATCACGGACATGAACATCAAAGGAATAGGTATTGGGTTCTAATCCCATTTCGCCTGCCGGCAGATATTTTCCTTCATTGACTTGATTCTTGGCAAGAGACTGCACTTCAATTTCCAATGAGGGTATGTCGTCATCGTCGCTGAGACTTCCTATATAAGAAGCTGTCACAACGTTCTCATCACTGGAGGAGACAGCCTTTTTATTTAATAACTGTGCTTCATCACCATTGGAAAGAGAGGAAATGACGTTTTTGAGGTCACGCGCATTTTCTTTCATGCCTACGGCAAATTCACCTGTCGCGGCGTCAGCCTTAACAAGATACAGAGGGGATTCTTTATTCAATTTGACAATGGAATTGTATACACTGCGCAGTTCGCTCTTTTTATGGGTATCGTACGGTGACGAAGTACCCTTAGGCGCATAGGTAGTCAGATAATGATTATAGACTGTATTGAGTGCTGCTACGTTAGCCATGTCTGCCCCTCCTTTCATCCTTGAAATACACATCGCAGTATTGATTTTATACTGCAACAACGGAATCAATTCCGTTACATAATGTAAAAATATTACATCACATGTGTTTGGGCATAACAACCTACTTTTATA
>CAZABT010000120.1:0-8033 GCA_964483395.1 uncultured Lachnospiraceae bacterium
AAAATAATAAATTATCGTTGCGCCTATTCGCAACAAGGTCATAATACCACAGAATATACAAAAAGTAAACGATAATTTTTTATTTTTCCCTTTATTTTACCCTTTATTTCACTTGCTATCCGTTTGCATAATTCGTCTGCATCTGCTGCTGTTGGAGCATGTTGAGATTTTGTTGTGAAATCTCGAAAAACTCCATATGTACGCGTTGAAATGCCGCTACAACCTGCGGATCAAACTGAAGCCCTGAGCCCTGTGTAATAATGTTGTAGGCCTGCTCATGTGTAAATGCTTTTTTATAGGTTCTTTCCGAAACAAGTGCATCATACACATCTGCCACTCCCAAAATACGGGCAAGGATCGGTATATTATTGCCTGAAAGACCGTCCGGATATCCTGCTCCACTGTATTGCTCATGATGAGAACGGGCCATTTGGTAAGTATAACTGAGGAATTTGCTGTTCGGCAGAAGATACGCATACTTCTGAATTGCATTGGCTGCAAGCAGTGTATGATTCTTCATCTGCATAAACTCCTCATCTGAATATTTTCCTTCTTTCTGCAGGACGGTATCCGGAACACCAATTTTACCCATATCATGCAGTTGAGAGCATAGGATGATCATTTCATAATCATCTGCCAGAATACCGAAATTGATGCCGCTCAGCAGCATTTCTTTCAGCAGGACACCCATATACTTGGACACACGAAGACAGTGCATGCCTGAATAGCCATCCTTCTCTGAAATCAGATCTGTTATAATCCCTATGATAAAATATTCCAACCGCATTGCATTCTGGGTCTGAAAGGATGCCGTCTGCTGAAGCTGCTGGTTATATTCATCCATCTGCTTCTGATGCTCAATCAATCGCGCCTGCAGCTTTACACGTTTGCGCAGCAGATCTGCTACGACGGGCTTTCGTATAAAGTCCACAGCTCCCAGCCTGTATGCCTCCAGTTCCGTGGAGTTATCAAGATCCGCCGATAGGAATATGACGGGAATGTTTTTTGCTTTCTCACTCGTCTTGAGTCTCATGATCATTTCAAAACCGTTAATGCCCGGCATTGCAATGTCCAATAGAATAATGCTCGGCATCATCGTTGCTTTCGCCAGACGTGCCAGCGCCTGTTTGCTGTTTGAAATCGGAATAATGCTGTAATCCTTCTCCAGCGCTTTCTGTGCAATCAGCAGTTCCGTCTCGTTTTCGTCGACAATCATAATCGTATGCATCTGCTACACCGCCTCTCAATGATAAAAATAATTCAAAACCTGATCGAATTTCAAAGGGCCGCCAAACAAATCCAGTGCCGAACCAATGGTTGCATGCACCTTGTCCTCACCCAGCGTCCTTAATAATGCAATGTCCTCATAGGTGGCGATGCCTCCGGCATATGTCACCGCCGGACTTGCTCCGTTCTTCGGGCAAAGACGTCGATAATCGGCAAGTATGCCGACAATCTCCTGTTCAATTCCCGCCGATCTGCCCTCCACATCCACGGCATGTACCAGAAATTCATCACAATCAGCCGACAGCTCCTGTAAAAGTGCTGCTGTCATCGGCACCTCCGTAAAACGCTGCCAGCGATCTGTCACAACATAATATGTACCGTCTCGCTTTCTGCAGCTGACATCCAAGACCAGATGCTCTTTTCCAACTGCATGTTTCATTTTTTCTATATGATCATATTTGATTTGTCCGTCTTTGAAAATAAAGGACGTCACGATAACATGTGACGCACCTGCCTTTAAAAATATGTCTGCATTGAGATCTGTTATACCGCCTCCGACCTGCAAGCCACCCGGATAAGCAGCCAATGCATGCATTGCCTGTTCTCTTGTTGCCGCATACGATGCGGAATCTGCTGCATTTAATAAAATGACATGTCCGCCCTTTAAATGATGCTTCCTATATAAATCCGCATAATATTCTGCACCCTTCGCAGAAGCAAAATTTTCCACCGCACGGTCATCCTGATCCTGCAGCGTACCACCGATGATCTGCTTTACCTGTCCGTTATGAATGTCTATACATGGCCTGAATTCCATTCTAAAGACTCCTCACTCTGCCCTATATTTCTAGTATACAATATTGTCCCGCTAGTACACAAGTACCATCTTTATAAATTTGAGTATAATAAATTTAATTCTGCAAATGCTAAAGTGGAAAGAGTCGTTCTGCGGCTTTTTCATGATTATTCTTATAAAGGAGTGTGTGCAGAATTATGAAAAATATGAAACTGTATTTGTTATGTGCATTGATGGTTCTTGTCATGGGAACCCTGACAGCCTGCGGCAATGGCAACAACACAACAGGCAACGGCGGAACCAACACAACAGACGGCACGGATATCGGAAATGCCGATACCGGGACAAATAACACAAACAATACAAACGGCACGAATGGTACCACAGGTACAAACGGTACTACGGGCACAAACAGCACTACAGGTACGAACGGCGGCGGTTCCATTGACGGAACAACTACCGGAAATGGTATGGACGGCATAGACATGGATACAACCACCGACGGCGGCAATGGTGAAGGCGGCGTAGTCGGTGATGTTGTGGATGATGTTGTAACCGGCGTAGATGATGTTGTCGGTGATGTTGTAGATGATGTAGACGGTGTTGTCAACGATGTGGATGGCAACGGAACGACCACCAATACTACCGGAACCGGAACTACAAACACAACTACCAGATAGTTTGCAAAAAAATTTGTAAAACAAACAGGTACTCCCGCCGGGTACCTGTTTTGATTGAATCATATTTCCTTATTCACTTTTTTCAATAATTGTACCATCCTGATATGCTCTCAGCAGTTCCTCCAACTGATAGATGGATTCACGCAGTTCATAGCCTGTATCTGTATCTGCCACACGCAGACGGAATGCTGAAGTCTCTACAATCACTGAGTCGGAGAAGATATCCGTTTCCATCAAAATAGCATCCTCTGTCGACTTAAATGGCTCATGTGCAACGAGGCGCATCCCATGTGAATTATAGACCAGTGTATAACCTGCAATCCCTGTCTTGCTCTGGTATGCTTTGGAAAATCCACCGTCAATGACCATCAGCTTGCCGCCGCATTTGATCGGTGACTCTCCCTTTTTCTGTTCTACCGGAACATGGCCGTTGATGATATGAGAAAATCTTGAATCCAATCCAAACTCAACCATGATCTTATTGACGGTCTCCTCATCATTCAACAGCTCATAATACTTATTTTTCTTTTCCACATGACTTGCCTTGTCCGCAATCAGATAACGCTCAAAGGTTGCCATACGTTCCTTTCCAAATACCGGAGAATTGGGATTGCCCCAAATATACCAAAGGATGTCCTGTCCCTTTTCCCGCTCTGCAGGATCATTGGTCGTATAATATCCACGTCGTGCATAGTGCTCTAAAATATCATATAGCGCTCTTCCGCTGTACTGCTTTCCAAAAACATTGACCTTCTTGAAATCTCCATTTTCATCCAGCGGCACGCAGCCGTGGTACAAAAGATTAGAATTGTACACCTTGTAAAGACTGCCCTTGGCAAACAAAAAGCGAACATGCTTTTGCAGCTTTTCGCAGCGTGTGAAGGCATGGCACAGGCGCTCCATCACCTGCTCCTCTTCCTTGGTCAGCCGATATGGGTTTTTCGGATCAACGGTAGGGAACTCTGTATCCTTCAAGGCATAGGTCACGCCGTCGATTTCTATGGTCTTTTCCTGATAATTGATCTTGTCTAACAGCAAACGGTCGTCCATACCAAAGCTCTTGCGCTTCTTGATGATCTGCCCCTCCAGCTTGAACTGGATGATCGTGATGGCTTTGTGCATTTTGGTATCAAGCGCCCGATCATTGGAATTGTAATTGCCTCCCGTAGACAGAGCAAAAGCATCGCAGTTCACATCGGAATATGTTTCCATCGCAAAGGTGGCAAGCGGAATCAAATTGATACCATAGCCTTCCTCCAGTGTGTCCAGATTTCCATACTTTGCTGACATGCGAAGCACATTTGCAATGCAGGCCGCATGACCCGATGCCGCTCCCATCCATACTACATCATGGTTGCCCCATTGAATGTCAATGGAATGATAATGACGCAGTGTTTCAAGAATCAGATGCGGACCAGGCCCTCTGTCAAAGATATCTCCAACGATGTGCAGATGATCAATGACCAGACGCCGTATCAGATTGCTGAGTGCCACGATGAACTCCGGCGCACGTCCGATGCGGATAATTGTATGGATGATTTCATTATAATAGGCTTCTTTATTCTGTACCTCTACCTTCTCGGTAATCAATTCCTCAATGACATATGCGAAATCCTTTGGCAAAGCCTTACGTACCTTGGAACGTGTATATTTGGACGCTACACGCTTGGTGATCTGCACCAGCCGGTGCAATGTGATCTTATACCAGTCTTCAATATTCTCTTCCTGCTTCTTGATCAGTTCCAGCTTTTCCTCCGGATAATAGATCAAGGTCGCCAGCATTTTTTTATCCTTTTCACTGAGCGTATTGCCAAACTCCTCATCAATTTTACGTTTCACAGAGCCGGAACCGTTTCGGAGCACATGGATAAACTGCTCATTTTCTCCGTGTACATCAGTCATAAAGTGTTCCGTTCCCTTCGGCAGGTTCAGAATCGACTGCAAGTTAATGATCTCGGTCGATGCCGCCGCAATGGTCGGATACTGTTCGGCCAAAGTTCTCAAATATTTCATTTCCAAATCTTTCATGATGTCCCCTCCAAACAAATTGACTGCCTTGTCTGTTTCTATTATAGTCTGCAAAGGTAAAATCCGCAAGGCAGACCAATAGAAACAAACTGCCTATGAATGGCCGATTATGAAACGACAGGCAAAAGCAGGGCCAAGTTCTGTCGTCTCAGCCCTGCTGCTATACTGTTATGCCTTTTCATTTCATATAGAAGGCTTCGCCTGTCAGATTCCTACCACAGCACTCATATCATACAAGCCTGCTGGCTTTCCTGCCAGAAACTTGGCCGCCTGTACAGCACCCTTGGCAAATATTGCTCTGGAATATGCCACATGTGAGAAGGTAATGACTTCATCCGTCCCTGCAAAAATAACATCATGATCGCCTACGATCGTGCCGCCGCGAACGGCTGAAATACCGATTTCAAATTTATCACGCAGCTTCTTTTCCTTGCTGCGGTCAAAGGTATACTTGTAGGCGTTATCCATTGATTCGTTCACGGAATCTGCGAGTGCAAGTGCCGTTCCACTTGGAGCATCAAGCTTCATCTTATGATGCTTCTCAACGATTTCCACGTCAAATCCGGCTGCTGCAAGCGTCGGCGTGACCTCCTTCAAAACCTTCATCAGCAGATTAACACCCATAGACATATTTGCAGACTTCAAAATCGCCACCTGCTTGCTTGCTTCCTGCATTTTTGCAAGCTGCTCCTCGCTCAGACCTGTCGTACACAGCACACACGGTATCTGCTTCTTCACGCAAGCATCAAGCAGTCCGTCAACTGCTGCCGCAGCTCCAAAATCAATCACAACGTCTGCATCTACAGCACAGTCTCCAATGCTCTTTACAACCGGATAAGCATTCTGTATATGATTGGACACATCCACTCCGGTGACGATCTCCACTTCCTCATCTTCTGCAATCAGCCCCGTGATCATCTGACCCATCCGGCCATTGCAGCCGTGCATAATTACTTTTATCATCATGTATTTCCTTTCTTAGTTATGTTAACCGTATCTTGCCTCCAACAAAGTTTTACAGCAAGCCGTAATTTTGCATTGCTGCTTTCAGTTTCGCGGCATTTTCAGGCTCCATTGTAGTCAGCGGTCTGCGCATAATGCCTGCTTCCATGCCCATGAAGTTCATCGCCTGTTTTACCGGTATCGGATTCACCTCGCAGAACAGTGCTCCTACAAGTTCAATTGCTGCCAGCTGCAATTTGATACTCTCTGCAATGTTTCCTTCAAAGAACTTTGCGCAGATATCATGTGTCTGCTGCGGTGCCACATTGGACAATACGGAAATAACACCCTTTGCACCAAGTGCCAGCATCGGAGTGATCTGACTGTCATTCCCGGAATAAAGATCAACACATCCGTCTGCCAATGCCATCATTTTGGCAATCTGCGGAAAATTATCGGTCGCATCCTTGACACCTACAATATTCTTAACATCTCTGCACAGGGAAACCACTGTCTCCGGCAAAATGTTCACACCGCCGGTTCTCCCCGGAATATTGTACAGCAAAATCGGTATCTGAACGCTGTCGGCTATCATAGTAAAGTGTTCCTTCAAGCCCTTCTGCGTTGCTTTGTTATAATAAGGTGTTACCACCAGCAGTGCATCTGCTCCCAGCTTCTCAGCCTCTGTTGATAAATAGATTGCTGTCTCAGTACAATTAGAACCTGTTCCCGCGATGACCGGTATACGTTTTTTCACCTGATCTACTACGAATTTAATGCATGTCAGATGCTCCTCATGACTCAACGTGGATGCCTCACCTGTTGTACCGCATACAATAATCGCATCTGTACCGCCCTTGATCTGATATTCAATCTGTTCTGCGAATTTTTCAAAATTGATTGATCCGTCCTCTTTGAATGGTGTAACGATTGCTACGCCTGCGCCTGTAAAAATTGCCATGTCTGTTCCCTCCTGTGATTGGTTGATATGTACGCCCAAAATCGACTCTGCTTACGATAAACAGCACTTTGAGTGCTTATCGTGCAAAAAAGTCGACCTTGGATGAAGGTCGACTCATAATATACAAATATCTTGTCTTTATGATAGCCCTCCATCATGTAAGCACCTCTGCCTACATAAATGACAGTCATACATTTATTAAATGCATGCCCAAGGATAAGAGTGCAGACCTCTTTTACCCTTTCGGCGTTGTTGCCTTTTCCGATTCTTCATCTGCCACAATCAATATGTGATTAATCTCAACATATTTTTTGCATTCTGCTGCATCTGAACCGGTACTCTTCAATAACGCGACCTCTACCTTGTATGAAATTGTTGTTCATCAATGATGAACTTGCAAGTATCATAGCACCATGCTGTCACTCTGTCAAATACATTTTTTCAAAAATGTCCGTCAAGCAATCACATGCTATACCGATACTGCTGCCATCGTTTTGATGGTCATTACCTGTGATACCTCGTCTACCATCGCCGCCACTTCAGGTGACAGATGAATTCCTGTCAGCACCAAGGTTGCATCCTCCGGCTTTGCATCTATGATTCCCTTCAAATCTTCAATGCTCATAATACCTGTGTCTACAAGCCCGAGTATTTCATCCAGAATCAGATGATCGCACTCTCCTGTAGCCAATACTTTCTTTGCAAAACATAGTCCGTTTCTGATGTTCCGAATCTCTTCCCGCTGCTCATCCTCCGGCAGATCCAGAAAAAATTCTTCAGACTTTTCAAATGAAAAGAGTTTGATCTCCGGCTCTAATCGTTTGATATATTCTAATTCCGTACCACTTTTCCCCTTTAAAAACTGAATGACAAATACACTTCTCCCCTGACTTGCAACACGTATTGCCTGTCCTATCGCGGCGGTCGTTTTCCCCTTGCCTTCGCCGCAGAACACCTGTGTCAATCCCTCGCTCATAAGCCACCTCTTTGCCAATATTGCATTTGAATCGGAATTTTCATTGCCGGCATTGTCGGCATGAAATGATACATCGCGTATCATAGCACAAACCACCTCACATAATCAAGTATAATTTTACGGTGCTCTTTTATAGCGCTTTTAGGGGACATTCAGGCATACTGTTCTTTTTATTGTTTTTCGTTGCAATGTATATTACACGTTCGATATCGCCGTTATGTTACATAGTTGTGTATCATTGTTATATAACCGTATTATGTATTATTGTTACGTATCGGTGTTATGTATTGTCGTTATATATCGCGTTATATATTGGTGTTACGTAACACGGTTATGTATCTATGTTATATATCATTGCTATTTTATTTTTTTGTTATTGATTATTAGTTCCTTTATGGTAATTGCTGTTTCCAATGTTCTTTG
>CAZABT010000121.1:0-7862 GCA_964483395.1 uncultured Lachnospiraceae bacterium
ATCAAAGGTATCTTCACTCCCGACTGGCTGGATCTGAACTGGAATCAATATGGTCTGCTCAAACTGCTTGTCATCAACAAGAAGGGAACCTTCATCGACGGACTGCAGATATCTGATGTGACCATTCAGGATTTCAGTCTTGATTATAAGAGCACGATCAAATTTAAACTGGCCGTTCCTGAAAATGCCGCGCATGTCGGCGGAATGACGATTTTCGGCAAGAATTTCGGCAACTATAATCAGGACATCAATGTCCGAATCAATTACAGTCCTCTTATGGTAGATTCTCCTGCTAAATAGTACCGCCTATACTCAAAATGGTAACCACCACGGGTTACCATTTTTTATATGGACAAATTTGCTTTCGGACAGCAGCACGCAGCTTAGCAAAACAGCCACAGGCACCACACATGCCTTCCTGCAGATAATCACACTCTTTGCAGACCGCAAGCCGGTTCGCATACAGCTCTCCCTCTGTACGAAGCTCCGGCTCTATCCGCTCGATCAATTCCTGTATCTTCTGTTGATAGGCCTGCAGATCATAATCCTGCAGCAGACATTTTCGACATCTGTTTTCCATAATTGTTCTGCTCTCTATTATGCCAGCTTAATATGAAGTGCTACCACACTGCAGGCAGGAATCGTCAGAATCGCTCTATTGCCTGCTGTCGTAATCCTCTCAAACGGCTTTTCTACAACCTGCTCCGGTTCCTCAAAGGTATTGCAGGTGTTCATTGCTCCGGTTACGATGCTTGCTTTGACTTCCTGAATTGACCTCTCCGATAAAATAAGCTCCAGCTCCTCTGAATCTGTTACAGACAAGTTGTTCAAGGTTACATGAACAGTTCCATCCTGTCCCATGGAGACGGATTCCTGCAAATGCGGAACCTGACAGCCCTCCGGCCCTGCTTCCCCCGCTCCGTCCAGGTAACTCTCCAGCAGATCTGCATCCTGATGCTCCTTGTACATATGAAACACATGATAGGTAGGAGTTAACACCATGCGCTCACCCTCTGTCAGAATAACAGCCTGAAGCACATTAATCATCTGTGCAATGTTGGCCATCTTAACTCTTTCACAATGCTGGTTGAATATATTCAAGGTAACCCCGGCTACCAGCGCATCACGAACTGTACTCTGCTGATACAGGAAGCCCGGATTCGTTCCCGGCTCTACATCGAACCAGCAGCCCCATTCATCTACAATCATTCCAATCCTGCGCTCCGGATCATACTGATCCATAATGCTTCCATGCTTCTGCACCAGTTCTTCCATGGCCAAAGCCTTAGACAATGTCTTGTACCACATTTCCTCATTAAACTCTGTCGCACTGACCTTCGGAAGCCAGCCCTCCGGCAATACATAATAATGCAGTGACAGACCGTCCATCAGTCCGTGCAGTTCCTTCTGGGTATGATCAAAGGTCGTAGCAAGCACTCTCTTTGTCCAGTCATAATCAAAATCATTGGATCCACAACAGATTTTATTGATGGGTCTTGCTCCATCATAACTTCTGACATAGGTCTGGTATCTGCGGTATTGATTGGCATAAAACTCCGGTGTCATATTGCCGCCGCAGCCCCAGTTCTCATTGCCGACACCGAAATAGTCTACCTTCCATGGCTTCTCATGTCCGTTTTTCTTTCTCAGCTCAGCCATAGGAGAGACTCCGTCAAAGGTCATATACTCAACCCATTCTGACATCTCCTGTACCGTTCCACTGCCTACATTTCCATTGACATAGGTCTTGCAGCCAAGCTGCTCACACAGTTCAAAAAACTCATGTGTTCCAAAGCTGTTATCCTCTACCACACCGCCCCAATGGGTATTGATCATCTTCTTACGCTGTTCCTTCGGTCCAATACCGTCCTTCCAGTGATATTCATCTGCAAAGCAGCCGCCCGGCCAGCGCAGTACCGGTATCTTCATTTCCTTTAATGCAGCTACGACATCGGTACGCATACCATTTTTATTCGGAATAGGAGAATCCTCTCCTACATATACTCCTTCATAAATGCATCTGCCTAGATGCTCTGCAAAGTGTCCGTACAGTTCGGGGTTAATGTGACCTTTCTTGTGATTTTCATTGATATATAGCTTTGCCATCTGAATCCTTCCCTCCTATTTTGTGTAATGAACACCCCAAAGGGTTTCATTTTGGTTAGATGCACCTGTAAAGCACATCACTGCATTGCCTGCCTCGTCTGTCATCTCGACCATAACGCCGAAAAATGCTTCCCCACCGATTGTCACCGTCATATAAGGCGTACCCTCTTCTAAAGTATAAGTACCAGCCTGTACCTTACCGGTGTCCCTGTCTGCATAAATCGTTCCATCGGAATAAAATGCAAAGACTTCCGTCTTCGGAATTTTGGCACTGATATCGGTTCCGTGATTGACTACATAATAGGTGTCTGCAATATCAGCTGCCGAATACCCATCTGCCTTCAGCGTCTCTCCGGATACGGCAAAGGGCGCTGCAACCAGCCAGCCGTTCTGATTGACAAAAAGCTGATGCACTCTCGGCTGATGGTATTCCTTTCCGTCATCAAAACGCTGGTGGTAAACTACATACATTTTTCCATCACGATCAATAAACGCAGAATTGTGTCCCGGTGCCATATAGGCAGTTTCCAAGCTTGGGAACTTATAATTTCCCATCATCTTCAGTCCATAGTCCTTATTATACTCCGAATTGGTCGAATCCACCATCGTACAAGTCTGTCCGGCCGCATCCGTGTACGGTCCCTCTACGTCCTTAGCGCGAAACAGACGTATCTGATAACCACCCTCACTGGTCAGGCTTCCATAGGATACAAACAAATAATAGTAATCCGTTGCCTCATCATAGATGATATAAGGGCCTTCTATGGATTGATGATAACCTCCGACCAGCCGCCTGCCATAGTACGGATCGACTTGATTGGCCTCATCCTTCTCAGGATGGATCGGATAACCGGTTTCCTCGTCGATCTCTAGCAGAAAAATACCACCCGACCACGAACCGTAAGTCATCCACAGCTTTCCTTCTTTATCGTAAAACACCGTTGGATCGATGCAGTTCGGCCAAAACTGATTGTTGAAGCCAAGCCCTGATTTTGTATAGCCGTCCAGTTCGCTCTTATCCACATAGTCAAGAAAATCCGTCTGTCTCACATTGCTCTTGATAAATCCGGAATACAGAATTGTATCCTGATATTCATATGGCCCTTCCGGCTCATCGGCAATTGCAAAGCACAGATTGGACATGATATAGGACGAGGTCGTACAGAAATACATTACATACTTCTGCATTGCTTTATTATAGACGACATCCGGTGCCCATACGGAATACCAGCCGTCACTGTTTTTACCTACATAAGAAAATGCAGGGTATTCATCTCCCTCGAACAAGTTGGAAAAGAGAGGATTACGTCCGCCGACTCCATCGGCAAACGATGTCCAATCCCGTAGGTTTGTCGATTTGGCAGCTGCCATATGAGAGCCAAAAATATAATAGGTTCCGTCTTCTCCTACAACAATTGAAGGATCATGTACACTTGCACCGCCCTCCAGTGTCCCGACCTTGATACTGTCCACAGATGGTTCATCAAACACCTCTTCCGGCTGCGGCTGCACGGATGTTTCTGCACTGGAGGATGTTTCTGCACTGGAGGATGTTTCTGCATTGGCAGAGGTTCCTGCACCGGCAGAGGTTCCTGCATTGGCGCATCCTCCGAGGATACTTCCGATCAGCACTGTCGTTAATAAAATACTGATTCTCTTCGTGAGTTTCATAGGCTGCTCCTTACTGATTTTCATAATCAAATATAATGTAACTGTTTTTCTTCTCCCATACGCTTCTCCAATGCAGTTCTAATACATATTTGTTTTATTTCATCTAAATTAATTTACTATTTACTAAATTATATATGCTATCTCTTGGTTATGCAAGTTCTTTTTAAATATTTTGCAACTAATGAATGCACCACAAAAATACACCGTCCGGTATGCGCTCTGCATAACTCGAACGGTGTATCTGATGAATGATCTCAAAACAAGACTCTAAACCTAGTTCTTTTTACGCTTTGATAAAAGGTCGAAGGTAACAGCGCCCAAAAGTACAATACCTTTGACAACCTTTTGTACATCTGTCGTCCAACCAATCAGGGACATACCGTTGTTCAGGATACCCATGATAAATGCTCCGACTACCGCTCCGACAATTGTTCCGACACCACCGGCTGCTGCTGCTCCGCCGATGTAACAGGAACCAATCGCATCCAGCTCGAAACCGTCACCGGCCTTTGGTGTTGCGGATGCATTGCGGGCTGACAACACGATACCTGCAATGGCTGCCAGAATACCCATGTTGGCATATACCCAGAAGAATACCTTCTTCGTGTTGATACCGGAAAGTCTGGCTGCCTTGGCATTGCCGCCGAGTGCATATACCTGACGTCCTGCAACCGTCTTACTTGTGATAAAATGATAAATCGCAACCAGTACAAACATGATGACCAATACGACCGGAATACCGTTATACTGAGCCAGCTTCAGGAAGAAGAACCATACAATAAAGAGGATGATTGCATTCTTGATGACCAGCTGCCATATAGGGCTTGTATGGAAACCATACTTTTTCTTGGTTTTCAGATCCTTGAGCTCAGCAAAAATCAAGAATATCGTTGCCGCAATTGCTATGAACACTGCAACCAGATCCAGTGTTCCATCTCCCATGGGAATCTTGATTGTGGGTAGGAATCCCGCCCCCACCTTAACGTAATTGTCCGGGAGTGGACCTTTGGTCTGAGCCTTTAGAATTGTATAAGTAAGGCCTCGACCCATTAACATTGTAGCAAGTGTAACAACAAAGGGCGGGATTCCAAGGTAGGCTATAAAAAAGCCCGCAAAAACGCCTGACACGGCACCTA
This sequence comes from uncultured Lachnospiraceae bacterium, assembly GCA_964483395.1. GTDB lineage: Bacteria > Bacillota > Clostridia > Lachnospirales > Lachnospiraceae > JAAYYM01. The sequence continues at coordinate 4,914 of CAZABT010000121.1, forward strand.
TTAACAAAGCAACAATAAATGCGACCCATACCGGTGCTCCAAAATCTACCACTAGAATTGCTGAGGATGCTCCACACAAGGCTACGATTGAACCAACGCCCAAATCGACATTTCCTGTCAGTACACAGAGCAGCATACCGGTTGCCAGTATTACGACATATCCATTTTGCATAACCAGATTATTGATATTAACAGGGGTAGCATTTGCACCCTTTGATAATATAAAAAACAGAATAAAAATTGCGATCAATGCGAGAAACATTCCATATTGCTTCAAATCAATATTGTTTACTTTTTTTGTGTTCATCTCTATTTTCCTCCTCTACTTTCTATTGTGAGCCATGATGCAACTCATGATTTTTTCCTGTGATACTTCTTCGCTTGAAAGTTCCCCTGCAATTTCGCCTTCATTGATGACGTAAATTCTGTCGCAGGTTCCGATCAGTTCCGGCATTTCCGAAGAAATAACGATGACTGCCTTGCCGGACTTGGCCAGTTCATTGATTGCACAATAGATCTCATATTTTGCTCCTACGTCAATACCACGGGTAGGCTCATCCAGAATCAGTACATCCGGCTGTGTCAGCATCCACTTGGCAAGTACAACCTTCTGCTGGTTACCGCCTGATAAAGAACCGACTGTCTGGTTAATAGAGGTTGCTTTTACATTGATCCTCTTTTTATACTCTTCTGATTTTACAATTTCCTCATTGCTGTTTACGACACCCTTCTTGGAAAAATAGGTTCGTAATGCCGCCATTGTCATGTTGTGTTTGATATCATCGATCAAAACCAGACCATAGGTCTTTCTGTCTTCTGAGGTATAGGATATCTTATTGTCGATGGCATCCTTGACGTTCTTGATGTGTACCGGCTTTCCATGCATCTTGATCTCGCCGGATATCTTCTGTCCGTACTCTCTTCCGAAAATACTCATTGCAAACTCTGTGCGGCCTGCACCCATCAATCCCGCGAGTCCAACCACTTCGCCTGCCCGGACATTGATACATATGTCCTTCAGCATCTGTCTTTCGGCATCATCCGGATGATATACATTCCAGTGATTGACTTCCATAATCACATCACCGAGCGGACAGTCCTCTCTCTTTCGCTCAGGATATCGGTTCGTGAGTTCTCTTCCGACCATTCCCTTGATGATTCTGTCCTCCGAGAAATCATCCACACCTTTCACCAGTGTCTCGATGGTCTTGCCGTCACGTATTACCGTGATGGCATCCGATACATAACTGAGCTCATTCAATTTATGTGAAATAATGATACATGTGATTCCATGCTTCTTCAGATCCAGCATGATATCCAGCAGCTTCTTACTTTCTTCGTCATTCAGCGCTGCGGTAGGCTCATCCAAAATCAATAATTCTACCTTCTTAGCCATGGCCTTTGCAATTTCGATCAATTGCTGTTTGCCGACACCGATTGAATTAATCGGTGCATTAATATCCTCATTTTCAAGGCCTACCTTCGCAAGCACCTCTTTTGCCTTGCTTCTGGTCTCTGTCCAGTTGATGACACCCTTCATCTGTGTCTGCTCGTTCCCTATAAACACATTTTCTGCTATGGATAAGAACGGACTGAGTGCCAGCTCCTGATGAATGATAACGATACCTTTTTCTTCGCTATCTTTAATCTTATGGAATTTACTGATTTCTCCGTTGTAAACAATATCCCCACTGTATTCCCCATACGGATATACACCGGAAAGAACATTCATCAGCGTAGATTTCCCTGCTCCGTTCTCCCCACAGAGCGCATGGATTTCACCACGGTTTACCTTGAATGTTACATCATCCAACGCTTTTACGCCCGAGAACTCTTTGGTAATGTGGTTCATTTCCAGAATAATATCAGACATCTACTCTCATCTCCTTCTCTTTTTCGTGTCAGTGTTTTCGCTTTCTTTTAAAAAGAGCGGCGGCTTGCGCCGCCGCCCGTATAGCTTTACTTAATTGTATCTGATTCTTATAATCCGATATCAGCTGCTGAATGGATACCACCGTCTACGATTACTTCTTTCAAATTGTCTGCATCTACAGGAACAGGTGTGCAAAGGTATGAAGGAACTGTAATTACGTTGTTGTTATACTGCTCTGTATCGTTGATTTCAGGCTCTGTACCTTCCAGAACTGCCTGAACCATTGTTACACACTTGGAAGCCAGTAAGCTTGTATCCTTGCAGATAGACATTGTCTGATGTCCTGAAAGAATGTTCTTGCAAGCCATTGTCTCAGCATCCTGACCTGTGATCAGCGGCCAGTCCTCGCCTACTACATATCCAGCACCTTCAAGAGCTGAACGAACGCCGTATGCAAGTCCGTCATAAGCTGTGATTGCAATATCAAGCTTCTTGTCTGCATAGTTTGCTGTTAAGATATTCTCACATCTCTGCTGAGCTGTTTCCTGTGACCAGCGAAGTGTGTTGTTGCTTTCAAAATCAATCTGACCTGACTCACATACGAGAACGCCATTGTCAAAGTAAGGCTGAAGAACTTCCATAACACCATTGTACAGGAATACTGCATTGTTATCATCCGGTGAACCCATGAATAACTCTACTGTATAAGACTTGCCGTCTGCTTCTGCTGTTGCTAAGTTCATGTTCTCTTCTACGTATTTTGCAATTGCTGTACCAACACCCTTATTATCAAATGTAGCGTAGTAAGAAACTGCATCTGTATCCATCAGAAGACGGTCATAAGCGATGATCGGGATGCCTGCTGCTTTTGCCTGAGCCTCTACATTAACAAGTGCTGAAGAATCAACTGCTGCGATTACAAGGCAGCTTACGTTCTTTGCGATCAGGTTCTCAATCTGTGAAACCTGTGCCTGAACATCATCTTCTGCGTACTGAAGATCTACTGCATATCCGAGAGCCTCTAACTGCTCCTTCATATCTGCGCCATCATTGATCCATCTCTCTGATGACTGTGT
>CAZABT010000122.1:0-7766 GCA_964483395.1 uncultured Lachnospiraceae bacterium
AACCCTATCCTGTTAAAATTCTGCCAAAACTATATATCTTCTATCGAACCTCTGCCCAACTTCTACTGACTTTTGACTCTGGCTTCTGACTCTGACTTCTAGCTCTACCTTCTACCCTGGCTACCCCTCCGGCTCTGACTCAAATAAATACACTGCGGCCAATTTGCCGTGTATCACAAACCTCTTATCATCAGATGCTGTACAGGTCGAAAGAGTTACTATCTTATCCTTTCCGGTAACATTGACCCCCGTATCATACCATGCTCTGCTTTTGAGGCGCTCTACATAATTCGTATATTCTGCTGTCTCTTCACCCGGTGCGAACCAAATTGTATAGACTTCATCTGTTTCCGAAATCATATGCACAGAAAAAATTTCATATCGATAAGCCTGTTTTTCTGTATAGATTGTAAAAAACTCATTTCCTTCATAGAATGCCTTTTCATAATACTTTTTCAACCAACCAAACATTGTTCTGTTTTTCATATTATGTCCATAAATAATATTATGATAATCGGTAAAATTTTTTGTATTACCTGCGTCCATGAAAATAGAGCCTGCTTTATTTTCTGTTTCAGAAAAGGTATGTGTCAAATAATATACATTGTCTTCTGCCTGCATAATCGGGTAACTGATGTCCAATTCATCAAACGCAAGCCATCCGATTACCTGCGCGTTTTTCTCCTGCAGTTCTGATAGTCTCTGAGCAATCTGAATTTCCGGTATATACACAGCTTCCTCTGTTTCTTCTGCCACTGTTTTTCTGATATCTTTTACCTTCATACTGTCTGCTGTCACATAGTCCTGAAGCTTCTCATATTCTGCAGTCCCGCGTCTATAGTCTGCAATGATCAATGCCAGTCCTGTCAAAGACAAACTTATCATACCTATTCCTGCCCATTTCAGCACTCTGCGAAAAGAAAACTCCACACTCAACCATAAAAACAGCGCCGTAAAAAAAACACAAATACAGACAGCCTTTCCGGCAGTTGTATGAAACGCTTCTGAGATAAATCCAAAATAAGGGATACAAAAAACAGGTTTTCCAATCAGTCTGTCAAAATGTACTTTCTCAATATCTTCTGCTGTATTGCTGTCGCCCTTTGTGCAATAGGCCTGCTCTTCTGTAAAAACTTCTGTTACTCTGTGTGTCATAACATATTTCGAGTCAGATTCCAGCGTGTAAGTAATAACATCCCCTTCTTTAACCTCTGTCGCTTCTGTCGGTTTGACATACACAATGCTTCCAACAGGATATTCCGGCTCCATAGAGCCTGTCAGGACTTCATAGATTTGTAATCCACACCATTTTGGCACATTAAGCGGAATGGTTACGGCAATAACCGCAACCATAAGTATACATCCTATATCATTTAATACTCTCCCCGTTCCGCTATATTGCTTTCTCGAATTCATTCCTCTGCTCCAAAGTTTCTCTCTCAAATGTAGAATCCATTAATTTTAACAACTCTAAGACACTTCGGAAATTTTCTTTCTTTTGGCCCTCAACCCACATAATCGAGCCCTGCCATGTGTGATTTTCCTTGCTCTTGATTTCCACGACAAAACTTCTGTTTTCATCCGGATCATGTTTTTTCACTTTTATTTTTCTCATGATTACCTTTCTTTTCTTATGCACGTATGGTGCTAAGGATAATAAACCTCCGGCGTTGCTTCTACAATCGTTCCATCATCCTGTGTAATAAGCCACTCTACCCTATCGCCATTTCTGGTTGGTTTAAAATTTTCCGCCTGAACTGCTTCTGCTGATATTGTAATCCTGAACTCCTGGCTTGCCACTTCCATATCCCAAGATCTTGGAATCGTAACTTGTGAAAATATCGGAATAATATCTTTCGGTCTGCAGATCCCTTCTTCTGCACCGCCAAAATAGTAGTAATACTCACCTGATTTGATCCATCCGAACTCTTCCATTGAAACATACCGATCACCCGATTTTACCTTTAGCTGTCTCTCCAGCTCCCTACAATAGTCTTCCTTTGTTTTCTGACTGTCCTGCGGAAGCAGTTCAAACCCACTGATTACAATCTTGGCCCGTAAATAGCATGCTTCTGAAGCTGCATTTACCGTCACAGTAGGATCTTTGATAATCACCTGTGTCGGCATGACATCATCCATTCTAAAAGAATGCTTTGTCTGTTTTTCAAACTCCGGTTCTTCCAGCTTAATTTGTACGTGTCCCATGGTTACAATATTTTCATTGACATCCGTATCAGTAAAGTATGCCCATGTACCACCGGCCAAAACGGTTGTAAGCATTGCAATGGATAAAAGAATGATGGCATATTTTTTAGTTCTATTCATAAGGATCTCCTCGTGTAAAACCGTTTAATGATCAATCTTTTCTTAATCTGTTGACTCGCTGATCAATTGATCCAGTTCTGTCTTTGCCGATGCCAAATCATCAATTCCCAATGCCTGTACCAAATAGCCCTGTAGATTAATTTCAAAACTACTGATACCCAGCATCTTCGTTGCATCTGTCTTATCTGTTAATGTTGCCAGCTTGTCAATAGTAACCGAATTAAAAACCGTACTTGTTTTCTTTCCTGCCGGAACAATTTTTTTATAGTATGCTACCGTGTAATCTGCATTAAATTCCCAATCATTACTATTGAAATCAACCTTAGCAAACTTTGTCGAAGCATCCAGGAACATGTTTTTTCCTGTAATGGCATTATTCTTTTTTGTAGAAATGTTCACCGTCTCTGTTCCGTCCGTATTCTTGACAACGGTTCTGTCATAATACGCATAATCAATGGTAACAGCTATCCATGTATCTACCTTAGAAGTGTTTGCCACTGCGGGGTCTTTTGGAATGGAACTGCCTGGATAATAACTTTTGGCAATCTCGGCTCCCAGCTTCTGTTCCCCTGCCGCCGGAACTCCGACTACCTTATTTGAAATAACTCCCTCTCCAGTATTGTTTGTATCCGTAAAATTTTCTCCATCCCACATTGGTTCCTTTAGTTCTCCTGTAATTCCCTGACCCACCGAAAATACATTTTTCTTTTCATCAGTTCTTGCTGATAACAAAGCAAGCGTTGTTCCAATGACCGCTGTAAGCAGAAGTGCTGTCATACCAATCGTTATTATTGTTTTTTTCTTCATACTGACTCTCCTTTATATGCTTTCCGTAAGTATTCCTACTTTGCAATGAAATAATTATCTGCTGCTGCATCAATACCCTGATTGGCAAGTGCTATCAACTGTGTTTTGGCAGTTGCAAAATCTACTTCACTAAACTGAACCGCATATCCGGTGACATCAATCGTAAATCTGGGCAAGCCATAAGCATCTACATACTTTCCGTCTTTATCTACTACATAGCTGTTGGATACCTCCGGAGTCGTTGCTGCATCATATTTTTCATATACAACATCAGAAGATACTAGCTTACCATTAGCATCATATGTATTTTTCACTACCTTCTTATATGCCTCTGTCCAATCAGAAGTTTTTTCTTCTTTGATCTTTGCATCAACAGATAGATTATTAAACAATGTAGGTGCTGTCTTTGCCGCAGCCTCTAATTCTGAATTATATGCATATAATTCACTGCCATTTTTATTTGTTGCAATCAGTGTCCATGCCGTACCATCGATGTCAATTGTGCCATATTTCTTAAAAGCATCCTGTGTATAATATGTAGCCTTGTATTCCTCTCCGGTCTTATAACGATCCGTTCCGATATAATCAAGTTTTACTCCACTCCATACGCTTTCATTACACTCATTTACGATACCTGGATCCTTTGCAATCACATCTCCCGGTGTATAATTCTCTGCTTTTTTCTTCCCGGAATTGTCCCATCCGATTTCTTCCAGCTTTATAGTAACTCCCTTATCTGATGTAAATACGTTCTTCTTTGTCTCTGTAATGGCTGTCATATACGCGAGAGTTCCTCCCACTGCCAATACTGCTGTAAGTGCCATTGCTGCTCCTGTGATTAATACCTGTTTTTTCTTCATTTCTTCCATTCCTCCATTTTATGATTCTATTTTATGACTCCATTTTATGACTCTATTTTGTGTTCCGTTTTCGGAATTACTCACCCTTCACAAAGCTAATCAGCTTTTCTCCTGCTTCTTCTGCTTTTATATTTTTTGCCTGTATTGCATATGCATTGACTTTGACTTCAAAGGAGGGTAATACCGCTTCCTTTTCACCTATATCATCATTCAGCTTTACTTCTTTGAATACGGAAGCAGAGGTAACTGCATTGATATCCAATTTTGTAAGCACTTCCTTTGTTCCATACAAATAAATCATTTTGTTTCCTATGGTATCTGCCTTTGTCCATCCACTATTAAACTCCAGTGTTCCGAATTTCTTTACAAATGAACCTTCTGTATCCGTATTTCCATAGGGAATGCTGATTGCATCGTTCTTGTCGTCAAAACACTCAATTGTCACTGCGACATAGACAGTCTCATCCTGACTGGTGTTTTTAATGATCGGATTTTTTGGAATAATATCTCCCGGCATATACTGCTTTGCAATATTAACTCCATACAAAGGATCATCACTCACCGCTGTTATTCCCTTTGGATAAGCACTATCATTGATTTTGGTTATTGTAGCAGACCGCTCTCCTGCCGGAATTTCTGTATCCTGCTCAAATCCGTATCCATCCCATTTTGGCTCTCTCAGAGAAATTTGAATGGACTTTTCCGAGGTAAACGTATTGGTGACTGTGTCTGTCTGTGTTCTTAGTAATGCCAGTGTTGTTCCGATTGCCAAGGTTGCTGTTAATGCAACTGATGAAATGAGTATAAGTTTTCTTTTCTTTAACATTATCTTCCCTTTCTTTTCCCTATCTGCTGTTCACTATGGTTTACTCTCAGTAAAAATCATTTGTTAATGTCGTTCCATCGTAATACCATTTCCATGCTGTATATGAAGGTATGTCCATTCCCTCCTTTTCTCTTTGATCACTCGGCAATCCTCCAAACCCAGTTGAAGGATATGGTCTGGCCTGTACCGCATCAACCAGTACCTGCAATTCCAAGTGGGCTCCTTCCGGTATATCACTGGTAACGGTTACTTTTTCAAATAGTGCATTTGTTTTTTCTCCCCGTCCCAGCTCCTTAGTCCAGTAATAATAATATTCACCATTCAGCTCTTCGATTTTCCAGCCTTGACCCATGCCACTGAGCCGAAGAGATATATCTTCTGCAGTATTGTTGCCTTCCTCATCCCGTAGTATAGGAACAATGCGGCATCTTACAAAAGTATCTGTAGTAGGATATTCTTCCGAATGCAGATTTTCAACACATACCTCCTTAGAAACGGGATTATCCCTGCATATCGTTCCAAAGTCTACTGCATTGTTCGTATCACTTCCCTGTGTTCCGCTTCCATCAGGCAGCACTTCGACAATCTGCACATTTATTTTTGCCGATTCAAAGACATTCTTAACCTCTGTTGCCTGTACCTTCAGTAATGCGGAAGTGCTTCCGATACCAATTGTTAACACAGCGGCAGCAAAACAGGCTATCAGGTATTTGCTTTTTCTAAATCCTTTCATGCTCGCTCCTGTCTTCTAAATACTGATTTCTTTTCTCTTCCTGATCTACTTTTGATATCAGTTCTGACATGAAAACCAAAATTAAAATTGCAGCAATTCCCGTAATCAGAACAATGGTTCCGCTATCTGTTGTAAAATAGCTTGCCAAATAACCCATCTTAGGTATGGAAAACAGAGGTTTTCCGATGATGCTTGCATATGCCACTGCACTTCCGTCCGCTACATTATTGGCATCTCCCTTGGTGTACACACACTGATTTTCCTGGTCTATCTTAATAATCCTATGTGTAACCTTTGTCTCTTCGTCGCTCATTATGTAAGTAATGGAATCTCCTGTCTCTAAATCAGTTGGTTCTACCTGTGCTACATAAATCAGACTCCCAACATGGTAAGTTGGTTCCATACTCCCACTAAGCACCACCAGTGGCTGAATTCCGAACAATCTAGGCAATACCAGCATAGCTACAAGAGCAATTAATACAATTAATAAAATGTCCGATATCATTCTCCATACTTTTTTCAACATCCTGTTATCATCCTTCTTCTGTTTTTATTCAAAGATATTTCTTATGATAGAAACATCTCCAAGCCATTTTCTTTTTCCTGCATCTGTTGTAAAAAGATTGGTGAATGCAAAACATGCCTTCATATGCTTCATATCTGTGTCAATCATGCTCTTGATTCTATCCGGAAGATGATAATACTTTCCGGAATCAGAATATTTATGGGGCTTCATATCAAGGCCTCTGAAATTTACCTTATCCCCTTTTTGTTCACGTTCTCCTATATGTACATAGTCCTGTTCATCGACTCCGTCAGTCTCCGGCTGTTGTTGAACATATTTCCATGACCATTCTGTTTCTTCTGTTACCTTATAGTATCCTTCTCGTAATCCGACTAGGGTTTTGGTTGCAGATAACGCATCTTTCGATGCAAAGCTGATTGTTTCATATACATTTCCAAAACGTTCATCTTTTACATACTGTCCATTGTTCAAATCAAATCTTTCTATTTTAAAAACAAAAGTCTGACTGTCTTTTATTTTTTCCGATACAACTTCCCTTTCATATTTTCTATCAATTGTTTTCTTAATATCCAGCTTTCCGTCAACGATATATGCCATAAAGTCACCGCTGTCTGTAACCGGACTGCATACTGCATAATAGAGTTGATTACCATATACCGTAAGCCTGTTTCCATGCGTATCATATTTTCCATTTTCCTGCGTAACAACCTCGCCTGAATAAAGCATATTTTCGGCGGAATATTCTCCCGATTGATTCGGCATCACAGAAACTGTAACCGCATTCTGATAGTTTGTATCCTTCTGTGGTGCACCGTCCAAAAGACCCTCTCTTAGTTGTGTGCTGATTGCAACATCTCTTGCATCGGTATAGTCATAGACGCGTTCCTCACTGCCCTGTTTCACCGTATGCTTTAATACTGTCAATCCTTTTTCTGTTTTGGAAACATACCTCGCAAGCATATCCTCTATTGTATACAGGTCACCAATTGTCTCTCCAAGAAAAAAAACATCTTCTATATCCGGTATCTCAAACTGTACCTTGACATTGACTGTCGGCTGCGGAAATGCCTGCAATTCATGATTGCCGTCTACTGTTGTAATCAGCATACCGGAGCCTGTACCATTCGTCGGAACATCATTTCCGCCGATATAATGTTCTTTCGCTTTAAGCGACAGCGTCTTTCGCCACCCTCCTGCCGTTTTACTTGGAATTGTTATATTTTCCCATACTATTTTCAGATATTCCGTAATTACTCCATTGACATTTGCTTCCTCAATATATATTTTTGCATTATCATAGGTATAGCCTGTCGTCCCGCATTCTCTGACTGCTGCCGCCGTGATTGGTATTCCTTCCGCATTCAGTAAGTCAAATCGGTTATCAATTATATCCATGATCGTTCCTGTCACTTCATATACATTTACAATAGAGGAACCAATCTTTTCAAAAATTGTCAGCAAGGCTTCTGCACTCTCTGCCGTATAACCGCAGCCCTCAGAAGGTATTGTATTCATAAACCAGTTTTTATAAGTCACATTTGAACTTCCGTAATGATGCCTTGGATGATCATTGATCTCATATCGATCATAGTCTGTCGGCATTTTTCCGTTATCTTCACCCAAAAAAATAGAATATAAATGATCTACCTTTTGATTGTTTTTCACGGCATTTGCCTGATTTTCAACAAA
>CAZABT010000123.1:0-7749 GCA_964483395.1 uncultured Lachnospiraceae bacterium
GGAAAGGGGTGCTCTGAATTGTCAGAAAGAGTGCACTTTTCAACTGGAATAATCAGCTGTCCATATTGAAAAAAATCCCATAATTGATTGAAAAAAACGGAAATGCGGAGTACAATAAAATAAGTACCTTTGTACAGTCGGGAATGTGGAGCCGATGATACATTTTATAACAGAGAGGATGCTTTATGAGAGAAACTGGCAGAAGTAGATGTAGTAAAGAAAATAGTTTGCAAAATAGTTTACAAAATCTGGGGGAGGGGGTATCACCTATGTACAGGAAGATTCTGATTGTTGATGATAACGATATCAACCGAGAGATTTTGTGCAGAATACTGAAGGATGAATATGAAGTGTTGGAGGCTGTCAATGGACAGGAAGCTCTTGAAATACTAAATCAATTACATGAGAGTATTTCCGCGGTATTGCTTGATCTGGTCATGCCGGTCATGAATGGGTATAAGGTTTTGGAACATATGCGTGAAGATCCCTTTTTATCCAAGATTCCTGTTATTGTAGCCACAGGAGATGATGCAGAGGATGCAGAGATGCAGGCATTGACACTTGGTGCACATGATTTTATCATAAAACCTTACAAACCGGCAATTATTAAACAACGATTGAGAAATACCATTAATCTTCGCGAGACGGCGGCCTTTGTCAATGCCGTGGAAAGAGATGAACTGACTGGGATATACAGCAAGGAATTCTTTTATAAAAAAGCAGAAGCCATGCTGAAGGATAATCCAGATCAAAAGTATGATATCATCTGTGGTGACATTGAACGTTTCAAGCTTGTGAATGAACTGTTTGGAGTCAAGACGGGAAATCAGCTTCTGCAGAATGTTGCACAGGCAATACGTTATCAGATTGGGACACATGGCATATGCGGCAGGATCGGAGCTGATTTGTTTGCATGCATGGTAAAACGAAGAAAAGATTATTCAAGTGAGACCTTTGCATTTATTACGGAATCTATAGATAAGCTGGCAATTACGATTACGGTCAATGTCAGTTACGGAATCTACCAGATAGAAGACACATCCCTACCAGTCAGTATCATGTGCGACAGAGCACTGATTGCCTGCAATTCGGTCAAAGGAATCTATGACATCAATTATGCATTCTATAATGATCAGTTCATGAAGAATATGCGGGCAGAGCAGATCATTATTGATAACATGAAGACTGCCTTGAAGGAAAGACAGTTTATTGTTTATTATCAGCCTAAGTATGATCTTTCATCAGAAAGGCCTGCGGGTGCGGAAGCACTTGTCAGATGGATTCATCCAGAATTGGGATTTATGCCGCCGAATGATTTTATTCCGTTGTTTGAACGTAATGGTTTTATTACAGATCTTGATGTGTATGTGTGGGATACAGCCTGCAGGGACATGAGCGAGTGGATTGCAGCAGGGTATCCGCCAATCCCGATATCCGTTAATGTTTCGAGAGCCGATATTTATAATCCGAATCTGACGATTATATTGATGGATATGATTCATAAGTATAATTTAAAGCCGGAATATCTGCATTTGGAGATCACTGAGACAGCATATACAGAAAGCTCTGCTCAATTGATCAATGTCATCGGACAGTTAAAGTCCATGGGATTTTTGATCGAAATGGATGATTTTGGATCAGGATATTCCTCCCTGAATATGTTGGCAGAGATTTCGATTGACATTTTGAAACTGGATAGAGGTTTTATTCAGAATGAGACAACGAATGAGCGCTCGAAGGGGATTATCAGCTTTGTTATGGGACTTGCAAAATGGCTGAAGCTTCCAGTGGTCGCTGAGGGAGTAGAGACAGAAGAACAGATCAAGACCTTGAAGACGCTGGGCTGTGATTATGTACAGGGCTATTATTATGCTAAGCCGATGCCCAAGGCGGACTTTGAAAGGCATGTGTGGAAGGCGGAAACAGCTTAACTCTAATAAGGGGAAGTGAAGGAAAGGAAATCAGAATTATGAAGAAACGGACAGAAGTGCTGTCATGGAGGACGGGAATCTTGTTATTGCTTTGCTTACTGTTGAGCTTCAGTTACCCGCAGAAGGTATGGGCAGACGAGAATGTAGGCATTGTATTAAGCTATAAGGATGCGACCTATGCAACGACCGTATATGGGCCGGAGATAGCGAATATCAATTCGGGAGTGGCGGTATCCACTTCTACATGGATTCAGGAAATATGCAATCATGTGTATACGTCATCCTTCAATACGGTAGCAATTAATTCAGCACTGCTGCAGCAGGATATATTTAATATGGTGAATATGGGGGCCAAGTCGGTATCACTGGATTTGCAGGACTATATCGTTGGCAGTGAGAAAACGGCATCCGGTACAGCAGTGACGAGTGGAACGGCAACCACAGCAGCTTCGGAAGCTGCCGGAAATGCAGCGGTGGCTGCAGGCTCCAATATTGGGATGAATGCGGTAATTGCAGCAAATCTGAACAAAATCGGAATCAATACGAAGCTTTCGGAGTGTACGACAAAGTATGTCGTGGGACAGGATCGCTCACAGAATATCGTAGTGGCAGCAAGCAGACTGAACGGCCTGATTCTGCAGCCCGGCACTGGTATTTCTGTGGATGCTGCCATTCTTCCGCGAACAACCGCCAATGGGTATGGCATGGGAAATGCCATTATGGGCGATGATTTCATTAAAGTGGTAGGCGGAGGAATCTGTCAAGTATCCTCCACATTGAATGCAGCCGTACTGAGAGCAGGAATCCTTCCGACAGAGCACCACAATCATTCACAAAATGTCAGCTATCTTGCAAGCGGACTGGACGCAACCATTTCGGCAGGCAAGCTGGATTATCAGTTCGTAAATACTCTGCAATACCCCATTTATATTGAAGCAACGACTGATAACGGTGTGCTGAAGGTTGCACTCTATTCCAATACAAAGGCCTTGAATGGAATCACCTATCAGGCGGAGGTTGCCGGAACGAAGAAAAAGAATACCACTTATATTGTAGGTTATCTGAATGGCGTAGAGGTCAGTCGTTACAAGGCATATTCCAGTTCCTATAAATGAGTCTCGGTGTTGGAAGGAGCGGCTATGAAAAGAGAACTGAAGGAAGCACTTTTGAAATGTGAGACAGATGTACAGGGCTCTATCAAACGTTTTTACGGAAATGAAGATATTTATTGTTCGTATTTGGAAAGCTTTTTATCTGAGCCGACTATGAAAGAGCTTGGACAGGCAATTGAAAAACGACAATGGAAGGATGCGTTTGTAACGGCACATGCATTGAAAGGACTTGCTGGAAATCTTGGGTTCATTCCGCTGTATCATACGATAGGCGAACTGGTGGTGCAGCTTAGAACGGGAAAATACGGAGCCATCGGGCAGCTGTATGAGCAGGCGAAGATTTGCTATGATGAAATTATGGAGACCCTCCAGAATTATATAGAAGAGTAATGGGATGAGGGTGAAAGGAGACACGCATATGTCAGAGGATATGGCAGGGAGAGACAACAAAGATAATAGAGACAACAAAGATAATAGAGACAGCAACGATAATAGAGAAAACAAGGAATCGTATATTGTAGGAATCGGAGCATCAGCAGGTGGCTTGGAGGCATTGCAGAAGCTGTTGACAGCACTGCCTGCAAATACAGGCTTTCCTTATATTGTGATACAGCATCTGTCGCCTGATTATAAAAGTCTGATGGGAGAAATCCTATCGAAATATACGGAAATGCCGGTGACACAGGTAGAAGACGGCATGGAAATAAAGCCGGATAATGTCTACGTGATACAACCGGGAAAGAACATGCGGGTTTCTAATGGAAGACTGATGTTGAGTTCCCAAAAGGAAAAGGAACTGAATCTGCCGATTGACATGTTCTTCCGCTCATTGGCTGAAGAGGCAGGCGCCCATGCAATTGCCATTGTTTTATCAGGCACAGGCTCAGATGGCACGAACGGAATCAAGAGTGTTAAGGAAAATGATGGAATGATCATTATTCAGGAGTCGGATAGTGCAAAGTTTGATGGTATGCCGAAGAGCGCACTCAGAACCGGATTGGTGGATGCACAACTGACACCGGAGGAAATTGCTTTAGAACTGCAGCACATTTCCAATACAACGCACAGTGGCATGCAGACCTTGAAGACAGAACGACAGATAGATGAAGAATTGATGAAGCGGATTTATACCATTCTGAAGAAAATCAGCAATATCAACTTCACACACTACAAACAGAATACAATACTGCGCAGAATAGAGCGCCGTATGATGCTGACCCATAAGGAAACACTGAAGGCTTATGTGGATTTTCTGTATGAGTCATCAGATGAAGTTAAGACGTTATCAAAGGAAATCCTGATTGGTGTTACGAATTTCTTTCGTGATCCGGAGTTCTTTCAGTGCCTGAAGGAAAAAGCGATACAGAACATTTTACTGCACAGTACGATGGAGGATGCAATCCGCGTATGGGTAGCAGGCTGCTCCACCGGTGAAGAGGCATATTCCATTGCCATATTGTTCTGTGAGGTTATGGAAACGCTCAAGATTAAGCGTTCCGTGAAAATCTTTGCAACAGATCTGGACATGGAGGCGGTTACCTTTGCAGGAAAAGGAACCTACAGTGAAAATATCATTGATTCGGTATCCACGACACGGCTGAGCCATTATTTCACGAGACAGAATAATACATATACAATCAATCGGGATATTCGTAAAATGATTGTATTTTCACCGCATAACGTATTTCAGGATCCTCCGTTTGGAAAGCTGGATTTGATTTCCTGCCGTAATATGCTGATCTATTTCCAGCCTGTGCTGCAAAACGATCTGTTTGCTATTTTTCATACTTCGCTGAAGGATGGGGGGTATCTGTTCCTTGGAAAATCCGAAGCCATTGGGGTCTATACGGAAGCCTATCCGGTGGTGGACGCGGCCGCAAAGATATTTACACATCGGGCAGATGTTAAGATTGCAGGAGCCAAGGCCATTCCATTTTTGCAGAACGGACTGATGGATGAAGACTTTCTGGATGAGAGTGATTCATACAGAAATCATCGTACCGGTGTTGGAGAAATCGGAATCAGTGAGAGAGATACAATTGATACGACATTACTGGAACGCTTTATGCCGGCATGTCTGGTCGTGAATGATAAGAACGAACTCGTACATACCTATGGCGAAAACAGTAATTATGTACATTTTTCCGTGGGCAAGGTCAGCAACGGTCTGTATGATGTTCTGACGGAAGCACTGAAAATACCGGTATCCACTCTGCTGAAGGAAGCTCGTGAGAAGCAGCAGATGGTACAGTATAAGGACATCTGTTTCAGTGGAGAGCGTGAGGAAGCCATTATTAATCTGACCGCAATGCCGATTGGAAAAAAGGAGACGACTCCGGAGAACTTCTATGGACTGATTTTTACAGATACCAAACAGCGCGGGGAGCTGGAGGAAGCCATTCCCTATGAAATCGACAGAGTTGCATCACAGCGTATTACGGATTTGGAGCAGGATTTGTCGGATGTACAGGATAAGCTCAACAGAAGCGTGACGGAACAGGAATGTGTCAATGAGGAATTGCAGGCGGCCAACGAAGAACTGCTGACAGCCAATGAAGAGCTGCAAAGCTCCAACGAGGAACTGCAGTCCGTTAATGAAGAATTATATACGGTGAATACAGAATACCAGCTCAAACTGACAGAACTTGCCGATATGAATGACGATATAGCCAATTTCCTGTCCTCAACATTGATTGGCGTTATTTTTGTAGATAATAAGCTCAGCATCCGTAGATATACGGACTATGTTGCATCAGAATTCAGTGTGATGGATCATGATATCGGAAGGTCTTTGAAGTTCATATCCTATCATTTTCCAACGGTGGATATCATTGAAATTTGTGAAAATGTATTAAAGACACTGGTACCGGATGAGCGGGAGGTCATGACAGGTAAGAAAAAAATCTTCTTTATGCGTGTTGCACCTTACAGAACAACGGAAAATAAGATACTTGGCTGTGTGATTACGCTAGTGGATGTGACCTCGCAGAAGCAGGGACAGGCAAAGCTGGAAAGCGCAGAGCAGAGGCTGAATATAGCACAGCAGGCAAGCGATGCAAAGAGCGATTTCCTGTCAAAGATTGCGCATGAGATTAGAACACCAATGAGTGAATTGACCGGTGTCGCAGAAGAAGCACGGGGGCAGGTCGGCGATAAAGAAGCTCTCAGCAACAGTCTGACCAAGATGTCCGATACGATCCAGTATATGAATTCTATCGTAGCAGATATTCTTGCAATGACCAAAACAGAGCAGTTTGATTCCGATACGCCGTCAGAACCTTTTGGCATGCAGGAGGTGATTGACAAAGTAGTATCTATTATCACCCCGGAAATCGTAAAATCAGGGCTTCATTTTGACATGGAGGTTCCGGAGCAATATAACAGCGATTATGTTGGAAGCAAGACAAGACTGCAGCAGATTCTGCTGAATTTTCTCTCCAATGCCATAAAGTACACGCCGAGGGATGGACATGTCAGCCTTCAGGTGACGGAAGGGGCTGTTGTGAATGACAAGACCTCTGTCTGCTTTATCATTTCAGACACAGGCATCGGTATCAGCGAGGATTTTATGCCGGATCTCTTTAAGCCGTTTGCAAGAGAGAAAAAGAATGATGCAAGTGAAGGAACCAGCATGGGACTTGGACTTTCCATAGCCTATAATCTGATCAATCTGATGAATGGAGATGTCAGGGTAGAGAGCAAACAGGGTGAGGGTTCTACATTTACCATCCATGTATTACTGGAGCGTTATGCAGGATTGGATAGAAATTCTGATCAAGGCAATGCCCCGGATGAACTTCCGGATTATCAGTTGTCAGGCTGTCATGCACTGATTGTGGATGATAATGATATGAACCGCAAGATTCTGGGATCATTGCTTGCCTATGAAGGGATGACCTATGTCGAAGCTGAGGGCGGTGAAGAAGCAGTCAATATTTATATGAAGACACCTGAGAAATCCTTTGACTGCATATTGATGGATATCAGAATGCCAAAGGTAGACGGAATCATGGCAACGGAGAGAATCCGTGAATCAGGCAGGGTAGATGCGCATACGATACCAATTTTAGGAGTATCAGCCAATGGTTTTCCGGAGGATATCGAAAAAGCAAAAAATGTAGGAATTGATTGCTACCTGACAAAGCCGATTGATAATGACAAGCTTTTTCTGACAATCAGTGAACTGATTCAGAGAAAGTAACGGACTTGCAAAAAAAGAGAGTCTCATGTAGAATGTTATATGGATATAAGTAAGGCGGGTAATCGCGCCCCGCAGTACCGAAAGGTCAAGGGTGAGGAAAGTCCGGGCTTCACAGGGCAGAATGCCGGATAACGTCCGGTGGAGGTGACTCCAAGGCCAGTGCAACAGAAATATACCGCTGTGCAGCGTGTTTTCTTTGAAAACATGCAGCAGAGTAAGGGTGGAAGGGCAGTGTAAGAGACTACCGCCTGTACGGTAACGGACAGGGCACATGTAAACCCCATTCGAAGCAAGACCGAACAGAAAGCAATACGGCGGCCCGCCGTGCTTTCAGGTGGGTCGCTTGAGACTGTCGGTAACGACAGTACGAGATAGATGATTACCACTGTCTGCCGCTTGCGGCAGATAGAACATAACCCGGCTTACAGCCTTGCTTATATACTTGAAAAGAGTAAAAAGACCTCATACTTTGATATGAGGCCTCTTTTTGTAACAGCTGGAAAGG
>CAZABT010000124.1:0-7724 GCA_964483395.1 uncultured Lachnospiraceae bacterium
ACGAGGACTATGACGACTACGACGATGATTACTTTGACGAAGAAGATGATTATCCTGAACAGCCACCAAAGAAAAAGCCTGTGAAACAGCAAGACATTATGAGCGATGATTTTTCAGAGTCCAAGAAAGAAAAGTCAACTCCGAAGGTAACGCCAATGCGTTCGACAAGTAAGGTTCGTTCCACAGCAAGCGGAATGGAGGTCTGTGTCATCAAGCCGACCTCTGTGGAGGATGCAAGAGAAATTACGGAAACGCTGCTGGCGAACCGTACTGTAGTATTAAATCTAGAGGGCTTGGATGTTGATATTGCCCAAAGGATCATAGATTTCACATCCGGTTCTACATTTGCCATCAGTGGTAACCTGCAGAAAATATCACATTACATATTTATCATTACACCAAGAAGTGTAGATATATCAGGTGACTTTCAGGAGATACTGTCCGGAGCATTTGATGTCCCGGCATTGAATAACAGATTCTAATAAGAGTGAATCAAGAACTTCCTGCCGTTGGTGGGAAGTTCTTTGCTCATTACAAAGAGGTGCAATATGTCATTTGAAACATATGAATTATCAGTCAGTTGTAAGAATCTGACCTTTGAGGTGCAAAATTACCCCATTTTGATTCAGGAAAACTTTTCAGGACTGCCGGAGGCCGTCAGCAAGTGTGTACCGGATCGAAAAACCGTGATTTGTATCGTGACAGATTCCAATGTCAGCCCGTTGTATGCCGCAGAGGTTCGGGCACAGCTTGAAAAGTGTGTAGATCGGGTACTCATATTTGAGTTTGCAGCAGGAGAGCAGCAGAAAAATCTGCACACAGCAGAACAGCTGTATTCTTTTTTGATTGAAAACGGTATCGGACGAAAAGATGTGCTGGCTGCATTAGGCGGTGGCGTTACAGGAGATCTGACAGGATATGTGGCAGCAACCTATATGCGGGGCATTTCATTCCTCCAAATACCAACTACACTGTTATCACAGGTAGACAGCAGTATCGGCGGCAAGACTGGTGTTGATTTTAACCAATACAAGAATATGGTCGGTGCCTTCAAAATGCCATTGCTGGTATACATCAATACATCTGTATTGAACACGCTGCCCGCACGGGAATACAGTTCAGGAATGGCTGAGATTATGAAAGCCGCACTGATTCGGGATGCTGTTTTCTATGAATGGCTGATTAGTTTCTTCCATGAAATCAATGAAAAAGAACCTGAAATTGTATCGGAAATGATATATCGTGCCTGCATGATCAAAAAAACAGTTGTAGAAAAAGATCCGACCGAGCAAAATGAGCGTGCACTTCTGAATTTTGGGCATACACTTGGACATGCCATTGAAAAATACAAGAACTTTTCCCTGACACACGGTGAGTGCGTTGCACTGGGATGTATAGCGGCTGCCTATATTTCATGGAAAAAGGAATTGCTGTCCATGGAAGAATATTATGAAATCAGGGATATGTTTGTTCCATTTGAGCTTCCGATTTCTATTGACGGAATTGTTCCTGAGGAAGTCGTGGCGCTGACGGCATCTGACAAAAAGCTGGAAGATGGCACCTTGAAATTTATACTTCTGAAGAAGATTGGAAAGTCCGTGATTCATACAGATGTCAGCCGGGACGAAATGCTGGAAGCCATAAATGAAATATATTTTAAGGAAGAGGAAATGTATGACTAAGAAATTATTGCGATTATTGATGGAACTGGTATGCATCGGAATCCTGATTTTTTTGGATCAGATCACAAAGATATGGGCAGTGGCGACGCTCAAGGAAGGACGTATCATTGACTTGATTCCAGGGGTTCTGCAGTTTAACTATCTGGAAAACCAAGGGGCCGCCTTTGGAATCTTGCAGAATCAGCAGACTTTTTTTGTTACGGCAGGTGCCATCATATTGCTTTTGGTCATGTATGTGCTGTTTGTAACACCGCACGAGAGAAAGTACAATATTTTGAATGTACTGCTTGTACTGATTGCGTCCGGAGCTGTCGGTAATATGATTGATCGTGTAAACCTTGGCTATGTAGTCGATTTCATATATATTTCTGCAATTAATTTTCCTATCTTCAACGTAGCAGACTGTTATGTGACAATTTCCACAATTCTGCTGGCACTTGTGATTTTGTTTTATTATCAGGAGGAGGATCTGGCAGTTTTTGGATTGAAAAGGAAAGAGCATCAAGATGGAACCAAATAAGTACGTGGTAGAAGCTGATTATGACGGAATCCGAATTGACAAATGCATTGCAATTGTGTTTGATGATTTGTCACGTTCTTATATACAAAAAATCATAAAAGAAGAGAAGGTCACTGTGAATGGTGTAGTCTGTAAGGCAAATTACAGAGTCCATACGGATGACTGTCTCTTTTTTTTCGTTGAGGAACCGGTTGAACCAGAAATTCTGGCTGAAAATATTCCGCTTGACATTCTCTATGAGGATCATGACCTGCTTGTTGTCAATAAGCCAAAGGGCATGGTGGTTCATCCGGCACCGGGTCATTATACAGGTACGCTGGTCAATGCACTGATGTATCACTGCAGAGATGATCTGTCCGGGATCAACGGTGTCATGCGGCCGGGCATCGTACATCGCATTGATATGGATACTACCGGTTCTCTTCTTGTTTGTAAAAATGACCTTGCGCACAACAATATTGCAGAACAGCTTAAAAATCACACTATCACACGCAAATATGAGGCCATTGTCAACGGTGTTCTGCGTGAGGACAGTGGTACTGTTAATGCGGCCATTGGAAGACATCCGGTTGAACGCAAAAAGATGTCCGTTCATACCAAAAACGGAAAAGCTGCTGTGACACATTACAAGGTTCTTCAACGTTTTCACAGTCATACCTATATAGAATGCCGGTTAGAGACAGGTCGTACACATCAGATCAGAGTTCATATGGCAAGTATTGGACATCCTGTTCTGGGGGATGAACTATATGGGAAGCAGAAGGATATATATTCCTTGCAGGGTCAGACACTTCACGCAAAGACGATTGGGTTTCAGCATCCGCGCACGAATGAATATATGGAATTTCAGGCGCCGCTTCCTGCTTATTTTTCAAAACTGCTGCGAGATGATACTTTATAAAGTTAGCACAATAAAGTGCTGGAGGTATTGCGATTTAAATATTGTTATGTTATAATTTTTTAAGAATAATTTAACGATATTTTAGCAATTATTCAAAATCTTCTCAGAAAGTGGCGAAAAGATTGAACCGTGAAGAGGCTCTGAAAAAGATTCTGAAAAGCTATGAGGCTTATTTTGATATTGAAGAAGCAGAAGCATCTGAGTTGCCGTTGGTTGCTAAGTGTTCTTTTTTTGTCCACTCGGAGAAATATGTATTGCTGAAAAAGGCCAAGCTGTGGTCAGCTGACAGCAATGAGTACGTTTATATTTTTTCTGTTCCGGAATTGAACCGGGAGATTTATGAAAAATGCCGTGATTATGCATATGAACAGGGAATGGCTCTGATTGATCCAAAGCCCGGTCATATGTATACATATATTACGGCTCTTTTTATTTGCGAGCACAGCGAGTCTGGTGCTGTAAAAGCATTGAAAAGATGCCGGTTACACAAGAATTTTCAATTTTCGCTGCTTGGATGGATGGATTATCATACCGCTTTGGTTGACCTTGGTACGGAAAAGGTCTATACGAACGGAAGCGGACATGCAAATGCGAAATTTTTGAAAAGAATAATTCATGTTAAAAACAAAAAAGGGAGGTAGAAACATGAATGCAGCAGTAATTTTAGTGGTAAGTATTATTCTGTTAGTGTGCGGCTATTTGTTCTATGGCAGATGGCTGGCAAAGAGTTGGGGAGTTGATGTCAATAAGACAACTCCATCCCATGATATGGAAGACGGTATTGATTATGTTCCTGCAAAATCACCGGTCTTAATGGGACATCATTTTTCATCCATTGCAGGTGCCGGCCCGATCAATGGTCCTATTCAGGCCGCTGTCTTCGGATGGGTACCGGTATTTCTTTGGATTATCGTCGGTGGTATTTTCTTTGGTGCCGTTCATGACTTTGGTGCACTATTTGCGTCCATTCGTCATAAAGGACAGTCCATAGGTGAAGTCATTGCCGATACAATGGGTGCAAAATCCAAGAAAATGTTTATTGTATTTGCTTACTTGACATTGCTTCTGGTAGTAGCAGCCTTTGCGTCTATCGTTGCAAGTACCTTTGGTGTTACTTCTGAAATGGCTGAAGCAGCAGCAAATGCAAATGCATCTACAGCTATGATTTCGTTGCTCTTTATCCTGCTTGCGATTGTATTTGGCTTTGCCGTATATCGCAGAAATGCTCCGGTAGGTATTTCTACTGTATTAGGCGTAATTGGAATCATTGTGATTGTTGCAATTGGATTGAATTGGCATCCGATCACATTACCCTCTAATGTGTGGATGATCATCCTTGGCTTTTATATTTTGGTTGCTTCGGTAACACCTGTATGGATTTTATTACAGCCTCGTGATTACCTGAGCTCCTTCCTTCTTTATTTTATGATCGTAGTTGCTTTTATCGGAATCATGGGTGCCGCCTTCACTGGCAATGCAAGCCTTGATATTCCGGCATTTACAGGCCTTACAGCTGCAAACGGGAACGGATTATTTGCAAAGGGTACTTTGTTCCCGGCATTATTTGTAACCATTGCCTGCGGTGCTATTTCAGGATTCCATTCATTGGTTTCTTCAGGAACAACAGCGAAGCAGATAGATAATGAAAAAGATGCACTTCCCATCGGTTATGGTGCCATGTTGATCGAGTGTGTGGTTGCTGTGATTGCACTCTGTGCAGTCGGTTATGTATGGAATACTGTCAGTGCAACAGATCCCGAAGCACTGAAATCAGCAGGCCTTGCAGCTCCCACAGCCGTATTTGCAAAGGGTATTTCCCAGATGATCGGCACTTTTGCCGGTGCTGACAGTCAGGTTGTTACAGTCGCATACAGCATGCTGGTGCTTGCCGTATCTGTATTCTGTCTGACTTCACTGGATACAGCAACACGTCTGGCGCGTTACATGTTCCAGGAATTCTGGCTCGCTCCCGGAGAAACAACAGAGGATGCAACCGGATATAAGAAAGTCCTGGTAAATCCGTATGTAGCTACATTGATTACGGTTGTTCTTGGTATTGCGCTTGGTATGACCGGTTATGCTAAGATCTGGCCATTGTTCGGTGCAGCAAACCAGCTGCTTGCAGCACTTGGTCTTCTTGCTGTAGCAACATGGCTCGGTAAGATCGGGAAGAAAAATAAGATGTTCTTTATTCCCATGGCTTTCATGCTGATCGTTACCATTACATCACTTTGCTTCACGTTAAAGAGCAACTTTGGAAATATTGCTTCCGGAACAGAAGCAGGCTGGAGCATTGTCCGCATTGCAATCAGTGCATTGTTGATTGTCCTTTCCATCATCCTTGCAATCGATGGTGTGAAGACACTTATGAACCAGTCCGGCGACTCTGCAAAAGCATAAAATACAACAGCTTCAGCATACTGATAACCCCTCATTTGCCTATGATGAGGGGTTATTTTGCTGTGTACAACTTTTGAAAAATAAGGTATACTAATAGTAAATAGAACAGTATTAACTGTTTATAAAAGGGGTGATTGTATGAATACAATTATTACGATAGGCAGACAATTTGGCAGTGCCGGAAGAGAAGTGGGAGAGAAGCTGGCCGCAAGTCTTGGCATCAAATGCTATGATAAGGAGCTTTTACAGCGTGCTGCCAGGGACAGCGGATTATGCCCTGAGATATTTGAAAACCACGATGAAAAACCAACCAGCAGTTTTCTGTATAATTTAGTTATGGATACCTATTCATTCGGCTATAATGCCTCCTCATTTGTAGATATGCCGATCAGCCACAAGGTATTCCTTGCACAATTTGATGCCATCAAGAAAATAGCTGAAGAGGGGCCCTGCGTCATTGTCGGCAGATGTGCCGATTATGCATTGGCAGATTATAAGAACTGTATCCATCTCTTTATACATGCAAGTCTCGACAGCCGTGTCAAGAGAATCTGTGAAAAATACAATCTGGAGCCTGATAAGGCAAAGGAAATGATTGCAAAGAAAGATAAGCAGCGAGCAAATTATTACAACTATTATTCTTCTAAAAAGTGGGGTCATTCGGATAGTTATCATCTATCGATAGACAGCAGCTTGTTGGGTGTTGATGGAACAGTTCAGTTGATCACACAATTTATAGAAGATTTTGAAAAGAAAAATCAGTCATAGGAGAGAACAGCCAGATGAAATATCATTGGGATAAAAAGTTTCTGTATTGGGGTGTAACAGGCACGCTTGTTTTGTGTGGTGCAATTCTGTTTTATTATGCATTATTTAAGGGCGCAGATATTTCAATCATGTGGAGAAGTGCCATCAAGGTGCTAATGCCCATTTTAGATGGTCTTGCACTTGCATATCTGTTATCCTTCCTGTTAAATGCCATCGAAAAGAAGTTATTATATCCTTTGGCTGTAAAGTTGAAGTGCCGGTTTTCGGACAAAACAAAAAAGGTGATCCGTAACATAGGTGTATTCTTGACAGCAGTGATTTTTCTTCTGCTTTTATACAGCATGATCAGAATGATTGTACCACAGTTACTGATCAGCATCCAAAGCATCCTCCTAAGAGTGCCGTCCTACTTCAATAAAATCAGTCTTTGGCTTGCCGGAACGCTGAAAAATTATCCGGAAATTGAAAAACTGACGATTGATTACTGGGCAGACATAGAAGAGTGGCTTACAACACAGGCACTTCCTACCGTTCAGAAAATGATATCACAGGCATCCAATTCATTGCTCGGCGGTGTATGGACGATATTGGTTGGAACATGGGACTTCATCCTCGGATTCATTATTTCACTCTATCTGTTGTCAGGAAAAGAGCGGTTTTGTGCACAGTCCAAGAAGGTCATATACGCGTTTTTGAATGAAGACAGAGCCAACACCTTCTTAAATAATCTGAGATTCACCCACAAGACATTCGGCGGCTTCCTGACCGGAAAGATTCTTGATTCCATTATCATTGGTATTTTGTGCTATGCAGGCATGCGAATCTTTAAGTTCCCATATGCATTACTGATCAGTGTCATCGTTGGCATTACAAATGTGATTCCATTTTTTGGCCCTTACCTGGGCGCAGTACCAAGTGCCATTATTATTTTTATGATCAGTCCCATTAAAGCATTATATTTCTTGATTTTTGTGCTTGTCCTGCAACAATTTGATGGAAATGTACTTGGGCCTAAGATTTTGGGAGATTCCACAGGACTTTCAAGCTTTTGGGTTATTTTTTCTATCACAATATTCGGTGGTATGCTTGGCATTCTTGGTATGTTCATTGGAGTACCTCTTTTCGCTGTTATTTATGCTGCGTTCAAGACAGTGGTCAATCAAAAGCTTGAGAAGAAGGGGCTGACACCTGAAACAACATTTTATATGAAGAGTTCCGGAAATCCCTATGCCTCAAATTCCTCTGACCATTCAGGGGCATCGATTCGATTCTCTAAGAATAAAGTCGAGGTAACCAAAAATCAAGAAACCGTTTCTTACAATCGCAAGAGCAGTCAGGAATCGGACTCGGCAAACAAATAACACAGATGATGTATAAAGAGCCTTTTGAAAGGACATACAACTATTCGCAAAAGAACAGTTTATCGAATAGTTTTCCTCGGAAATGGACGATT
>CAZABT010000125.1:0-7483 GCA_964483395.1 uncultured Lachnospiraceae bacterium
CGCTGGGGCTAATGTTTTAACTATTTGGGGACATTTTCAAAAACGCTTGACAGTACTTCATTCCATATATGGTAGGAAAAAGTATGCGCCCAATAAAAATATGGCCCTCTCGGACCATATTTTCAATAACATATTTTATTCTTCAACCACTTCCGGTTCTTCTCCTACTCCAAACTGCATAACCAACGACAATTGATTGTGACCGTCATACCGGTATACACATCGTTTTGTCAAGCATTTGATGATGACAAGGGACAGGCTGTCCTGTCGTTCTGCCGTATACAGATTATACGGCTCACCGTCATATACATAGTCAATCTGAACCTTACCTGAATCTTTCTTACAAATGATGCTGAAATGAATATCCGCTGCATGCTTCATGATATGATTGACGACTGTTTCTTCAATCATCAGTTGAACCATGTTGATTTCCTTGACTGACAGCCGTTTACTGCGGCCATATTTATCACATTCATCAAAAAATTCCGTAAAATCAAATTCTCCGTTTATAATATGAACTTTTAACACGTCGTTCTCACCCATACAAGCGACTCCCACAATTTGCTAATCAATCATATTATAAACCATGTCCGCGGATATGTCATTTACTTTTTACTTTTTTTCTGTTTTTTTACTCCTTGTGACCAATTTTCTCAGTCCAGATTCAATTTCTTCTTCATCATAAAATGTGTGAAGAAATAGAACACGATTGCCAGCAAGACCGAGACTCCAAATGAAGTCAAATATACATACTCCATATAAGAAATCAGTGCATCGACAGAGCCCTCCGCCATTGCACTGGCTTTACCGAATATGCCTGTTACCAGCATGGCAACAACTGAAAATACCTGTGTTGCAACATATGTGATTCCAAATCCGATAAAGGAGCCCAACACCTTGTGCTTCGGCAAAAATTGTCCAAAAGAAATTCCTGCAAAAAGCCACAATACGGCATAAAAAGAACCCACGATCATCATGAACACAAAGAAAATAACCCACGCGGCAAATCTGGAGCCAAAATAAGTATCAATTCCATAGGAGATTTCCTGCATCGCAACAGACAGCTCATTGGCCGGAATACAGCCCAGCACCAGTATGAACACCGAGGCAAACAGCAATATACTTGTAATCAGAGTCCAACCCGCGCCTACAATGGTTTTGGATAAAATAATCTCATTCGGAGTTACTGGCAGTGTATGCAGCAGATACCCCTCATCCGTGTATGCCGTCTTATAAAACCGATAGCCTAAAAAGATAGTACAGCACAGGCTGACCGCCAAAAGGCACAGAACGTACAGTGCTATGCTCAGGCCACCGACCACCTGCATGATTTCATTTTGATTTTCAAACACCCTGGCTGATACCATGAGCCTTCCAATGATCGTGATCAAAATCAGCACTGCATTAGCCGGAAGCAAGACCTTCGTAACGGCATTCCATTCATATTTCATTAATTTTCCTAACATGCGAACACCTCCCTGAACAATGCATCTACTGACTTACCCTTTTCCTCTCTGATCTCATCTACAGAGGAATGCAGCGTCACCACACCATTTTGAATAAAAATGACGTCATCCAGAACCTTTTCAATATCCGAGATCAAATGTGTGGAGATCAGTATGGAAGCCTCCGGATTATAGTTGGTGATAATGGTGTCTAAAATATAATCACGTGCTGCCGGATCGACTCCTGCAATCGGCTCATCCAGCACATACAGATGTGCATCCCTGCTCATAACAAGGATAAGCTGAACCTTTTCCTTTGTGCCCTTGGATAATGTCTTTAACTGACTGCCTTCATTGATTCCAAGATTCTGCAGCATCGTATACGCCCGGTCTTTCCTGAAATCCGCATAAAAATCTGCAAAAAATTCTACCAATTCGCCTACCTTCATCCACGAATTCAGATAGGTTCTCTCCGGAAGATAAGAAATGATTTTCTTTGTTTCCACACTCGGTGCATTTCCTGCTATTTCTACTGTTCCCTCAGTCGGCGTCAGCAGGCCGTTGATCAGCTTGATCAATGTTGTCTTGCCGCTGCCGTTCGGCCCCAGCAGGCCGATGATCTTACCGCTTTCAATTGTCAGGTTCAAATGATCTAATGCCAATATTGAACCATATTTTTTTGTTAAACCATTACATGCTAATAAAACACTCACGCTGTTTCCCCCTTTGCCGCATCTTGAATCAACTCTATCGTTTCCTCATTGCTAAAGCCATACTGCCTCATTTTCTCGAAGAACAGCGTTATCTGCTCTGTAGCAAGCTGCTTCTTCATTTCATCAATCATCTTCAGATCCTCCGTTACGTTTCTTCCGCTTGTCCGCATCGTATTGATTAGTCCGCTTCTTTCCAACTCGGCCAATGCCTTCTGCATCGTGTTTGGATTTACTGCTGCTTCTGAGGCTAGATCCCTGACCGACGGAAGCTTGTCGCCTGCATGATAAATGCCTGCTATGATACGCATTCTGATTTCATCTACAATCTGTGCATAAATTGGTCTGTCACCATCTAATGTCCATGCCATCTTATCATTCCTTTCGTTGTTTTTTCAGAATAAAACACAAATGTTGTATGATTGTATTATGTTCTTAATACAATCATACAACATTTTAAATATTTGTCAAGTCTTAATTTATAATTCTTTTCCGTTCGTCTCAATGATGTGCCGATACCATGCCGCAGAGTCCTTTACAATACGCTTTTGCGTCTGAAAATCCACATACACCAGTCCGAATCTTTCATTATAGCCCTCATTCCATTCAAAATTGTCTGTAAAAGCCCATTGGAAATAGCCTCTCACATCAACACCGTCTGCAATCGCATTCTTCAGACGCATCAAATAACGTGCCAGAAAATCAATCCTGTTTGGATCATGCACTGCGCCGTCCAGAGATACAGCATCATGACATGCCATTCCGTTCTCCGTAATATAGATCGGAATGTGGTTATATCTCTCGCTGATGAATCTAGGCCCCCAGTACAGGCATTCATATGCTACGGGCCAATTCATGGATGTCTTCGGAAAGCCTGCATATTTGGTCACGACCTCCCACTCTGTATCCTTTCCCGCACGGATCATCTCACCGTTATAAATATTCTGTCCCAGGAAATCCAACGGCTCTGAAATCAGCTTCATATCTTCCTCTGTGATTTCCGGTAAATAATCCTTGTATAATTCCAGCCCGTCAGCCGGATAGTGTCCAAGCAGTACAGGGTCCATCCACCATGCCAGATTCCAAGTCCAGTTTCCCATTCCCGTTGGGCAGGAAAAAAGATGCTTTCTTGCCGCCTCGATATCCTCCGGCTTCGTTGTCTCCGGAAAGCTGATCTGTCCTGTCGGTGCAAAGCCCACCTCAATCTTCTGCTTTGCATGTGCCCTGAGTGCCCTAACTGCTGCTCCATGTGCCTTGAGCGCATTGTGTGCCATCTGGAACAGATCGGTATTCATACAGCTGAGACCCGGTGCATTGCAGCCCTTGAGATAGCCAAGACCGATAAAGCACTGCGGCTCATTAATCGTGATAAATTTCTTGACACGGTCGGAAAATCTGTCTGCCACGATTGCCGCATATTCCGCAAACCAGTCTACACAGTCATCATTCAGCCATCCGCCCTTCTTGTGCAGTGCATACGGATATTCCCAATGAAAGAGTGTAATATATGGTTCTATTCCATTTGCCAACAATTCATCTATTACCTGATTATAAAAATCAATTCCCTTTTCATTCACCTGACCAATGCCTTCCGGCAGAATTCTCGTCCAGTTCAATGAAAATCTGTATGCCTTGATACCACATTCCCGCATCAACCGGATGTCGTCCTTGTATCTTGTATAGAATTCACATGCCACTGTTGCATCCCGGTTTTCATGAATCCTGCCTTCCTCTTTCACAAAAACATCCCAGATACTCGGCCCTTTGCCGTCCACATCTGTCGCACCTTCGATCTGATACGCTGATGAAGCGGTTCCCCATACAAAATCTTTTCCAAATTCTCTTGCTGCCATCTTATGTCCTCCATCACATAGATTCATTTGTTCTTCTATTATAATCTGCTTCCTCTTTGAATGCAATGAATCTGTTGCATATGATACCACAGATGATTATGGTTCTGCAATCCTGCTGACACCGACGAAAATCTCCGATATCTTATACCACGTGGCATAATCCACAATGCCGGTTGCCGGAAGTCCCAAAATGGACTGGAACTGCCGCACCGTATTGGCTGTATTCTGTCCATAGATACCGTCCGGTGTAATCGTCCGCAGTGACGGATAATCCTGTGCAATACGATTCAACTGTTCCTGAAGCATCCTCACCTTCTCTCCCGATGCACCGATGGTCAGATCATATCCCGGCCACGAAGCTGGCACCCCCGATATTTCTTCTGTGGTATTGATGTACATATCGTTTCCATAATAATTTCTGATGATCTGAATGGGCGTATAGCCCTGTTCGCCCAGATATTGAGACCCCCACTGGCTGAGTCCGTTCGGACAAGTAACACGGCGCCCGTCACAATACTGTGTGAAAATAGGCTGACGCACATTCGGGCGTGACAGGTAATTTGTAAAGATTGCATCCACAATACGATCTACCGTATCGTAGATATTCCTGCCATTGATCCACTTCTGGTCAAAGGCTGTCGAAGATGTAATTGTAAAGTCGTACCCCTGATTCCGATACCACTCCGTATACACACGGTTCAGGGAAAAGGACAGGATTGCAAGCGTATTCGCATAAATGGCAGCTTCCGTCCATGTCGCATAAATTTCCGAAGAAACAACATTCTTAATGTAATCCTTATATCTGACATAATAATTGGAAGCGGTTGAATCGGTCGGACTTCCGTCATGTACAACCATATACTCCGGTATGACCACACGGCTCAAAACAATTTCTCCGCTCTCCTCTAAAGGCTTGATTTCGTCTTCAGGTATTTTCGGCGGATATTCTCCATAAAGTGTATGTGCCGGAATGACAATGACATCCTCTGTCGGCGGAGCCTCTACCGGAATCAGCGAAGCTTTCTGAACTGCCGTCACCTCCGGCAAAATCTCAGAGCCGCTGATGACCAGCTCCTGATAGCCGGGTGCTGTAATGATCAGATTATATTCTGAATACGGCTGTATCTCGGACGGACTGACACTGTATTCCAAAGGTGGACTGGGTAATTCGATTGTATCTGAAAATCCTGAATCATTCGTATAGAGCTGCTCAAGTGTACTGGTCGGGTTTCCTGTATAAGAAACAGAAATAACAGCATCCTCAATTGGAGAAGTGCCGATGGCAGAGACAACTTGTACAGACAGCTTGCCAAAATCAGGCATGATCATACCTCACATAAAATGCTACAGTTCCTATATCATATGCAGCTATGCCTGATCAGTGACAGACTGACGGCGGCACATTTCTGCGCCGCCGCTCAAGCATCATATTCGTCCTGTCAGTACATGACTTCTTTGTTTTTTCAACTTCTTATTCTCATACATCTTCTGATCTGCTATCTCGATTGCCGTCTCAATATCCACACCGTTTTCAGGATATAAAATATGATATCCGATGCTGGCATCCAGCCTGTACCGCAAAGCATGCTGCTCATTGAAGTTCTGCATTGCCCGCTCGATATTCCGTACATAGCCTTCTGCTTCCGCCTCTGCTGCATACGGAGAAATAATGACAAATTCATCACCGCCGTACCGCATGACAGCCTCACCGTGCCTCTTGACACCAATCAGGATATCCGCAAAGTTCTTGATCAGACTGTCCCCTTCCTCATGCCCGTATGTATCATTGATCATCTTGAGTCCATCCAAATCCATAAAAAGGATCAACACATTCTGTTTCTTCTGCAAAGTATCATCCCATACCTTGCCGCCATATTTTCGAAAGCCGGAACGATTATATACACCGGTCAGTGTATCATAGCACCACACACTGTCCAGCTTTTCAATCATGGTTCGCATTAGGGACTGCTTGCGGATCATTTCGATTACATTTCCGATGTTCATCAGCCATGTATAGAAAATAGAGCTTTCAAACGGGAACTTGCAGTTTCCCAAAATGCAGAAGCCAAAGCATCTGTCCCTGAAATGTACCGGAGAAACCGTATACACCTTTCTCTCTTTATGGCTCTCCTTCAAGTGCTCCATAAAGCCATGAAAATCCAGTTCCATATCTTCAATATACATGCCGTTATCATATCCAACCAGGAGCTTGATCTCTGTTCCGAAGCCCTCACGCAGATATGTTTGTTCACTGTGTTCTTCCTTGTACAGATTAAATTTGTTCTCCGTATCACTGAAATCATCGCTGATGAACAGATACATCTCCTCACAGCGAATCTTCGGAATATACTGCTTGATGCACTGTTTCAATTGTTTAAAGTCCTCAACACTCGTCAGATCAACAGACATGCTGTTGGTGATGTCACGATACTTATCCTCCTGCTCCTTTTCACGAAAATGCAGGCGCCTGAACATATCATTATCTATACCACTGCAGTTTTCACAGCCACAGCTCATTCTGTATTTCATCTCGGTATTGATCTTCCGGCTTCCGCCTCTGTCAGCCTCAGTCATTCCGTCGATCAGTTTCAAACAGGCGGTATATCCCACTTCCTCCTGCTGACGCGCAACAGATGTAATGGAAGGCACATGATAAGCCGCCGCAAAATCATCATCAAATCCGGTAATCGCAATGTCCTCCGGGACACGTAACCCCTTCTCCATCAGATAGCCGCAGGCACCGATTGCCATGACATCATTTGCAGAAACGATCACCTGAGGTGTCGGCAGTTCCGAAGCAAAAAATTTTCTGACTGCCTGTTCTCCGCTCTCTCTCAGGAACGTACCATCTCTATAAATTCTCTCTTCCTCAATTGGAATGCCATGCTCCTCCAGCACATCCTGATATGCCTTCAGACGTTGTCTGGACTCGGCATTGCTGAGAGGGCCAGATATATAATTCAGTCTCGTATAGCCATGATGCTCTACCAGATGTTCTACCATCTGACGCATTGCTGCATAATTATCAATATACACATTGAACATGTTCTTGTCGTCACGCTCAATGCTGACCGCCGGAACATGTGAATCCTCGATCTTCTGTGCCAGCCTTGCAAGTGCCTCATCCGAGCCGACCGTACTGTTGATCAGAACAACTCCGTCAAAATCCTGAAAATCCGGTAAATTATAAATATTATATTCGCCAACATCATGCTCTACGTTTTTTTCATATTTACGTGAACACGTAAAAACAAAGGTATTCCCATTGTGCTCTGTCGTACAATCCCGAATACCTTTCGTCAGTCTGCTTGCATGATTTACTGTAATCCCCGCAGATATCACTGCAATGTTCTTCACAACTTCATCCCCGTTCTCTCGTGTCAAACTGATGATGTATGCAAAAAATTTATAATAAACTCATTTTAATACCTGCGGGTGAAAATAGCAATACAAATTATTGCTTTATACTGTTGAC
>CAZABT010000126.1:0-7389 GCA_964483395.1 uncultured Lachnospiraceae bacterium
TTCTGGATACCGGTGTAGATGCAATGCCTCTGATGAAGGAAACTGCAGCAATCTGCAAGTCTAAGCCAGGAACAGAATCCCTGTGGGCAAGCTGCCGTGAGGTTTATAACATCATGCAGGCAGATCAATGCGGGGTAGACATTATTACTGTGACCAATGCAATTCTTGCAAAGCTGCCTATGCTGGGCAAAGATTTAACGCAGCTGTCATTGGAGACGGTACAGATGTTTGTGAATGACGGAAAGAGTCTCGGTTTTTCCATTTTACAGTAGAAAAAACTACAAATATTTGACAATTTATGATTTATCGACTATAGTTGTCATTATGATAGAAATTGTATATGTGGTTGCAGTATTGTAACAAGAGGAAGGAGAACATTATGAAAGAAGTAAAGAAACCTGTTGCAGCAAAGGCAGCAGAGACTAAAGCGGCAGTTCCGGCAGAGGCAAAAACAGAGGTAAAAGCAGAGGTCAAGGCTGCACCGGCGAAAAAAACTCCGGTTAAGGCAGCGGCACCTGCACCTGCAAAGAAAGCACCGGTAAAGAAAGCGCCTGCAAAGAAAGCACCTGCTAAGACAGCAGCTGCCAAGAAGGCTCCGGCTAAGACAGCAGCACCTATGACAGAAGTAAAGGAACAGTTTTATATCCAGTTCTTAGGCAAGGATCTGGAAAAGGATGAGATTATTTCACGTGCAAAAGCAGCATATAAAGAGGCAGGCAACAAAGCAGCAGTCAAGAGCCTTGATGTTTATGTCAAGTTTGAAGAAAGTGCTGTTTACTATGTTGTAAACGGAGATATCAGCGGAAGATTTGAAATCTAGTACATAACAAGAGAAGAAGTGGGGGCATAATTGTTTTGCATGCTTACCACTTCTCTTTTATTACGCTGAAAGGAAGCAGCCAACGGAGGTAGCTATGAGTGCATTTGTGGAACTGAAGGATGTGAAAAAGACGTATCAGATGGGTGAAATCGTCATTCATGCAGTGGATGGAATTAATTTTGAGATACAAAAGGGCGAATTCGTAGTCATTGTTGGACCATCCGGTGCGGGCAAGACGACGGTCTTGAATATTCTCGGCGGGATGGATACCTGTACAAGCGGTTCGATTGTGGTAGACGGAACCGATATCAGTACATATACGAACAGACAATTGACGACCTATCGCAGAGATGATATCGGATTTGTATTCCAGTTCTATAATCTGGTTCAAAATTTGACGGCGCTCGAAAATGTTGAACTCGCACTTCAGATCAGTAAAAATCCGCTGGATGCCGAAATGGTTATGAAAGAGGTAGGTCTGGAGGACAGGATGAGCAATTTTCCTGCGCAGCTTTCGGGCGGAGAACAGCAGCGTGTGGCGATAGCACGGGCACTGGCGAAAAATCCGAAACTTCTTTTGTGTGATGAGCCGACAGGCGCACTTGACTATAATACCGGAAAAGCAATTTTGAAGCTGCTGCAGGATACCTGTAGGGAAAAAGGAATGACGATCATCGTAATTACACATAATTCGGCGATTGCCCCGATTGCGGATCGTATGATCAAGGTAAAAAACGGACGGGTCAGCAGTATGACCACAAATGACCATCCTGTATCAATAGACATGATTGAATGGTAGAAGAGGCATGAAGAAAAAAGCGCTGAAAAAAGACTTTTATATGGAAATCAAGAAAAGCCTGAATCGATTTTTTTCTATATTTTTAATCGTTGCGCTTGGCGTGGCCTTTTTTTCGGGTATTCGTGCGACACAGCCTGATATGCAGTTGTCGGCGGATGCTTTTTATGACCAGAGTAAACTGATGGACATCAGAGTGCTGAGTGAATTAGGGATGACGGATGCAGACTGTGAGGCGATTTCACAGATTGCGGGAGTGCAGCATGTCATGCCGTCACACGCTCAGGATATGTTGTGTGATACGGAATCGGCACAGCTTGTCTTGAAGATGATGTCGGCACCGGATGAGCTGAATCTGATCACAATGCTGGATGGCAGAATGCCCGAACGATCGGGCGAATGCCTTGCAGACAGAGAATTAATAGAGACTACAGGCTATCAAATTGGTGACACCATCACTGTAAAATCTGGGAGTGAAGACGCAACAGAGGATTTGCTGAACAGAGATACCTATACCATTGTCGGAATTGGAAGCACTTCCTATTATTTATCCTTTGACCGTGGCAGCAGTTCTATCGGAAGCGGAGATGTGACAGGCTTTGTCATTATTATGCCGGAAGATTTTGCTGTGGAGGCATATTCAGAACTCTATGTGTCAGTGCAGGGCGCCAATCTGCTGCGCAGCTATACAGATGCTTATGACAATGCCGTGGAGGCAGTCGTGGATCGTATTCAAGAGTTGGAAGATGTGCGCTGTGAGATTCGGTACGAAGAGGTCGTAACCGAGGCAAACGAAAAGATTGCGGACGGAGAACAGGAAATTGCGGACGGAGAGAAAAAGATTACGGATGCGGAACAGGAGCTTGCAGATGCAAAGCAGGAGCTTGATGACGGAAAGAAAAAGATAGAGGATGGAGAGACTGAACTGGAGGACGGCAAGAGACAGCTTGCAGAGCATGAGCAGGATGTCATTGAGGGGGAGCAGGAATTAAAGGATGCAGAACAGGAGCTGATCGACGGAAAGAAAGAACTGGAGGACGGTCGTGCAGAGCTGGATAAAAATTGGAAGAAACTGATGGATGGCCGTGAAGAGGTCATGCGGAACAAGCAGAAACTCAAGGATGGAGAACTGGAACTGGAAGCGGGCAAGAAAACGCTGACAGAAAAGGAAGAGCAGTTGAATGCGGGCGAACAGAAGTTTTTGACGCAGGAAAATGCCTTGAACGGGTTGAAAACAGCATTGGAGCAGGCAGGGCAGACCGGTGATGACCAGCAGGGCTGGGAAGCAAAGAAAGCCGCCGGCGGCGGTGTGGCTTCTTATCTAAACCAAGCCGGGATTACCAGTGAGCAATTGGAGGCACAGGGAATCAACAGTCAGTTGGCAGTAGTCATGGTTGATGCGGGAGCGATCAGCAATCTTCCATATTCTAATGAGCAGGAAAAGGCAGTGCTTACCGGTCTGATACAGGCAGATACGGGTGTTGTAGCTTCAGGATTGAATACGGTGGTATCCAAAAAGCCGGAAATTGCAGCAGGACATGAAGAAATCGGTAAGGCAAAACAGACCATAGCAGAGAAGGAATCTGAAATCAAGAATGGCTGGGATAAGATTCATCAGGCAGAATATGATATCATATATGGAGAACAGGATCTGGCGGATGCAGAGAAGGAATGGGAAGACGGCAAACAGGAATATGAGGACGGTCTTCGAGAATATGAGGATGGTAAGCAGGAGCTGGAAGACGGCAAAAGGAAGATTGCAGATGCCAAGCTGGATATTGCTGAAGCAGATCAAAAAATTGCAGATGCCAAGCTGGAGTATGAGGACGGAAAAAAGAAATATGAGGATGCCAAGGCAGAGGCTGATGTAAAGCTTGCAGATGCCAAGGCAGATATTGCAGATGCCAAGCTGGATATCGAGGACGCCAAGGATCAGGTGGCCAAGCTGAAGGTTCCGGAGTGGTATGTATTAGACCGCAGTTATATACAGACTTATGTAGAATATGGACAGGATGCAGACAGAATCGGTGCCATAGGAGAAGTATTCCCTTTGATCTTCTTCTTAGTGGCGGCACTGGTATCCTTAACAACGATGACACGTATGGTCGAGGAGGAGCGAACGCAGATCGGAACGCTGAAAGCACTTGGTTATGGCAATCTGAGCATAGCCGCCAAATATCTTGTCTATGCGCTGCTCGCCAGTTTGTTGGGAAGTCTATTTGGACTGGTCGTGGGACAGAGGGTCATTCCACCGACAATCATCAATGCATATGCCATTATGTATGAAAACCTTCCAATGGTCATTGCACCGTTGAATGCGAAATATTCTGTTATGGCAACGGCAGCGGCGGTTCTGTGTACGACGTTTGCCACTCTTTTGGCCTGCTATAAGGAATTACTTGCGACTCCGGCAGTTCTGATGCGTCCTGCAGCACCGAAGGCAGGGAAAAGAGTATTATTGGAACGAATCACATTTTTGTGGAAGCATCTGAATTTTACACAGAAATCGACCATCCGTAATCTCATCCGCTATCGTAAGCGTTTCTTTATGACGGTATTTGGGATTGGCGGCTGTATGGCATTGCTGCTTGTCGGATTCGGAGTCAAGGATTCCATCAATTCCATTGGAGAGCTGCAATTTGGGGTTATAAGAACCTACGATGCGGATATCACAATAGAAGAGGATGCGACCGATGAGGAAAAGGAAGCATTAGATACACTTCTTACAAATGATGACAGAGTGATTAACAGAATGTATGGCAAGCAGATGGCCGTTGATGTCAGGGCAAATAAGGTAACAAAGAATGGTTATCTGATCATACCGGAAAATATGGAACAAATCGGAGAATACATAACACTTCGGGATCGTGTAACACATGAGAAATATTCTATGGATGATGAAGGGGTGATCATTACCGAAAAGCTGGCGACCTTATTAGATGTAAAACCAGGTGATATGATCACGCTCAAGGAGGATGATACCTCTGCTGTACAGGTGAAGATTTCTGCAGTGGTAGAGAATTATTACATGCACTATATCTACATGAGCAGTACACTCTATGAGAAATTGTTCCATGAGACGATTGCATACAGCCAGATCTTTCTCAAGAATACGCAGAATGACAGTGCTTTTGAGACTGAGATGGGTACAGATTATATGGGTCTCAGTTCCGTGGCCGGAATCACTTTTTACAGTGGGATGGCTGAAAGGGTTCATGATATGCTGAAAAGCATGGACATGGTCATTTTGATTCTGGTCGTATCAGCGGCACTGCTTGCATTTGTTGTACTTTACAACCTGAATAATATCAATATCAATGAACGTAAGCGGGAGCTTGCGACTCTAAAGGTGCTGGGCTTTTACGATGGAGAAGTCAGCAGCTATGTGAATCGGGAGAATATCATCCTGACGGTGCTGGGTACAGCTGTTGGTGTCTTTTTGGGAATCATACTTCACCATTTTGTTATTATTACGGCAGAGGTCGATCTGATGATGTTTGGCAGGAGCATTAAGCCGCTTAGCTATTTATACAGTGTACTGCTCACCTTTGCTTTTTCCATCATTGTTAATTTTGTAATGTTTTTCAGACTTCGCAGGATTGATATGATTGAATCTCTGAAAAGTGTGGAATAAGCATAAACAGTGCAAATCTAAACAAAAAATAAAATAAATATGAAATAGTGAAATTGTTGGGAATACCACTTGACAAAGAAAATGTCGAGTGGTATTTTATTTGTAGAGTGTTAGCACTCTCATCGAGCGAGTGCTAACAGATGCCAAAAGGATGTGATGAAGTGGCAGACCTTGAAATCGAGATGAAATTAGATGAAAGAAAAAAGAATATCCTGTTTGCCATCATTCATAATTACCTGGAGACAGGGGAACCGGTTGGTTCAAGAACCATTTCCAAGTATGAGGGCCTGAATTTAAGTTCAGCAACCATCCGTAATGAAATGGCAGATCTTGAAGAGCTTGGCTTTATTGTACAGCCGCATACGTCAGCCGGACGCATTCCTTCTGATAAGGGCTATCGCTTCTATGTGGATGCCATGATGGAGGATAAGGAGCGGGAAGTTGACGAGATGAAAGAGGTTCTGCTTGAAAAAGCAGATAAAATGGAGAGTCTGCTGAAGCAGGTGGCAAAGGTTCTGGCAACAAATACGAATTATGCTACAATGATCTCCGCACCACAGTATCATCACAGCAAGCTGAAATTTACGCAGCTGTCAAGAGTCAGCGAGAATCAGATCTTAGCAGTCATCGTGGTGGAAGGCAATATCATCAAGAATGAAATGATCACAATAGAGGAACCATTAGATGATGAAACGCTCCTAAAGTTAAATATTTTATTGAATACACATTTAAATGGTCTGACGATAGATGAAATCAATCTGGGTATCATTTCAAAGATCAAGGAGCAGGCAGGTGTTCACAGCGATCTGGTCGGCAGCGTGATAGATGCAGTCGGAGATGCCATCAAGGCAGATGCAGATCTGGAAATCTACACAAGCGGAACAAATAATATTTTCAAATATCCGGAGCTGTCGGATAACCAAAGAGCCAGTGAGATCATCTCTGCTTTTGAAGAGAAGATACAGCTTACGGATTTGGTTCATGAAACTCTTGCAAAGCAAGAGGGAGAGGGCAGTAAGGGAATACAGGTATACATCGGAAGTGAGACACCGATTCAAAATATGAAGGATTGTTCAGTGGTAACGGCGACCTATGAATTGGAGGAAGGTGTACAGGGAACGATAGGAATTATCGGACCTAAGCGAATGGATTACGATAAGGTAGTTTCCACACTGAAGTCACTGACGAATCAATTAGATACATTATATAAGAAGACTTGACGAAAGAGGTCAAACGAAAGGAGACATGACAGTGTCAGACAAGAATCAGGATATAACGGATGACATCGTGGAAGATAGCAATCAAGAAGCTTCCGCTGATGATGTCAATCAGGAACCAATCGAAGCAGTGGAAGATGCAGAGGCACCAGAGGCTCA
The DNA here is from genome assembly GCA_964483395.1 of uncultured Lachnospiraceae bacterium. GTDB lineage: Bacteria > Bacillota > Clostridia > Lachnospirales > Lachnospiraceae > JAAYYM01. Next base: position 6,627 of record CAZABT010000126.1, read on the forward strand.
GGAAACAGTTAAGACAAATGAGGATCCGGCTGAGGCAGCAGAGGCACCAGAGGAAAAGAACAGGAAACCCTTCAGAAAGAAGGAGAAGAAAGACAAAAAGGATGAGAAGATAGAGGAGTTAACGGATCAGGTAAAACGCCAGATGGCTGAATTTGATAATTTCCGTAAAAGATCCGAAAAAGAGAAATCAGCGATGTATGAAATCGGTGCAAAAAGTGTGATCGAAAAGATACTTCCGGTAGTGGATAATTTCGAACGCGGTTTGCAGTCGATGCCCGAAGAGGATGCGGGAACTCCCTTCGCGGAAGGCATGCAGATGATTTATAAGCAGCTTATGACAAGTCTTGAGCAAATAGGTGTTACACCCATCGAGGCTGTCGGAGAAGAATTCAATCCGGATTTCCATAATGCAGTGATGCAGGTGGAAAGTGATGAATTCGAAAGCGGAGTCGTAGCACAGGAGCTGCAAAAAGGATATATGTACAGAGACTCCGTAGTCAGACACAGTATGGTTGGAGTTGTACAATGATACGAGCACACTCAAAACCGAAGGTTATTAGATTCATATAAAAATATTAGGAGGACAAAACAATGGGTAAAATCATAGGAATCGATTTAGGAACAACAAACAGTTGTGTAGCTGTTATGGAAGGTGGAAAACCTACCGTTATCGCAAATACAGAAGGAGCAAGAACAACACCGTCAGTTGTGGCATTCACCAAGACAGGAGAGAGACTTGTAGGTGAGCCTGCAAAACGTCAGG
>CAZABT010000127.1:0-7330 GCA_964483395.1 uncultured Lachnospiraceae bacterium
AGAAGCATATCCGAATGGAACGGGAAGATGCCTACGATGAAGGAAAAGCTGAAGGAAAAGCAGAACTTGTAACGATGATCCGGCGTAAGGTTTATAAGGGAATGAGTGCATCAGAAATAGCAGAACTATTGGAACTTGATATCTCATATGTGAGCAAAGTTGTAAAACTCATAGCGGAGGATGCAAATAGGACAGATCTGCAGGTGGCAGCTAAGCTATTATCTGAAAAAGACTGAAGCTGACTGAAGCAGCAGAAGTAGCTTAAAGATATGATAATTGAATTTGGATAAATTTTCAGGTGAATTGAATTTGTAATGAGGGCTTGCTTATTTATAATCTTCTATGATAAAATCTACAATGTAAATGAGTTGCTCTGCAACTGATCTACTAATACGATGAAAGGTGACCGACCATCGTTTTAAAAATTCGGCTGAGTAGGGATTCCGGCAGGAATCGTAATAGGAAACTTTGAAATCGGAGGAAAGAAACATGAGCAGTGAAATCAGAGACATTAACTTAGCCGAGTCAGGCGAACGGAAGATTGAATGGGTCAAGAGAAATTGTGACCTGCTTCGGACACTTGAGAAAGAGTTCTCAGAGACAAAACCATTTGCAGGGAAGAAGGTAGCACTTTCCGTACATTTGGAAGCAAAGACGGCATACCTGTGCAAGGTGTTGGCAGCAGGTGGGGCAGATATGTACATTACGGGTTCTAATCCACTGTCCACACAGGATGATGTAGCAGCAGCACTTGTAGCAGCAGGGTTGGAAGTGCATGCATGGTATGACTGTACTTCAGAGGAATATAATACGCATATTCGCAATGTATTAAAGGTAGGACCAAACATCATCATTGATGACGGTGGAGACCTTGTTAATATGATGCATACAGAATTTGTTGATTTAATTCCCAATGTTATCGGTGGCTGTGAGGAAACAACTACAGGAATCCTCAGACTGGAAGCCATGAACAGAGATCAGACTTTGAAGTTCCCTATGGTAAAGGTCAATAATGCAGACTGCAAGCATTTCTTTGACAATCGATATGGCACTGGTCAGTCTGTATGGGATGGTATCAACAGAACTACAAATTTGATCGTAGCAGGAAAGAGAGTTGTTGTGGCAGGCTATGGCTGGTGTGGTAAGGGTGTTGCTATGAGAGCAAAGGGCCTTGGTGCACGTGTGATCATAACAGAAATTGATCCTGTTAAGGCAATTGAAGCAGTTATGGACGGGTTTGATGTAATGCCGATGAACGAAGCAGCTAAAGTGGGCGACTTTTTTGTAACAGTCACCGGCTGTGATAAGGTCATTGATGCAGAGGACTTTGCGGTTATGAAGGATGGTGCAATCCTTTGCAACGCAGGTCATTTTGACTGTGAAATAGACATGGCAGGTCTTCGCAAGATTGCAGTAGAAACCCGTGAAATGCGTAAGAACATTTTGGGCTACAAGCTTCCGACAGGGCAGTGGATCTTCATTCTTGCCGAGGGCCGTCTTGTAAACTTAGCTGCCGGGGATGGTCATCCTGCCGAGATCATGGACATGAGCTTTGCAATTCAGGCGCTCAGTGCCAAGTATCTTGTGGAGCATGCGGATGAATTAACTGAAAAGTTAATTGATGTTCCGAAAGTGGTGGATCATGACGTAGCTGTTCGCAAGCTGGCTTTCTTAGGCAAGCATATTGACACGTTGACTGCTGAACAGGAAAAATATCTCAACAGTTCTGCTGTATAAATCGTTTTGCTCCAATTTTATAGTGAGAAAAAACAGCTAGAACAATGTTGTAGCATATGCAAAACGAGTATGAAGACATCAAAAAACCATGGAAGCTAATTTCCATGGTTTTTTGTATGTGGCTGAAGAGAACAACATACCTATAACCCGCCTTTATCTACATGGGCGGCATTGACTTCATGATTTTTGTAAGCAGCAACCAAGGTTTGTATTCTTTCGCTTGGGTTCAGTAAATCGCTGATAGAAGCATCGTGATTCAATGTATCAATCAGATAAGCGATATACTTACTCATATCACAGTTAATGTAGTAGGGTCTTTCCAACAGTTCCGGTGTCTGGTATACCAGATTGGTCGTTAATACCTTATCAATAATACCGGTTTCATATGCCAGATCAAATTTTTTCAGTCCGTTTGTAAAAAGTCCGAAGGTAGAAGCAATAAAGATGCGCCCTGCATTTCTCTGCTTCAGCTGCCTTGCAACATCCAGTACACTTTCTCCAGATGAAATCATGTCATCAATGACCAAAACATCCTTGCCCTCAATAGAACTTCCAAGAAATTCATGAGAAATGATGGGATTGTGTCCATTTACGATTTTTGTATAATCTCTTCTTTTATAGAACATACCCATATCCAGTCCAAGTACATTTGCAATATAAATTGCACGGCTCATGCCGCCCTCATCAGGGCTGACGACCATCATATGATCTGCATCAAGTGTTAAATCGGGAACTGTTCTTAATAGCCCCTTGATGAACTGGTAGGCAGGCTGTACTGTTTCGAAGCCATGCAGAGGAATTGCATTTTGCACACGCGCATCATGTGCATCAAAGGTAATGATATTGTCTACGCCCATGTGCACGAGTTCCTGTAATGCAATGGCACAGTCCAAAGATTCTCGGGCGCTTCTTTTATGCTGTCTGCTCTCATAAAGAAAAGGCATGATTACCGTAATCCTTCTGGCTTTACCTCCTACAGCAGCAATCACACGTTTTAAATCCTGATAATGATCATCCGGAGACATGTGATTTTCATGTCCGCATAGTGTATAGGTAAGGCTGTAATTTCCGACATCAACCAATAGATACAGGTCGGAACCGCGTACGGATTCGTTAATAATACCTTTTGCTTCGCCAGTCCCGAATCGGGAAACCTTGGCATCTAAAATATAGGTACTTCTTTGATAGCCTGAAAATGCCAAACTGGATTTGTGTTCGTTTTCTCGTTCGGTTCTCCAATCCACCAGATATTGATCGATTTTCTCTCCGAGTGCTTTACAGCCCTCCAAAGGAATCATACCCAGAGAACCCACGGGAATTGTTTCAAGATTACGCTTTTCTTCGCGCTTTGGCATAAATGTCCTCACTTTCCGGTGCATCAGCATTGAATGCTTTGATTACCGACTTTGTTAAATTTTTTCTTTAGCCGAATATCTTCAACATCAAATCTGAACAGTTGATAATATCCGGAAATTCTCGAGAAGGTGCGTTCGGAGTACTGCTTTGCCAGATGCTCCAATGAAAGATTCGTAGAAATAATCGTAGACTTTTTTCTGAGATTTCTTTCATTCAAAATTAAAAATAGCTGAGAAGAAACAAAAGAGTTTGTCGTTTCGGTTCCTAAATCGTCAATAATCAATAAATCACAATCGAATATGTGCTCATAGACATTTTTAATGTCCTCTGACACATCATAAGAGTGAAATGTTTTTTTTGCCAGTGTTTCAAATAATTGAAAAGCAGTAAAATAAATGACAGAATGTCCGCTTTCGATCAAGTCCTTTGCAATACAATTTGTTAAAAAAGTCTTTCCTACACCGACATTTCCGTAGAAAAAAAGATTGCGGTAATCTGAATCAAAGGTATCGATAAAATTCCTACACTCATCAACAATCTTTTTCATGAGCGCTGCTTCGGTCTGATTATAATACTCATAAGAGAAATTGTCAAAGTTCTCTTCGGTGAGCACATCTTCTATATTAGACTGGGCATACAATAAGCGAATTATGGCCTGTTTAAAGCAATTGCACTTCTTCCCGTCAACATATCCTGTGTCTTTGCATAGCGGACAATTGTAGATAGGAGACAGGTAGTCTGACGGAAAACCGTATTCATTCAACAGCTGTTTCTTTTGACCGGTTAGCCGAGTCAGTTCATCACGCATTTCCTGTAAGGCAGCTCCGTCACCGGATACATATCGCTTGCCCTGCTCTAGAGCCAGATTGGCTATGGTGGAATCGATGTTGCGGTATTCTGGAATAAGCTCATATACCTCATCCCTGTGCTCTTCTAACAAATGCCGGTTCTGCAGCTGAATGTTTTCATAATTTCTATAGATTGTATCATATTGCGTATTTGTGAGTGCCATGGCTCATCTCCCTAAACAATCAGTTGCTTAGAATCTCCTTTTCCAATTCGGAATAGTCATAGGAGCGTTGGTTGAAGTTGTTAAATTTGTTCCCGGCTCCGACAGAGGACGCATTGTTTTCTTTAGAGGTGATATTCCCGATGGCTGCCTGTGTTTTTGCATTTCGGAACTTGTCATCAAGAGCCTGTATATCAGCATATTGCTTTACGTTGCTTTGTTTCCAGCTTTTGAGGATGGTATCCACATATTCAAAACTGGATTTGTGTGTAGATTTCATGGTTCTGTTGCAGGCTTCAATAATGATGGGTGTATCAAAACCATATACATCAATCCATTTTTTGATAAAGACCATTTCGGGTTCAACCGGATTTCGCCCAGAAAGACCCAGTGCCTTTAAGATTTCATATATTTCCTTACGATACATGCCGACATTTTCCTTGGCTTCATCTACTGTGGTAATTCCGTTTTCAGCCCACGCAAGTGCAATGGTTTCCATGTAACGCATACTTTTCTTTTTATTATTGACACAATATTCAATCAGGTATTCAATCAGCTCAGCTGAAAAACCAAGAGAATCATACATATACAATAGAGAAGAAATTTCAGTGCTGCTCAGCGTTTTGCCGATGTATTGTTCTGCAATAAAGAGTAGTTGAGAGATGTCCTCCCGGCTCTTGAATGCAGCAAGCTTATCAATAGAATAGGTGGGCTTTGCCGGTAGCTGAAGAATGTTATCTTTTTGCAGGAGAACAGGTTTTTCAACTAATACGGCAACGGGCACATCTGAAGCTTCAGCAGGTTTTTTACTGGAATTCAGGTCATGAATGCGAATGCCGATCAGATTTTTGGAGCCGTCAAAGTCTAAAGATAATATCTTATTCTTTTCCCAATATTTTAATGCACGAATGACATCTTTTTCTGTATAATTAAAATAATCGGCAATAATAGATACCGAAATTGGACTGTTTGCAGACATGCATCTCAGCAGATACAGATAGATCTTAATCTGCGCATCATTTGCATCCTTCATATATACATCAATAAATTTGTTGGATACAAGTGTCGCATCTATATTGCAGTCACTGTATAGTGTTATTTCACCCATAATCTCACCTGTTCTGTATTCGTATTATGACGAAACGAAATATCATAACCGGAAGCCCTCTCAAAAGCTTGCTCGAATCTTATCTCGAGCAAGATGAATTATAGCACATTGTTTTAGAAAATGAAACCTTTATTTTGCCTAAAAATCCAGTAAAAATGCGGGTTTCGAGAAATGTGGACGATGTGGATAATGTGGACAGAAAAAGATATAAAAATTATGCTTTTGGGTTTAACCCTTGTATTTTGAGGAAAAGTCGGAAAAGGGGTAAATGATTATGTAAATTTGAAATCCACATGGCAATTTGCTTATTTTTGCAAAAAACCATGTGGATAATGTGGACAACTTATTGACCAAGCAGGCTTTCACCGACTTTTACAATATCTCCGGCTCCCATAGTTATCAACAGGTCACCGTGAATACAATTTTCCAATAAAAAATTTTCTATCTCATCAAAAGATGAAAAATAATAAGCATCTGTTCCGCGTGCTTCAATTTCCTGCTGCAAGTCTTTGGAACTGATTCCCAGAGTGTCGGTTTCTCTTGCTGCATAGATATCAGCCAGTACGACCTTATCAGCAAGGGCCAGCGCATCTGCAAAATCACTCATAAAAGCCTTGGTACGCGTATAAGTGTGAGGCTGGAAGACACACCAGGCAGTTTTATGCGGGTAATTCTTTACGGCTGACAGAGTTGCCTTGATTTCGGTGGGATGATGTGCATAGTCATCAATGATGGTGACACCGCCGATTTCTCCCTTATATTCAAATCTTCTGTCGGTTCCGGAAAAGTTCAGAAGTGCTTTCTTGACTGTGGCGGAATCTATAGACAGCAAATCTGCCAAAGCGATGGCAGCCAGTGCATTGGAAATGTTATGCATTCCGGGTACATGCAGTGAAATCGTATCTGCTGCAGTTCCCTGCCTGATCAAATCGAAAGTTGGACACGCATCTGCATGATAGGTAATGTTGGCGGCAGTATAATCGGCGTTTTGGTCAAGACCAAATGTGACAACTTTACAGGATAATCCTTCTGTGATTTCCTCATAATGTTCGATGCCTGCATTGATGATCAGTGTTCCGTCTTCCGGAAGGAGTCTTGCAAATTCATGAAAAGAATGACGAATTTCATGAATGTCCTTGAAGAAATCCAAATGATCTTCTTCTATATTTAAAATAATTCCGATTTTCGGAAAGAAGCTCAAGAAGCTGTTGGTATATTCACAGGCCTCTGTGACAAACAAGCCTGACTGTCCAATACGGAAATTTCCGTTGATTGCTTTCAAAATTCCGCCAATGGAAAGAGTCGGATCTGTTTTTGCTTCAAGAAGTATCTGCGATATCATGGAGGTTGTAGTGGTCTTGCCGTGTGTGCCGGAAACTGCGATCGGAGTATCATAGTTCTTCATGATCTGACCAAGCAGCTCGGCTCTGGTCAGCTTTGGAAGCTGACGTCTGACAACCTCAGCATATTCAGGATTGTCAGCATGGATGGCCGCCGTATAAACGACCAGCTCTAAATTATCTTGAATATTTGAGGCTCTTTGTCCATAGAATATTTTAGCCCCCTCTTTTTCCAGGTGTTCGGTCAGCGCAGAATGCTGATTGTCTGAACCGGATATTTGAAAGCCCTCCCGCAGGAGAATTTCGGCCAAGCCACTCATGCTGATGCCTCCGATGCCGATGAAATGTATGTGGATTGGTTGTTTGAAATTAATCTGATACATAGATACGTCCCCTTTGTTCCTATTATTATATATATTAAGAATCCTCTTTTCTGCTCATATGATACAGTATACCACTCAATGATAAAAAACAACAGAAAAAATGCAACCACGATATATGACAAAGTGTATGCATAAATATACCATATTTGGTTAAATTGTAACAAAATGAATGGAAAAAAAACAAATTATTGTAAAAATTGTTCACCTTAAGAGAAAAGTATGGTATACTGATAAAGTGCAATACACAAAAAATAGTTCAGAGGTGATAGCATGATTAAGAAGGAAATGATAGCAATGTTACTCGCAGGAGGACAGGGCAGCAGGCTGGGTGTTTTGACTTCAAAGGTTGCTAAACCGGCGGTATCATTTGGCGGAAAGTACAGGATTATTGATTTCC
>CAZABT010000128.1:0-7312 GCA_964483395.1 uncultured Lachnospiraceae bacterium
CATATAAGTTTACAGCTGATCAGTGTACAAGAAATGCCGATGGTATCCTTGTTCCGCCTCCACTTCGTTTTGACGTTTTAGAGGAGTGCATCAAGAGACTGCCGGGATTCCCGATCGTACTGCATGGTTCATCTTCAGTTCCTCAGGAATTCGTAAATATGGTTAACCAGTACGGCGGAAATATGCCGAATGCAGTTGGTATTCCGGAAGAACAGCTGCGTAAGGCTGCTGAGCTTGCTGTATGTAAGATCAACATCGATTCCGATATCCGTCTTGCAATGACAGGAAATATCCGTAAGTATTTTGCTGAGCATCCGGATCACTTTGACCCGCGCCAGTACCTGAAGCCGGCTCGTCAGGCTGTTAAGGATATGGTTGCTCGCAAGATTGTTAATGTACTTGGTTCTAACGGCAAGGCATAAGCAACGAGCAGATATCAGTATTTTGATTTCATAAGGAGACAGTTCGCAAGAATTGTCTCCTTTGTTATAGTTATGTTGTATAAGTTATGTTGTGTTTATGTGTATGAATTTCATGTAAATTCGTGTATAATAAAACCAGTCATACAATTCGCTTGTCCTACGAAGAGGTATCTATGAATAAAAATCAAAAGATGAAGTATTTTCCAACCTTTATGATCACGCTTGGAATTATTAATGTGCTGGTGGAAATATCGGTAGCTGTTATCAGAATCCTGCTGAAATTGATCATCACAGAACATTTTGTAGCATTATATCAGTCTCTTTCCATCATTGAACCCTATATCAAGATGACTCTGGAAGTCATTGTTGTCATATTGTTCTTTTTGATCATTTTCCGTGCTAAAAACGAAATTGACAGATCTATGATCACAATCTGGGGGTTTGTTACAATTGGAGTGCAGGTGCTGTATTATATATCCAGCTATTACTACGGAATGCTGGTCAATGAGATGATGAGTGATTTGTCACCCTATGAGTATGGGACATTTTATGCAAGTACACATGTGTTTAAATATGCGCCTATGTTCATCGGACTGGTGATGGGCATTATGATCACCGGAGCGATGTTAAAGGATAAGTGGCTTGTACTTGTGTGTATACTGCTGAGCATTGCATACATTTCCTGCTATGGGATGGAGGATATGATTCCGATTGTATTGCCAAACGGCTCGCAGCTTGGACTGGTCATTCCGGCTTTGATCTTCCACATAACGGAATCAATTGGAATGCTTATGATTGGTATCTATTGCAAGAAAAAATATACGATGGCTAAAGGAGAGACTGTATGAATCAAATCCTTGCAGCACATGCAAAGCAGCTGGAACCCTTGGATGTGGTAGCCGGATTTCGCGTACGTCCGGGTTACTATTCACAAAATGGAGCCGTGGCACTTCCCAATGCTGTCAGCTTTACGATTCATTCACATCATGCAACGAGTGTAGAACTGGCTCTGTTTAAAAGAACAGAGATGGAGCCGTATGCAATTCTTCCGTTTCCGGAGAACTATAAGATCGGCAAAGTATTTTCCATGATGGTGTTTGATCTGAACATTGAAGAATTTGAGTATGCATATAGAATTGATGGGCCGTATGAACCGGAAAAGGGCCTGATTTTTGACAAGGAAAAGTATATTTTGGATCCTTATGCCAGGGCTGTTGTGGGACAGAGCGTATGGGGAAAAATGTGAATACAAATGATTTCTATAAGGCTCGTGTAGTTCGGAATACTTTTGAATGGGGCAGGGCGAAGCAGCCGTTGATTCCGATGGAGGATCTGATTATTTATGAGCTGCATGTACGAGCATTTACAAAAGCTGATTCTTCAGGAGTGGAACATCCCGGAACCTTTGCAGGTGTAAAGGAGAAAATTCCATATTTAAAGGAACTGGGCATTAATTGTGTGGAACTGATGCCGATATTTGAATTTGATGAAGCTAATAACAGCAGAGAAATCAACGGAGAGACGCTGTATGAGAGCTGGGGATATAATACGACCTGCTTTTTTGCGCCCAATACCTGTTATTGCTCTGCTTTGGAATACAATCGTGAAGGAAATGAACTGAAGGATCTGATTAAGACGCTTAATGAGAATGGCATAGAGGTCATTCTGGATGTTGTATTCAATCACACAGGAGAGGGAAATGAATATGGGCCTTTTTATTCCTTTAAGGGCGTAGACAATAATATTTACTATCTGCTGACACCGGACGGACACTATTACAATTTCAGCGGCTGCGGCAATACGTTGAACTGTAATCACCCAATCGTACAGGAGATGATATTGGAGTGCCTGAGGTATTGGGTAGTCAATTACCGAGTAGATGGTTTCCGGTTTGATTTGGCTTCGATTTTGGGACGCAATGAGGACGGTTCTCCGATGAGTAAACCGCCGCTGCTGCAGAGTCTTGCATTTGACCCGATTCTGGGCGACACAAAGCTGATCGCAGAAGCGTGGGATGCCGGCGGACTGTATCAGGTAGGCAGCTTTCCTTCATGGAACCGTTGGGCAGAATGGAACGGAAGGTATAGAGACGATCTGCGCAGTTTTTTAAAGGGAGATGACGGAAAAGCACAAGCGGCAGCCCTGCGGCTGACAGGTTCGGCAGATCTGTATCCGCCTGAGATTCGCGGACGTAATGCATCTGTGAATTTTTTGAATTGTCATGATGGCTTCACCTTGTATGATCTGTATGCCTATAACTGTAAACACAATGAGGCAAACGGATGGAATAACACCGATGGTGACAGCAACGGGTATAGCTGGAATTGTGGTATTGAAGGAGAGACAGATGATCCGGAGGTGCAGAAGCTGCGTATGCGGCTGATTCAAAATGCCTGTGTTGCATTGATGTGCAGCCGGGGAACTCCGATGTTTTTTGCAGGAGATGAATTCGGTAATACGCAGTATGGAAATAACAATGCATATTGTCAGGATAATATGATTTCCTGGGTGGACTGGAGCAGAAAAAAGAAAAATGCACGATTGTATCAATTTTTTAAACATATGATACATTTTCGAAATCAGCATAGTGTCATCAGGCGCGACACGGAAGTATGTTCGCTGGGATTTCCACATGTGAGCACACATGGGAAAGAACCCTGGCAGGAACAGTTTGACTGGGAAAGCAAGCAGGTCGGCATAATGTTTGCAGGAAGAACGCCTGACTGTAAGAAGGATGATATCGTCTATGCTGCTTTCAATACCTATTGGGAGTCACAAAGTATTACTCTCCAGACGCTGAAGAAGGACATGCGCTGGTGTATGGAAATTGACACCTATGCAGAGGAGCCGATCATGAAAAGCGGGACGGCAGCTGTAACGCAGACGATTACCATGGGTCCGAGATCAGCGATTGTTCTGACGGCAAAATAGCATGCAGAGCAGATGAAACGGAAACCTATGTGAAAGGAGTCAGAGATTGAAAAAGAAGTTGATGCAATTGATAATTGTGATAGTAGTCGGAGCGGCGGTCGTATTTTTGCTGTATCAGTCATTTGGAACAATGATACCGGAGCTGCTCAAGGTGTTAAAGAGCGGAAATGAGAAGGAAATAGAAAGCTATCTTGCAAATGCCGGACATTGGAATGGCTTTATATGTACCGTTCTCCTTTCCTTTTTACAGGTTGTTTCCATCGTACTTCCGGGAATGCCGATTCAGATTGCGGCAGGAGCTGTATATGGGATGGTGAGAGGTTCGATTTTCTGTTACTTTGGTTATGTATCTGCAAATGTAGTTGTGTTTGCTGTTGCAAGGCGTGTCGGGAGCAATGTGACAGACCGCATTTCTACAAAATTCAAAGGAAATCGTTTTACAGACCGGCTCAAAGCCGTCAATCCGGGTTTTGCGGTTGCTTTGGGCTGCTTGATGCCGGGGATACCGAATGGGATTATTCCCTATGTTGCAGCACAGACGCAGCTTACTTACAGCGGCTTTACGATTGCGGTTGCACTTGGAAGTCTGTTTCCCATTGTAACAGCATGCATGACAGGTCATTTTCTGCTGTCTGGAGATTATCTGTTCAGCATTATTACAATTGCACTGCTGTGGCTGATCATCATAGTGCTGATGAAAAACCAGGAGCGTGTCATAGCCATTGCTGAGAAGATGAAATCACGTCATAAGGGAGAATAGATTTGTTATATTTTTGTGGAATAGTGTTATAGTAGTTTATTTTTGGACTTGCTATAGTTATCATCATACGAAATAGAATGATGCACAGGTGTGCAGACGGGAAAAGGTGATAATATGGCAGGAAAGTATGTACAGGATATGACCAGTGGCAAGGAACTGTCACTTTTGGTCAAGTTCTCCATTCCCATGCTGATCGGCAATATATTTCAACAATTTTATAATATGGTAGATTCAATCGTTGTAGGCAATTATGTGGGGCCGAATGCATTGGCGGCAGTCGGTGCGACAGGCTCTATCAATTTCCTGTTTTTCTCTTTGTGCATGGGTATGTCTGTCGGAATCGGTATTTTGATTTCGCAATACTTCGGTGCAGGTGATGATGAATATGTTAAGAAAACGATTGCAAATACAATTTACGTAACTGCAGTGACCGGAATCGCCATGAGCATTCTGGGTGTTTTGTTTGCGCGTCCTATCTTGACGTTGCTGCGCACTCCAGTGGCAATACTGGACGATGCCGTGGCATATATGCAGATTGCCTGCGCGGGTATTCTTGCGGTAGCGGCCTATAATGCGATATCTGCAGTGTTGAGAGCGCTTGGTGATTCAAGAACACCGTTGATCTTTCTAGTGGTGGCAAGCATCATCAATGTAGCACTGGATCTGTTGTTTGTAATCCGCTTTGGGCTGGGCGTACGTGGCGTTGCATATGCAACCATCATTGCACAGGTGATCGCGGCGGCGGGCTCCATTATATTTGCAAAGATTAAGATTCCGTACTTTACAATTGAACGAGATTATTTTCATTATGATACTGAAATTGTTAAAAAATGTATTGCCCTTGGGGTTCCGATTGCTGCACAGAGTGCACTGATTGCAGTATCCTGCATCATTTTGCAGGCGGTCGTGAACGGATTTGGGGAGACTGTTGTTGCTGCTTATACAGCAACCAGCCGCATCGAACAACTGGTGCAGCAGCCGTTTAATTCCGTAGGTGCTGCCATTTCCACCTTTACCGGACAGAATATTGGAGCCAATCAGATGGATCGTGTCAAAAAGGGTTATCATAAGAGTGTCGGACTGATTGCAGGCTTCAGCGTTGTCATGATGATACTTGCATGGTCTTTCGGACACTATATCATGAGACTGTTTGTGGATGACCAGGCAGTGATTGATTTGGGGGTGATGGCGCTTCGTATTACAAGCACAATGTATTTTCCACTTGGAATGATTTATACTACGAGAGGACTGCTCAATGGCTCTGGAGATGCGTTTTATGCAATGATCAATGGCTTTGTAGAGCTTGCAGGCAGAATTATCTTTCCCATCTGTCTGGTAACGATACCACTGATCGGAGTATGGGGCATCTGGTATTCGACAGGATTTACATGGGTGATTACGGCCATTGCAAGCATCATACGATATAAACAGGGGAAATGGAAGTATAAGTCTGTGATCACAGCGGCATAATTGATACAAGGGAAAATTGGGAATTATAGAGGTGACGGTTGAGTGGTTATTAATCTCAAAAATGATATTCTCTTTATAGGTCAGTTTAAGTCGAATATAAAAATGATGGCAAAAACGCTCAACGCTGTTGAGAGAATTGAAGAAGGAACGAGAATAGCTAAATGCGCATAATCTGATTATTCGGCATGCATAATCAGGCAATGTTATTATTTCATCAGTATATGCTAGTGGGTGGAATGCCAATGCCAGTTGTTGCATTTATAGAGAATAAAAAAGACTTTACAGAGGTGGATAAGGAAAAGAGAGATATTCTTAAATTGTATCGTGAAGATATTATGAAGATCAATGCACAATATAGAAGTAAGGTGCTCGCTATATATGATCAGATTCCAGGTTTCCTTTCCAAGCATGAAAAAAGAGTCGTTTTTAAACAGATACAGAATAGTAGTTATGCAGATCAATGAAGGAATGCTCTATGAAAATGCAATAGCACAAATGTTGGTGGAAAATGGGCACAAACTTTACTTTTATAGTCATTACAATGAAGAAAAACATAGAAATGATATGGAGATTGATTTTATCATTACAAACAATAGCAAATTGAAATACAGGATGTTTCCAATAGTGGTCAAATCTGGAAAACAATATAAAATCACATCGCTTAAAAGGTTTAGGGAAAAGTATAAAAGCCGTATAGGTGAGAGCTATATTATCCATCCAGAAAATCTTATTATAAAAGATGGAATTATTTGTATTCCTCCATATATGACGATGCTACATGGATGTGCGATTTGGCTTGGAGGAATATTACGGCGGTTTGCATTGTGGCACCTGCATGGATGTCTTTGTAAACAACCGGTGGAAACCTACCCGCATTGAAATGGATTGGGGCGATAAAGGTTGGTACCTCGTAGGGGTTCCGACTGATTCCCTCGTTGGTTTGCGAGTGCGGATTTAACAGAAGATAAGCGACAGGCGTGTCTCCTTTTCTGGGTGACACGCCTTACAACTGAATACATGATACATAGAGCGTTTATTCGCCCCCTCGCACGGGGCTGGGTAGACGCTCTTTTTTTATGCCCAAAATCCAAGGGCAAATCTGAATGATTGGAGGTTTTGATTTTGAGTAAAACTGTATATGCCACAGACAAGCCGAGTGATTGCCATTACTGCTACTTTTGGAAGAACAAGGGATGTCGTCTGGGTAAAGAAAATTGCTACTACTTAATCTCTGTACCCCCGAAGCCAAAGTCTGAATGTGACGGTTGCCCTTATGGTCGCCATCATCCCTGCATTGGCTGGTGTACTAAGAAGGTTATGAGAGAAATGGGGGTTCGCTGATATGAAAGAATACGAACGCAAAAGGCGCAAACATCAGCTTGAAGGGGTACGATGATATTTTTTCCACCGATCAATCCAGAGCTGAAGCCCAGCAGGAGCGTGTGCAGGAAATTCCGCTTTCTGAGTTACACCCCTTTGAGGGACATCCGTTCCGAGTGGTAGACGATGAGGAAATGATGAAAACGGCGGAGAGTGTCCGGGATTTTGGAGTTCTCACCCCTGCGATTGTCCGTCCTGACCCCGATGGTGGTTATGAAATCGTTTCTGGTCACAGGCGGCACCGGGCATCGGAGCTTGCGGGTAAGGAAACCATGCCTGCGATTGTTCGTGACCTGGATGATGATGCCGCCATTATTTTGATGGTCGATGCGAATTTGCAGAGAGAAAC
>CAZABT010000129.1:0-7174 GCA_964483395.1 uncultured Lachnospiraceae bacterium
TAGCAAATCAATCTGAAAATAATCTGAAACCTGTTTTTCAGACTATTTTCAGTGTGCATGGCTATGATGGAGGCAAATGAAGTAAACAGTAAACGTCAAATCAGAAGTAAGGAGGTTGCCTTATGGCTATGACACAAACTGTGTTCAAACGATATGAAAAAAAATATCTGCTCAACAGAAAACAATATGAAAGAATGCTTACCTTTCTTGGCTCTTATATGAAGCCGGACGAATATGGACTGCATACCATCCGCAATATCTATTACGATACAGACAACTATGACCTGATCCGTACGTCGCTCGGAAAACCTATTTATAAAGAAAAATTCCGTGTCAGAAGTTATCGACAGGTCACCGATCAGGATATCGTTTTTCTGGAATTGAAAAAGAAATATGACGGAGTCGTTTATAAGAGAAGGGAAGCATTGACTCTCTCCGAGGCAAACGCATATCTGGAATATGACCGACAGCCTCTGAAATCCGGCCAGATCATGCATGAAATCGATTGGTTTCTGAATCTGAATGAAATCTCGCCTAAAGTTTTTATCGCTTATGACAGAATTGCTTTGTTTTCAGAAGATGATCCAAATCTGAGAGTCACCTTTGATCACAACATCCGATTCCGGGACTATGATCTCGACCTGACCTGTGGTGCATATGGAAAGGAGCTTTTGGAACGCGGACAATACCTGATGGAATTAAAAATCGGCAATGCAATGCCTGTATGGCTGGCAGGTTATCTGGCCTCAGAGAATATCTATCAGACCTCATATTCCAAATATGGCAGTTGCTATACGGATTATCTGTATTATAAAGAACTGTCCAAGGCTGCAAGCCCCGCATTCGGCATTACCATACAAAAAGGAGGAATCCACTGTGCTTAACTCAATTTTGGAATTATCCGATACCACTGCAACGCTGACTACACAGACAGTCATGATTTGTACCATCGCGTCTCTCATTTTAGGTGTGTTGGCTGCCTGTATTTATATGTATCAAAATACTTATACCAAGAGTTTTGTAATGACTCTTGCATTACTCCCCGCGATGGTACAAATTGTTATCATGCTTGTCAACGGCAATCTTGGAACCGGTATTGCAGTGCTTGGTGCATTTTCCCTTGTACGCTTCCGTTCTGTACCGGGCACGGCAAAAGAAATCTGTGCGATCTTCTTTGCAATGGCAATCGGGCTTTCTACTGGCATGGGTTATATCGGGTATGCAGTGCTTTTTCTGATTGTAATCGGTCTCGCCATGATTTTGATTGCAAAGAGCAAATTTGGAGAACAAGCTTCCGAAGGCAAGGATCTGAAAATTACGATTCCTGAAAATCTGGACTATACTGGTATTTTCGATGATCTTTTTGCTGAATATACTGCTTCCTGTAAATTGCTGCAGGTCAAGACTTCAAACATGGGAAGTCTCTATGAGCTGCATTACCGCATTGCTCTGAAGGACTCTGCGGCAGAAAAGAAATTCATCGATGAACTCAGATGCCGCAACGGAAATCTGAATATCTGCTGCGGAAGGATTCCTGTCCGTACGGATGAATTATAGTATTCTTTTTTAGGAGGAAATAAGAAAATGATGCAATCAAAAAAAAGACTGACATTTACATTTAGAAAATGGCTGGCATTGATATGCATATTCCAGCTTGCGGCATCGCTTCTATATGGATGTTCGGCAAAGGATGTCCAGAATGCAGCAGTCACCGATGTTTCTGAACAGGCTGCCGAAGAAAATGTACCAAATCAAACCGTTCAGACGGCCGCCTCAGAGCTTTCCCTGTCGGAAGCTGCACTCACCGATAGCTGGGATGATTCTGCTGCTACGCATATCACCTGTAATGGCAGTTCTATTGATGTCACAGGTGACGGTGCCGCCGCAGATGAAGGTTCCGTCACCATCACAGCGGGCGGAACCTATGTCATTACAGGTTCCCTTTCTAACGGACAATTGATCATAGATGCCAGAGAGGATGACATTATACAGCTTGTCTTGAACAGTATTGACATCACATGCCAGAACAGCGCCGCCATCTATGGTGTCAATGCAGGTGAAATCATTCTGACGCTTGCCGAAAACAGTGAAAATTCCGTCACTGACGGAACCACATACACCTATGAAGCGGATGAAGACGAACCGGATGCGGCAATCTTCAGCCATGATGATCTTGCCATCAATGGTTCCGGCGAACTGACCGTCAACGGAAACTATCTCAAGGGAATCCGCTCCAAGGATGAGCTCTCCATCATAAACGGCACATTAAACGTCACTGCGGCCGATGATGCCATCTCAGGAAAGGACGGATTAGTGATTGCAGGTGGAACCTTTGTCATCAAGGCCGGAGAGGATGCTCTGAAATCCAGCAATGATTCCGATGCAGACAAGGGTGACCTGCATATTACCGGCGGAGTTTTCTCAATCAATGCAGGGGATGATGCCATTCATGCAGAAAAAAATCTCATCATAGATGGCGGTTCCATTCGTATTGAGAGTTCCACAGAAGCCCTTGAAGGAATGACTGTAACGGTCAATGGTGGCGATATCAATCTGGTATCCAGTGATGACGGCATCAACGCAGCGGGAACAGGACTTGCAGACGATATAGAAGCTGCCGAGAATACAACAGACAGTTCTCAGGAGCAGGCAGCAACTCCACAGGAGCAGGCAGCCGCTCCACAGAATCAGGCCGCAGCTCCACAGGCTATGGCAAACGACCGCCGCGGCGGTATGGAGGCCGCCACAGACTACAATTACATCCGTATCACCGGCGGCAATATTACGATTGACGCAGGCGGAGACGGCATTGATTCCAATGGGAATCTCTATGTAGACGGCGGCACGGTTTCTGTATATGGACCAACCAATGACGGAAACAGCGCTCTCGATTATGCAGGTGCTTTTGAAATAACAGGTGGTACTTTTATAGCAGCGGGCAGCTCAGGCATGGCACAGACAGCAGGCGAACAGTCCACACAGGCTTCCCTAATGATATACTTCAATTCCGAACAGCAGCCAAATACGACAATCGAATTGGCCGATGAAAATAATAACACAATTGCAGGCATCACATCCCCGAAAGTTTTTCGCTGTGTATTGTTCAGTACCCCTGCTATGACAGTAGGCAGTACCTATACCGTTAAATCCGGTGGAAATGAACTTTGCAGCATCACACTTGACAGTATCTCCGTCTCTGTTTCAGAGGATGGAACAGCCGTACAAGGCGGTGGTATGATGGGACTCGGCGGCGCTCGCCCCGGTAACCCATCGGACTCAAACGCTGCAGGCAATGAAAATGCTCCTGCAAGTAATGGCACTGACGAAAACATGCCTGAACCTCCCACAGACGGAAACATGCCTGAGCCCCCTGCGGACGGAATGATGCCGGAGGGCGGCCCCGGTGGCGGGCCGGGCAATGGACAGGGTGCGCCCGGCGGAGGACAGGGGTTCTCCGGCAGTCATAAATGAACTGCACCGAGTCTATCATGATCCACAATCAATCAATTGACTTCACACGCCCCTTTTATATATGGTCAGCATCATAATTAAAAGTGAAGTGCGCTGCTGCTATCAGCTTCCGATTACCCTGATAGTCTGCGGTGCACTTCACTTTTGATTTAACATGGATTTAACATGGTATACAGCAGAAATTGCAAAATAGATTCAGGCAGCACATACGCAGACACCAGCCGCCTACTGAATCACTGCGGCCATAATCTTCACCACGGCCCCGATACCACGAACCACCCTGCTGCAGTTTGTTTAATAACATCTGATATTCCATATTGTTGGGTTCCAGACCGACCGCACGTTCAGCATACTCTAACGCAATTGCATTGTTTCCGAGTCCTGAATTGGCTACTGCACTGTAGTAATACCATCTTGCAGTCCGGTCATACTCATCAATCCTGTTTAATACATTCAGAGCCGACTGATATTCCCCGGCATTGATATAATTACGTGCCGCCTGCATGTCAGTAGATTCCTCCTGTTGCCGGCCTGATGCCTGCTGCCATGAGCCAAAAAAATCATCGAATGCCGAGCCTCTGCGATAATCCTGACCATAACCGCTGCCATAGCCGTACCCACCAAACGGATTCCCATTATCCGCCGTACCATAAGCACCGGAAGCTCCTCGCTCACGCATCTCCGTAATCGTTCGGTATGCCTCCTGCACTTCCTTGAACTTCTGCTCTGCAAGTACCGGATTGTCTAAATTGGCATCCGGATGGTATTTCTTGCTGAGTGTACGATATGCTTTTTTTATCTCCTCATCTGTTGCATCCGATGCAACACCAAGTATTCTATATGGATCTGCTGTCATTCTTTTCCCGCTTCCGCTTCATCAGTTCAAATTTGTTCCAGGAACCTGCGTAAAGAATATTCCGCAGGATATCAACATCCTGTATAATCGGCAGCTTCTCAAATGCCTTTGCCGTCTCTGCCATCATCAGGTTAAGAATGTCCTCAACCCGCTGGTTAAATTTTTCTGTCGATTCATTCTTATAATACTGCTTCCAAGGATTATAGGAACCGCTCTTTATGTCACGCTGAACATCCTCATAGGCATCCATCAGATAGATGAATTTCCCCATGAAAAAGCCCATTCTGCGTAAATCAGATTCCCAAATATCTTCCTTCCAGACCATGATCTCAGCCATCATCGTACCCGTAAGGCCTGCAGCCCGATCCAGACTGTAATCACCTTCCGTTTCACAAGCTGTCAGTTCTCTGACATACTCCTCCACCGCTCTGACCTGTCTTGGATGCCACTCTCTCAGTGCAGCATAATGCTGTTCAAGCAATTTTGCCAATGCCTTACTCTTTGCATTACAGTCATCCTTCCAGTCATCCATAAGATTATAATAGGACAGAAGAACTCCCATATCTGATGTATAATCCGTGACCTCATTCAAATACATATCATGCAGCTTGGTCGGATGAACGATGCAGGCATGCCTTTCCTCCCGCAGCTTCGGTTCATACAGGGCATTTAGAAGAATGGTCAAAAACGTCATATCATAGTTCAACGTCACCTGTCCTGCTTTGCCATACCGCTCCTTCAATGCTCGGCACAAACCGCAGTAAAATGCCTGATAACGCTTACTGTCTTCCGGCTTCAATTCTTTTTTATTCGTTACAATATACCCAAACAACCGTAATCTCCTTTAATCTTCTTCTGCCGAAAGCCAGCCGCATACTGCCTCACTTTCGCACTGTCTGATGTATCATGTCCGCCGTTCAAACTCACAGCGGCACTTCGGGCACGTAATCCTGATCTGCCCCTTCCCCCGCGGAACTCGGATATCCTGATGACAGGTCGGACATCTGAAGAACTTGTGTGTTTTAAATTGCATAGCATGTGTTTTTTTGTTATTGAAAAATTTTCTAATACCGGCTGTCATCCGCATATATGCTGCATTTTCAGCATAACGCTTCTGAATATTCCGAGACAGCAGTCTGAAATATGCATAAATTAAAACTGCCAGCCCCAGCAGATCAATGACCGGATATCTGATCAGGGTTGCTGCCAGAATCAATACGAAGGAAACACCCAGCAGGAACTTGTTCAATGAATCCACGCCATATCGGCCAATCATAAATCTTTGCATCTTTTCACGCATATACACATACCCCTTTGCTATCCTATGATCTGCTATTTTATCATGCTGTTTCTATTGATTTCTGCTGTACTGTACTGATATCAATCTAAACATAAATCATAGCAAATGCAATAGAATGGCTCTAAACTTTTATTAATAATTTATAAACTAAGTTTCCGGTACCAAAAACAGGAGGGCTAATACTGTCTTGCCTCCTGTTTGATCTCTAACATTTTCTATCTGCTCATCACAAAATAAATTGCTAATATAATATGTAGCCTTCAACCTCATCCAAAAATTCCAGCTTCTTGCCTGCCGGCAGGTATTGAAGACGATTTCCCAGCTTTTCCTTCATCCGGTTATAAGCCTTCTGGCCTGTACAGTGGCAAGTATAGAACGCTGCTTTATCCCACTCCTCCAGAACCTCTGTCGTCTCATCAATCAGCTGATCACTTTCATAAGTATCCGTCGGTTCATAATACATATGAAAACCGCCAATGACCAGTATCGGCTTTTCCTGACATACCTCTACCGCACGCTCCAGGATGTTTGCAATACCATTATGGGCGCAGCCGGTCAGAAGTGCCCATTCCTTTCCATTGGTCAATAACATGTGTTGTTCATGAGCAAACTCGTCTACCACCAATTTATCTCCTTTACGGACATACATCACTTCATTGGATTTCGGATAGCCTCTCCGTTGATTGACGCCGGCAAAAAGCGTGATTTCACCATCTACCTTTGTAAAATGATCCGTAAATACAAACCGCTCATCCTTTTCATTGATCAAGCTCGTATCAATGCCAATGGGACACGGAATTCCTTCCACTTTAATAAAATGTGGATCCATCACATTGCGGTTCAGATAAATCTTTGCTGTGGAATTCTCACTCAAAAAGGCCTTCAGTCCTCCCACATGATCGCTGTGACCATGGGATAACACGACCATATCAATTTCTGATATATCAATATCCATTGCTGCCGCATTCCGTAAAAAAATATCATTTGGTCCCAGATCCATCAACATCTTATGATCTCTGGTCTCAACATAAAAGCACAGCCCGTGGCGTGCGATCAGATTCTGTGAAGCTACTGTATTTTCTACCAAAGGTATGATTTTCAAAGCTGCTGCCTCCTCATCCTATGTTCATGAGCCATGCTCTTTTATTTTAATAGAAGTATAGCATAATCATCTTCAACATCAAAGTCCCTTTTTCAGGTCATCTCTAACACAACCGCATGCGCTATACCCGGTATCGTTTTTCCTTCATTAAAGCTGACTGTGGAAAGCAGTGCCCCTGTTGGAACAAAGAGAACCCTCTTCCATGTGCCGTTTTTGATTTGTCGAAGTATATAGGCACTCAAGGTCACTGCCGAGCATCCACAGCCACTACCGCCCGCATGCGTATCCTGTTTGTCTGCATCAAAAATTTCTATTCCACAGTCCATATGAACTGTGTCGATGTCAAAACCTTTCTCCTTGAGTAAGTCTATGAGCAAAGTGCGTCCGATTGTGCCAAGATCGCCTGTGACAATCCTGTCATAATCCTTTGGACTCCTGTTATAAT